>JACZSY010000162.1 GCA_022573975.1 SAR324 cluster bacterium | reverse complement strand
GTCCGAATCCCGACTGGCTCGGTCGCTCTGGAACAACGCAAAGAGAGGCAAGTGCTTTCCCAGTTGTTCCCAAGTCTGCTTCCCACCCTCTTTGCCGGCAGGAATGCTGGCGTCACCCAATTTGAGATTGGTACATGCTGCCCAGATGGCCCTTCGGATTTAACATCTTGAGACCTCTGCAAAACCCCTTGCAATGAACCTTTGAAACGAATGTAATCGGATCAAGCGGTGAACGAGCCATGGAGGCGGCGATGATCGGCAAGGAAAGCGGGCAGGATGAGTTGGCGGCATGGGGCATTGAGCATAAGCCCGGTGTACTGGATCGGATCAATGAGGCGTTGAACTGGAAACACTTTGACAAGACCTTGCACAAGGTTTTCAAGGCCTCCAAGGGAGGTCGCCCATCGTACCCGCCCGTGGTGCTGTTCAAGGTGCTGCTGCTTCAGCAGTGGTACGGCTTGAGCGACCCGATGGCCGAGGAGGCCATCAGCGACCGGTTGTCATTTCGGCGGTTCCTGGGGTTGGGGCTTAACGATGCGGTGCCCGACGAAACCACCATCTGCCGCTTTCGGGGCCGGGTTGCGGAGTTGAGGCTGACCAACAAACTACTGCGAGAGTTGAATCGGCAATTGGACGACCAGGGTCTGCTGATCAAGCAGGGTACGCTGATAGACGCCAGCCTGGTCGAGGCGCATAGCCGTCCTCCCCGCAAAGGTGAAACCGCCCCCAAAGACCCAGATGCGGCCTGGACGGTGAAGCGGGGCCAACCCATCTACGGCTACAAGTTGCACGTGGGCGTGGATGCGGACTCGGGCCTGATCCGTAAGGCGGAGATGACGCCGGCCAATGTGCATGACACCAAGGTGTTCGAAACCTTGCTCAGTGGGGATGAAAAATCGGTTTACGCCGACAAGGCCTACGACAGCAGGGCCCGCAGGAAGCGGTTGAAAAAAGCGAATGTCATGCCGGGTATCCTCAGGAAAGGTCGCCGCAACAAGCCCCTGACCGATTGGGAGCGCACCTGGAACCGCTACCTCAGCACGATCCGTTCTCCCGTGGAACGGGTGTTCGGCACCCTCAAGCGCAGTTATGGGTTCCGCGGAAGTTCCTATGTGGGATTGAAACGCAACCTCAACCAGGCCTTACTCTTGTGCATGGCCTTCAACCTGCGCAAAATGGTGCAACTTCAACCGGTTTCATAGGGTGTAGTGCGCCCAAAATCCGGGAACCCACCCCCGATAGCCTCAAAACGGGGGTGGGACAAAGGTGAAATGAGGGATTTTACCGAAATCTGAGTGGAAATTATCCGCTTCGCCGAAGAGATGGGTTTTCGGCAGGGTAATGCAGAGGTCTCAGTTTATTCAATTTATTTGGATGCCCGGTTAAACAAGCTTGCCAGGGATTTTGAGGGGTGAAACACCCCTTAAAGCCTTGCAGCGTCCACATTTCGAAAAGAGAGCGCGCCCATGATCGACAAAATCCCCTTCGGGGCCACCGGACACAACAGCACCCGCACCCTGTTCGGCGGGGCCGCCTTGAAAGCCTGCTCCCAGGGAGAGGCGGACCGCGTGCTGGAGCTATTGCTGGAGCACGGGGTGAACCACATCGACACCGCCCCGGGTTATGGCGATTCGGAGCTGCGCATCGGCCCCTGGATGGACGCCCATCGCGGCAAGTTCTTTCTGGCGACCAAGACCCGGGAGCGAACCTATCAAAAAGCCAAGGAACAGATTCACCAGTCGTTGGAACGCCTCAGGGTGGACCATGTGGATCTCTTGCAGCTTCACAACCTGGTGGACCCCCCGGAATGGCACAATGCCTTCAGGCCCGGCGGGGCGCTGGAGGCCGTCGTCGAGGCGCGTGAACAGGGATTGACGCGCTTCATCGGCGTGACGGGACACGGCACCGCCGCGCCCAGGGTTCACAAGGAGAGCCTGGAGCGCTTCGCCTTCGACTCGGTGCTGCTGCCCTACAACTTCGCCATGATGCAAAACCCCCAGTACCGCGCCGATTTCGAGGCGCTGCTCTCGCTCTGCCAGCAGCGCAACGTGGCGGTGCAAACCATCAAGTCCATCGCCCGCGCGCCTTGGGGAACCAAGGAACCGACGCGCGACACCTGGTACGAGCCACTGGAGCACCAGGCCAGCATCGACAACGCCGTGCACTGGGCGCTCAGCCGTCCCGGCGTCTTCCTCAACACGGTGGGGGACAATCGCCTGCTGCCCATGGTGCTCGACGCCGCCTCACGCTTCCAGGCCGGCCCCTCCGCCGGGCAGATGGAAGGCGATCTCGCCTCGCTGGAAATCACGCCGCTGTTCATGTGAAAGGCCCACAACGATGGGGGATTGGGGGGCTTGGGGATTACGACGCCCGACCCCCCCCTCCGGCCTTCGCCTCCCTCCCTCTCCATCAGGATGGAGAGGTGGAAATGCGTCGTGTTTACAATGATATAGAGGAGGGTTTTGTGTGAGAGGGATTGCCGCCGGACCCCTCCCCCGGCCCCTCCCCGCTGGGCAGGGAGGGGAGCTTTATGTCCATGGGGTGGATTGGTTTGGGGGATTGAGGTTTTTCCGGCGAGGCCCCACCCCAGCGCCTAACAACGGCGCTGACCCTCGACCATGCGGAGAGGGAAAATGCATCGTGTTTACAATAATGCAGGCAAGCCACCCTTCTCCCGGTGATTTTTAACAGCCAAATGGGGGAAGGCCGGGGATGGGGATTCCACCGCAATTTAAAACCCATAGCCAACCCGCACCCCGATCGTTTCGGTATAGACGCCCCTTATTTTGTAGCCCGCTTTTTCATAGGCGCTGATTCTGCTGCCCTCGAAGGCGTAGACGATGCCGGACTGAAAGATTCCGCCCACCGTGATCTTTTTGGCGGTCATGTATTCGAAGAGAAAAGCGGCGTTGACCCCCTTGCCCTTGACTTCCCACCCGGTTTTGCGGCCCGAGGAGAGAATGGTGTCCTGGAAATCGTACTGCGCCAGCAGCGAAAAAACGGCCATGTTGACATGAAAGCGCCAATTGGGGAGGAGCCAGTTGACACCGACGCCGATTTCGGTCTGGGAGAACATGCCGCTGGCCCTGAAATCCGCCGGCAGAGCGACGCCGGAGACCGTTTGCCCCGATTCGACCCCTGGCTCGTCGTCGTCCAGAAGCACCCCCCTCACCCGGCCATAGTGGAAGGCGGTGAAGAGGGAGAAAGTGGGACCTGTGCCCGGAAAAAGCCATTCAAACCCCAGCCCCACGCCAACGGCGTCGACGACCTCGTTGAAGGTATCCTCTCCAACGCCGGAGAAGTCGGAAACCTTCATCGCCATGACCTGAAACTCGCCGAAGGTGAGGGACAACCGGATCGGGTTTTGGCGTTGCAGCTCCGGGCGGGGTTTTTTGTGTTTTTTGACGGCAGGGGCGAGCGGGCCTGGTTTCTCCCCCGGGACTGTATCCGGGGCTCCCGCTGGCGGCGCCTTGGGCACCGAAGCCAGGGGGGCCGCCGAGGAAGCCGCCGAGGAAGCTGCCGAGGAAGCTGCCGAGGAAATCGCCGAGGAAATCGCCGTGACCAGGCGCAGGGCGAGCACGCCCGGTTTTTCCGCCAGGAAGGCCTCGAATGCCATCTTCCCGCTGACCCTTTGGGCGGACAGGGTTTGTTCCCGCTTCACGTCCACGATCAACGCCGTGGCCCGCCAGGTCTCCTTGCCGCCGAGGGACAATTCGCCCACGACCACCCTTTCCACCTTGAGCGCGCGCCCGGCGGCGGCCGCGCAGCCGGTTTCAAGGCAGGGCTTGCCCCATAGCTTGTCCGCCGCCAGGGCCAAGTTCATCCGTCCCCGCTCCATCACCTGGAAACGGGGGTTCTTGGCCAGCAACACCCGGATTTTCGCGGAGAAGGCCTCCGATTGCCCGGAGATTTTCGGGGAGGCGTCAAAATCCAGCACCGCCACGGTAATGGCCCCGGAAACTGGCCCGGTGACGGGGGGGGAAGTGGGCGGGGGGTTGCTGGAGGTTTTGCCGATTTCCTGGGCCAGCGACGGCGTCGTCCAAATTGCAAAAACGAGGCAAGCCGCCAGCCATCCGGCCAGCAGGAGGCGTCCCAGGCCCATGCGTGCCGCTGCGTTTCCGCTTGCGTTTCCGCTTGCGCCAGCGGTTCCGCCTGGATCACCGGTGGGGAGGGGAAGTGGTAGAACTTGTGAAACCGGCATGGCGCCTCGCGGATGTGTCCTGGTGGTGGGTCTGGGACCCGGAACGATCCCGCGTTGGCGCCCTTGCACGGGGACCACCGCGCCGCCGGACGCGCTTGGACACCCGGGCGCACATAGTTCAAGATGATGGGGACGCCGCCGATTCCCTTCGATGGAAATGGGGCCACATCATAAAGTCAACCTGACTGATACCACAATTCGCCCCCTGCCGGGACACCGGCTTCCACTTTCCGGACGCCTGTTGCCCGTTCCCGGCGGTTGTTTTGAGAAGTCCACCGGGAGTCCTGCCCCACCCTGGTTTCCGTGTTTTTTTACTGGCAATTCCGTCATTTTCTGGTGTATATTTCCATTTTCCAGTGTAAATGCAATTTCCCAGGGGGTGGGAGCGCAATCCTCTGACAAGACGTTTTTCGCTTGATGATATTCGTCCGCCAAGAGGAACTTCCACTCTCCACAAGAAGGATTCCATCGCCGGAGTCCATCATGGAAAACGACCAGCCCTCCGTGGACCAAAGTGCGGAATCAGGCAGAGGTCGGGGGGCCGCGCAGCCATACAGTTTTACCCGCTCGGACCAGATCGTCCGGGGCCGGATGCCCGCCCTGGAGATCATCCACGACCGATTCGTGAGGCACTTCCGGCTCACGCTTTCCTCGGCCCTGCGCCTGGTGACGGACATGGAGGTCGTTTCCACCGAGTTGCTCAAGTTCGACGCCCTCTCCAGGATGCTGGCTTCCTCCGGTCAGGCCACCACCTCGCCCATGTTCAAGGGCATCGAGAACAAGCACCCCGAGTTGGCCAGCCGGCTCAAGGGACGGATCGAGAAGCCTGAATAGAGCCGCCTCCCCGGTCGCCGGGATGGCCATGACCAGGTGGTCCGGACAGGCCGAGGCCCTGCGCGGGCGGCTGGAGGCGGGGACGCTCCTTCCGGGGGTTTCGCGGCGAATCCGGATCGTTGATTCAATGCCGCAATTCCCTCCCCCGTTGCCCTCCCTGTCACAACAAATACCCACCCTTACGGAAATTTCGGGCAACTTTAATATATCGGTTGCTTTCAACCCGGTTATTCGATAGGTCCCATCGATAATCGCATTCACATGAATTGATTTCCGGTGTTGTTTCAGCAACCGTTGTTTCAACGTCCCGTTGTTTCAACACCCCTCCCACGAACCCTATCTGGGGGAATTTGCAATGATTCCAGGCAGCTTCGAATACCATACGCCCTCATCGATTTCCGATGCGGTGGCGTTGTTGCAGCAATACGGCGAGGAGGCGAAGATTTTATCCGGCGGGCATTCCCTGGTTCCGATGATGAAGCTTCGCATCGCCGAGCCCGAACATATCGTGGACATCAACGGCATCGCCGGGCTGGATTACATCAAAGAGGAGGGCGGCGTGCTCAAGATTGGCGCGCTGGTCCGCGAGTCGGATCTGGAGCATTCGGATCTGATCGCCTCCAAATTTCCCATCATCGCCGACGCGGCGAAACTGATCGCCGATCCCTTGGTGCGCAACCGGGCCACGGTGGCGGGCAACCTGGCCCACGGCGACCCGGCCAACGACCACCCCGCGGTGATGCTGGCCCTGGGGGCCGAGGTGGTGCTGACCGGCGGCTCCGGCGAGCGGGTGGTGCCCATCAGCGAATTTTTCGTGGACCTGCTGGAGACGGCGTTGAAACCCGATGAGATTCTCACCGAGGTGCGGATTCCCATGCCGCCGGCCAACAGCGGCGGCGCCTATTTCAAGATCGAGCGCCGGGTGGGCGACTTCGCCATCATCGCCGTGGCCGCGCAGGTCACCCTGGACGCTTCGGGAAACTGCGCCTCGGCGGGCATCGGCCTGACCAACTCGGGTCCCACGCCCATCAAGGTCACCGCCGCCGAAGCGTACCTGGCGGGCAAGGCCCTCGACGACGCCACACTGTCCGAAGCCGGCAATCTGGCCGAAGCGGCCTCCGATCCCACATCGGACACCCGTGCCCCGGCGGAATACAAAAAAGCGATGGTGAAACAAATGACGATCCGGGCCCTGCGGCGGGCGGCGGAACGCGCCAAGGGAGGAAACTAGACCATGAGCACACATGCCATTACCGTTACCCTCAACGGAGAGGAACGAACCGGCGAGGTGGAAGCGCGCCTTTTGCTGGTGCATTTCATCCGCGATCACCTGCGCGCCACCGGCACCCATATCGGCTGCGACACCACCAGTTGCGGCGCCTGCACCATCATGCTGGACGGCCTGCCGGTCAAGTCGTGCACGCTGTTCGCCGTGCAGGCCAACGGCTGCGCCATCAAAACCGTGGAAGGCCTGGCCACCAACGGCGAGGTGCATCCGATTCAGGAAGGTTTCATGGAATGCCACGGATTGCAGTGCGGCTTCTGCACGCCGGGGATGATGCTGGCGGCCCTCGGGCTGCTGGAGCGCAACCCCAACCCCACCGCGGAGGAAATCCGCTGGGGCATTTCGGGCAACCTGTGCCGCTGCACCGGATACCAGAACATCGTCAAGTCCGTTCAATACGCAGCCGCCAAAATGGCGGCGGGAGGAAAATAATGACTGAGATTACATCCGAATCCCTGGGCGGCATCGGCCAGTGGGTCAAGCGCAAGGAAGACCCCCGCTTCGTGCATGGCAAGGGCAAATTCGTGGAGGACATCTACCTGCCCGGCATGGTCTACGGGGTGTTCGTCCGCAGCCCCTACGCCCATGCCAAAATCAACGGCATCAACACCGAAGCGGCCCTCAAGGTTCCGGGAGTGATCACCGTGGTCACCGCCGAGGTGCTGAAAGGCCTGAAGCTGGACTGGATGCCCACCCTCGCCGGAGACACCCAGGCGGTGCTGGCGGGGGACAAGGCGCGCTTCCAGTCCCAGGAAGTGGCTTTCGTGGTGGCCAAGACCCAGTACGCGGCCGCCGACGGCGCGGCCGTGGTGGAGGTGGACTACGAGGAACTGCCCGTGGTGATGGACCCGGAGGCCGCCAAGGCCCCCGGCGCTCCAGTGATCCGGGACGACAAGGAGGGCAAGAAGGACAACCACATCTTCAACTGGAAGTCCGGCGACGCCGAGGCCACCGACAAGGCCTTCGCCGAGGCCGAAGTGACCATCTCGCAGCACACCCATTACCAGCGCGTCCACCCGGCGCCGATGGAGACCTGCGGCTGCGTGGCCGATTACAGCAAGATCACCGGGCAGATGGACCTCTACATCACCTCCCAGGCCCCCCACGCCCACCGCACCGTGTTCGCCATGATTTCACCTTTCCAGGAGCACAAGACCCGCTTTATCTCGCCGGACCTGGGCGGGGGCTTCGGCAACAAGGTGCCGATCTACCCCGGCTACGTGCTGGCCGCCGGAGTGTCCTTCCTCACCGGCCTGCCCTGCAAGTGGATCGAGACCCGCTCGGAGAACATCCAGTCCACCGGCTTCGCGCGGGACTACCACACCACCACCGAACTGGCCGCCACCAAGGACGGGAAGATCACCGCCCTGCGGGTCAACACCCAGGCCGATCACGGGGCCTTCGACGCACAGGCCTCGCCGACGAAATGGCCGGCCGGGCTGTTCAACATCTGCACCGGTTCGTACGATATCGGCGCCGCCTCGATCAATCTGGACGCCTACTACACCAACAAGGCGCCCGGCGGGGTGGCCTACCGCTGCTCGTTCCGGGTCACCGAGGCCTCCTATATCATCGAGCGGGCCGTGGATGCCCTGGCCCAGAAGCTGAACATGGACCCGGTGGAACTGCGGCTGAAGAACTTCATCCAGCCCGACCAGTTCCCCTACAAGTCCTGCACGGGGTGGGAGTACGACAGCGGCAATTACCAGGCCGCCATGCAGGTGGCCCTGGACAAGATCGGCTATCCCGAGTTGCGAAAAGAACAGGCCGAAAAACGGGCCCGCGGCGAATTGATGGGCATCGGGGTCTCCAGCTTCACCGAGATCGTCGGGGCTGGGCCGCGCAAGGATTTCGACATCCTGGGCCTCTCCATGAACGACGGCGCATCAATCGTGGTGCATCCCACCGGAACCGTCACTGCACGGTTGGGCGTGAAATCCCAGGGCCAGGGCCACGAGACCACCTTCCCCCAGATCATCGCCGAGGAGTTGGGAATTCCCCAGGAGAACATCAAGCTGGAGGAAGGCGACACCGACACCGCCCCCTACGGGCTGGGCACCTACGGATCGCGTTCCACGCCCATGGCCGGCGCCTCCACCGCCATGGCGGCCCGCAAGATCCGCGCCAAGGCCCAGAAAATCGCCGCCTCGATGATGGAGGTGAGCGAGGAGGACGTGGAATGGAAGAACTACAAGTTCCAGGTCAAGGGCGTGCCCGAAAAGTCCAAGACCATGGCCGAGGTGGCCTTCGCCGCCTACACCGCCGCGCCCGAGGGCATGGAGATGGGGCTGGAGGCCACCGTCTATTACGACGCCCCCAACCTGACCTTTCCATTCGGCACCTACATCTGCGTGATCGACATCGACAACCAGACCGGCGAGTTCAAGGTGCGCCGGTTCGTGGCCGTGGACGACTGCGGCACCATCATCAACCCGATGATCGTGGAAGGACAGATTCACGGCGGGCTCACCGAGGGATTCGCCATCGCCACCATGCAGGAAATACGCTTCGACGAGCAGGGCAACATCCTCAACGGCAGCTTCATGGACTACCTGCTGCCCACGGCGGTGGAAACCCCGGTGTGGGAGTTGGACAAAACGGTGACGCCTTCGCCCCATCATCCCATCGGGGCCAAGGGCGTGGGCGAATCGCCCAACGTGGGGTCCGTGCCCGCCTTCGTCAACGCCTTCGTCGATGCCCTCTCCCATCTGGGCGTGACCCATATCGACATGCCGGTCACCCCGTGGAAAATCTGGCAGATCCTCAAGGAAAAAGGGATCGCCGAGTAGCAAATATAGTGGCGCGATCCATCTTCCCAGGCGGACGGCCTTCAGGGCGTCCGCCGGCAGGGCGAAATTCGAAGGCCATGATAGATTGAAGACTCCGCGGCCCGGCGCGGCCACCAGGATACAGGCGCCGCCCGGGTGCTCCCTTCTTCTCCCTCACCAAAACCGGAAGCGATGCAAGTCACACTGAAAAATTCCTTCACCATCGACCAGCCCATCGAGCGGGTCTGGAAGTTCCTCTCCGATCCCTACAAGGTGGCGCCCTGCCTGCCGGGGGCGGAAATCCTGGAGGCGGTGGACGAGAAGACCTACAAGGGCGCCATCAAGATGAAGCTGGGGCCGTTCACCTCCCAGTTCAAGGGCGAGGTGGTGATCGAACACCTGGACGAGGCCGCCCATGAAATCCGCATGGTGGGTAAAGGCAAGGACGTCAAAGGCACCGGCAGCGCCTCCATGACCATCTCCGGCAAGCTGAAAGCCCTGCCGGACGGGGGCACGGAGATGGAATCCCAGTCCGACCTGATCATCTCGGGCAAGCTGGCCCAGTTCGGCTCGCGCATGATCGAGGATGTCTCCAAGTCCATGTTCAGGAAATTCACCGAGGCCTTCTCGGCCCGCCTGGCCGCCGAAGCCGCGGGCGAAGCCCCCCCGGAAACCGAGCCCGGCGACAACGCGGTGAGCGTCACCGAGGTGGCCGGCGCCGTGGTGCGCGGCGCCATGGGCCGGCTGTTCGGCAAGGGGGAGAAGGAATAGGGGGAATGTGGGGGGGGGGGATGCCGCCGGTTGAAAAGCCCTTTCCCCTCCCTCTCCATTGGCAAAATCTTCCCAAGCTGAGCTTGGGCCAACTGCTTGATGTTATACCTGTATTGGAAAGC
>JACZSY010000161.1 GCA_022573975.1 SAR324 cluster bacterium | reverse complement strand
GAATCCCCCCCCCCTCCGGCTTGCGGCCTCCTCCCCCCTCCACGGGCTGTTAAACAACACAGTGGAGGGGGGAAAGCGTCGTATTCCAACGATATAGGCTAATTGGTCACCCTTCCCCATTCGATGGGGAAGGGTCGGGGATGGGGATTCCCCCGTCGCCCCAACACAGGGAGGGAAGCTTTTTATTCAAGGGGTGGGTTGGATTGGAAGATTGGAGTTTTTCCGGCGAGGCCTCAACCCAGCGCCCAACAACGGCACCGACCCTCTCCGGTCTATACAGGTGCGGAGAGGGTAAATGCGTTGTATTTACAATGATATGGACCTGTGAATCACCTTTTCCCACTTGGTGAGGATTTTCCAGATTTACCCAAAACCCCATTGAATACACCTTGCGAGAACCCCACTGCGGCCTTGCGGTTGCCCCGCCTTTTCCCACGAAATTCTTGACTTTACGGTGAAAAACGGGCATTTAATGTAATTCACCCGGCCAAGCGGTTGCAAGCCGTCCGAAACCTTGGGAATCCTTTACCGGTATTCTTGATTTTCATCATTTCGTTACTCTCAACGCCATGAAAACAGTATCCATCCGCGCCGAAGACGTAAAACCCGGCGGGATTTATGCCCCGGAATGGCTCCTGATCGATGCCAGTGGAAAGTCCCTGGGCCGCGTCGCCAGCCAGGTGGCCAAAATTCTGCGCGGCAAGCACAAGCCCATATTCACTCCCCATCTGGACACGGGCGATTACGTGATCGTGATCAACGTGGAAAAGGTGAGGTTGACCGGGTCGAAAATGAAGGACAAGTATTACTACCACCACACCGGTTATCCTGGCGGGTTGAAGGCGGTGACGGCGGAAAAGCTGATGCAAAAGAAGCCCACCGAATTGTTGCGGCTGGCCGTCAAGGGCATGCTGCCCAGGAACGCGCTGAACCGCAAAATCCTCCACAAGCTCAAGATGTATACCGGCACGGAGCACCCGCACCAGGCGCAGCAACCCAGGGCCTATGCCCTTCCCTATTAGCCGCGATCCTGTTGGAATCGTGGGTGCGGCCGGTTGAAAACCAATTCAAGCAAGGAAATCATATTTCGCCATGAAGGCCCCTGAGCAATATTACGGCACCGGAAAACGAAAAACCTCCATCGCGCGCGTCTACGTGCGGCCCGGCAACGGGCAGATTCTGGTCAACAAGAAAAGCCTTGACGACTATTTTGGCCAGGAGGCGCACCGGGTGTTGGTGCGGCAACCGCTGGTGCTGACGGAAAACAGCGAACGTTTCAATATCAAGGTGAACGTCCGGGGAGGCGGGACTTCCGGCCAGGCCGGGGCCATCCGGCACGGAATATCCCGGGCCTTGTCCCTGCTGCCCCAAGAAAATATTCGCGCGATCTTGAAAAAGGCGGGGCTTTTGACCCGGGATGCACGGGAAGTGGAACGCAAAAAGTACGGCCAGCCAGGGGCGCGCAAGCGCTTCCAATACTCCAAGCGGTAATCCGCACGGGGTTGGCGACAGGCCATGGCGGTATTCGGCCCGGGCGGTGGCTGGGAGGCCGGGTGCAAAAAAAAAATGATGCCGCCCGCCTTTATGTTCCCTGTCCTTCCAGTTCCAGCAAGGCCAAGTTGATTCCCTCCATCAATTCCGTCGCCGTGAAATAACGCGGGTTGAACCTTTCCCGTTGGCAGTCCCTGGCCAGCCCGTGCAGGTAGACCCCCAGCAGCGCCGCTTGTAGCGGTTCGCATCCCTGGGCCAGCAGCCCCCCGATAATCCCGCTCAAAACGTCCCCTGTGCCCCCGGAAGCCAACCCATGGTCTCCGGTGGGATTGATGAACGCATCCCCCTCCGGCGCCGCGATCACCGTTCCGGGGCCCTTCATCACCAGAATGACACCCCATTCCGCGGCAAGTCGCCGTGCCCATTCGATTTTGCCGGCCGCCAGTTCCGCCGCCGGGATGCCGGCCAGGCGGCTCAACTCTCCCAGGTGCGGCGTGATCACCACGGAAGCATGGCCGGGCCTGCCTTCCCTGCCGGCCTTGAGGTGGACGGGTTCCAGGGCGAACAGGCCGTCGGCGTCGATCAACAGGGGAACCCGGACTTCGGCCACCAACCGGCGAACAAAGGACACGGTGGCCTCCGCGCGCCCCAGGCCGCACCCGACAACCACGGCGGAACGCGAGGCCGCCGCCGCCAGCACCCCGGGGAGATCCTCCCCGGTGAAATATCCGGCCCGCGGGCTGTCGGCAGGGCCGGACCGCGGGCTGTCGGCAGGGCCGGACCGCGGGCTGTCGGCAGGGCCGGACCGCGGGGCGGTGGACGGCGCCAGGGTCATCAATTCGGGCGCGGCGGCGAGGAATTGGTCCCGCAGGGGCGAGGGCACGGCCAGGGTCACCAAACCGGTTCCGGTCTTGAGCGCGGAACGGCCGGCCATCAATGCGGCGCCTCCCATTCCAGCCGACCCGCAGACGGCGAGCAGGTGCCCGAAGGTTCCCTTGTGACCGCCGGAAGGCCGAACGGGCAGCGCCGCCGCCGCGAAGGCACGGGTCAACAGGTACGTGCCGGGATGGTCCGGGGGCCAGCTTTGCGGAATGGAAATGGGAATCACCTCCACTTCCCCGGCATGATCGCTGCCGGGATGCAGGTAGCACCCCGGTTTTCCGGCCTGAAAGCTGACCGTGTGCGTGCAGCGCACCGCAACGCCCATCACCTGTCCCGTGTCCCCGTGGATGCCCGAGGGAATGTCGGCGGCCACCACGGGCACACCGTTGTTTCGTCCAATGGTATTGATGGCTTCGATCAGGGAGGCCGCATCCCCCGTCACCGCCCGTCCCAGGCCCGTGCCGAACAGGGCGTCCACCAGCAGTTCCGCCTGGGAAAGCGCCTCCTCGGCTTCCCGCCGGTCGCCGGGCCATTGGAAGCATGGCCCCAATTGGCGCCAGGCCTCCCGGTTGTCAACCGCGCCGGAAGGATCGCCACCGCCCGATCGGCCACCGGCACCAGCGGCTCCGGGCATCCACACCACGCTCGCCCGGTGGCCCCTGTCGGCCAATAGGCGGGCCGCCGCGAAACCATCTCCGCCATTGTTCCCCCACCCGCAGATCACCACCACGCGGCGCCCGCTCCGGTGATGGCCCAACAGCGCGGAGGCCCGGGAGGCGAGCCCAGCGGCGGCGTTTTCCATCAACAACCGGCCGGGCAAGCCCAACACCTCGATGGCGTGCCGCTCCATGGCGCGCATTTCCTCGATGGAGGCCAGGCGCCGCATGGTTTCGAGGGTACTGACGGAAAGTCGCTGGTCGGTCATGGGGGCGTCAGTGGAGGAGATTGAGCCCCGGTTCCCGGCTTCAGGGTTGAAATTCGATCCGGAAAGCGGCTTGGAGTGTCATCGGGGAGAAAAACGGGGTCATCGGTCCAGTTTTGCCGTCCTCCGGCTGGTTCCGGGCAGGCGAAAGACGGTGATCACACCCAGGTCGCGGCGCTCGTTGGCTTCCATCACGAAGCGTTTCACCCTGGGAGAATAACGCGAATCGTCGATTTTGAGCAGATGCTTCCCCGCTTTGACCCCATCGAACCTGAAAACGCCCTGGCGGTCCGACAGGCCGCTCCCACCCAGGGGAACCAGTTGAAGACGGATGCCCGCGGCGATGTTCCCCGATTGATTGATCAGGCGGCCGAAAACGAGGCCCCTCGCCTGTACCAGCGCCATTTGGTTCAAGCGGGTGGTACTTCCCTTGGAAATCGTCACCGTCTGGAGGATGGGCTCGTATCCCTGCATGTTCACCCTGAAGCGATGGGCGCCCGTCGGGATCCGTGAAATACGGAACCGTCCATCCGGATGGGTCACGAAGGTGAATTGGCCAAGGGAAAAGCGGATGGAATGCTGGGAAAAATCGGAAGGAAAGAGAACCTTGCCGGACAGGTCGCCCGTATCGGAAAAAAGGGCCGTCAGCGCATTGGTATAGGGCTGGAAAGGAACCTCGTCCCTTCCCCATTTCCCGCCGCAGGCCCCGAGGAGGAGCAAGGCCAAAAAGCATATCAGGGTTCTACGGAGCGTCATTGTGCCCATTCCACACCATGAATGTCCCAATCCTGGGGAGAAAGACCTCCCGGGAAGGATTTCATTTCTCATGAATTCATTATCAATGTCAATAACTTATCTATGCAATTGTCTGAAATTTTGCATGTTTCCGGCCTCGATGGGCGGTAATCGTTTATTCCATAACCGGAATAATCACTGTAAAAACAGAACCATGTGGAGTTATGTTTCGCTGTCGCAACCATCCGTTGTGGGCCATCACGATCTGGTGTGAAATGGAGAGTCCCAGCCCGGTTCCGGTGGCTTTGGTGGTAAAAAACGGCGTGAAAAGCTGTTCGCGGTGCGATTCGGAAATTCCCTGGCCCTGGTCTTCCACTTCGATTTGGAAGTAGATCCTTCCTGGATCGGGCAGTTGTTCCTCCTCGCTCCAGGGGCCGGCGATCCGGGTGCGGATGCGCACCGTTCCACCCGCGGGGCTGGCCTCCGCCGCGTTGCGCAGCAAATTCAGGAACACCTGGTGCAGGCGGTCCCGGTCGGCATGACAGTCGGGCAGCGAAGGGTCGTATTCGCGGACCATCTCCAGTTGGGCATGGGAATTGGCGATGAACCATAACACCTCGTCCAGGAGTTCGTGCAGGTTGAAATCCACCGGGTTGAGCGGAGGATTGTCTCCGTGGGCCAACAGGTTTTTGATCAGCCGTTCCAGTCGTTCCAGTTCTTTCAGGATCACTTCCGGATATTCGGAATGACTGGAGGATTGGCCCAGTTTGCGGGCCAAAAGCTGGGTGGCCCCCTTGATTCCACTTAACGGGTTTTGCAACTCATGGGCCAATCCCTTCAGCATCGAACCCATCGATTGGCGCATCCGCGCCTCATGGCTGGCCGATGCGATGCGTTCGCGCCGGGTTTCATCCCAGATCGCCACCACGGCGAGGCCGGCCTGTTCCCCGGACGATTGCAGGGGATCCACCTGAATCCGCAGCACCGTGTTTGAACGCCCGGCCGCCGATTGCAACAGCACGGGCTCGATGGTGGAGGACGCCTCGGAGGTGACGGCCCGCACCACCGCGGCGCCGATCCGTTCATCGCCGGCGAACAGGTGAGACAGGGTGTAATCGGTCAATTTCGCAGGAAGAACGCGCCAGAAACGTCCCGCGGCAGCGTTCCCATGGCGAATCCCGCCATCGGCCCCGGACACCAGCACAGGGATGTTCAGGCTATCCAAAATGGCTTTGTCCACCTTATCCGTGCTCCATGCGACTGCCGTTGGACCCTTTTTCCATCCCGGCCATTGGCCATCTCCGCCTTCCGGAGTCATACTACCTTCCGGAGTCATACTACCTTCCGGGGTCATACCATCGGAACCCCGCATGCCCGGAAGGTTCTCCCCTCGCGGGTTGGATGGTGGCATGGCGGGACCGGCTATTGCTTCATGCCATGCAATAATTGCCGCAGCCATCGTGCTTCGCCTTGAAGGGGAACGGCAAGGGCGGCCACCGCGCCCCGTGCCGGGGGGAAAAGAAGGCGGGCATGCCGCCGCAAATTTGATCGGGATTCCGACGACAACGATGAAAGACACAACCCCCGCCAGGATCGATGCCAAAAGCTGACGTGGCCATCATCGGCGCCGGTTTCGCCGGAAGCGAGGCGGCCTGGCAACTTTCGCGCTGCGGTCTGCGGGTTCGTCTCTATGAGATGCGGCCCGTGCGCGCCACCGAGGCCCACCAATCCGATCATTTCGCCGAACCGGTCTGCTCCAATTCCTTTAAATCGATCAATCCCGAGAACGCCCACGGATTGCTCAAGGCCGAAATGGCCTTGCAGGGGTGCTTGATGCTAAGCATCGCCCATGACCATGCCGTGCCGGCCGGACAGGCGCTGGCCGTGGACCGGGCGCGCTTCGCCCGCGCGGTCACCGAGCGGGTGGAAAGCCTGCCCGGCGTCGAAATCCGGCGCGGGGAGGTAAGCGGCCTGGAGGATTTGCTGCGGAACCATCGGGCGGTGATTGTGGCCAGCGGTCCGCTCACCTCGCCCTCCCTGGCCGGGGAGTTGGTGAAATTGAGCGGCGAAGGCCACCTGTACTTCCATGACGCCATCGCGCCGGTGGTGTTCACCGATTCCATCGACCGGAAAGTCATTTATGCCGCTTCGCGCTACGGCAAGGGCGAAGCGGATTATCTCAATTGCCCGTTGAGCGAAGCGCAATACCGGAATTTCATCGCTGAAATCCTGGCGGCCGAAAAGGTGGCTTTTCATCCGTTCGAGTCCTTGCGCGCGTTCGAAGGATGTCTCCCCATCGAGGAGTCGGCCGCCCGGGGAGAGATGACCCTGGCCTTCGGGGCCATGAAACCGGTGGGATTGCCCGACCCCGAAACCGGAAAAATCCCCTTCGCCGTGGTGCAATTGCGCCAGGAGAACCTGCAAGCGACGCTCTACGGTCTGGTGGGCTTTCAAACCAAGATGACCTGGCCCGAACAGCGCAGGGTTTTTCGCGGTCTGCCGGGATTTGAACAGGCCCGCTTCGCCCGCCTCGGTTCCCTCCACAAAAACACCTTCATCAACGCGCCGGCATTGCTGGATGACGATTTGGCGTTGCGGTCCTGTGACCGGTTGTATTTCGCCGGACAGCTCACCGGGGTGGAAGGATACATGGAGTCCACGGCCATCGGTTTGTATGTGGCCCGCCGCGTGGCCGCGCGGCTGACCGGCCGGGAATTTCCCCGGCCTTCGGGGGAGACCATGATTGGCGGCCTGCTGCGTTACCTGCGGGACACCCCGCCGGAACGGTTTCAACCCATGAACGCCTCTTTTGGCCTGGTGGATGCCCCCCGGCAGAAAATGCGCCGCGAGCGCCGCAGGGCTTTCCAATCCGCCCGGGCGCTGGAGGAAATATCACGGCTCGAAGCGGGGTTCTGGGGCAAGACAGTGGAAGGCGCTCCCGCCGGGGCTGTTTTGAGCGGAAACCCGGGCCACCGGCCGGAGACATGGGCGCCTGAGCGGAATAATTGACCGGCGCCATGGGGCGCGAAATTTTGGCGGAAGACCCCGCCGGCAACCGGAACCGGTTGCCGGCGGGGCCGGCGGTGGTTGTCCGACCGGGATCGGCCCAGAGCAAGGCCCGGAGCAAGGCCCGGAGTAGCGTCTACTTGTTGAACAGGTAAAACCGGCACCCATCCGGAAAACCGGTCTCGTCGGGTGAGCAGGTGTAAGCCGCGGCGTGGGTTTTATCCGGGGTCAGGAACGCCACCAACGGTCCCGCGTCGGAAGCGTCGTCCTCGTTTTGATAAGCGCCCTCGTAGCGGCCATGGAACGAGTCTGTCAGATCGATCACCGCGGTTTCCGCATACACCCGGCCATCGCCGTCCGTGCCGTTGAAGCGCCGGTCCAGGGCGACCTCCAGCAGCGCTCCTCCCGAAGAGAGAAAATTGAAATCTCCGTCGAGCAACAGGTAATGCCCGCTCCAAAAGGGCTGGATGATGTCCTCAACCGTATAGGGCAGGTATGCGGCGGCGTTCTTTTCCAACGAGCCGACGATAAAATCCTGATCCAGGAAGGCTGCGTGGGTATACTCCCGATTGGTGAGAATCCCGCCCAGGGTTCCATCGTTCCATTTCAGGGCGAACAGGGTGCCCGTGGAATTGGGCCCGGTGGCATACCCCCGGCGTCCGGTTTCCACGCCATCCACCAGATGCCGGGTGATCTCCCCCTTCCGATTGAAGGAGAGCGTCACCAGATGCATGGCGCCCTGGCCATCCTGCATCGTGCCGCTCCAGCTGCCCGTCAATTGGTCCGGTTCGGGAATACTGGTCGTAATAATGTCGATATTGCATCCACCGGTCATCGCAAACAAAAGCAAAGCAAGAATAAATAACGAATTTTTCATCGGATATCCATTTCCTTTCGATCAAATCTAACCATCCATGGCGGAATCGGGGAAACGGAGGGTTTCCATTTCCCATGCATCGGAAGCATCGAGGGGGCGCCGCCCGGCGAAAGGGCCGCCCAATGGGGCATCCCCCGCGGTTCAGGCGGAAATCGGCTTCCAAAACCGTTTTTGCTGTAATAAAACCCTTGCATATTCCAGGCCCTGACAAAGATGACCAGGGTTTCTCCACAAAGGAGCGCGGAAGGCAGGGATATGCGAGGGGGGCGGCGGAGAGCGGGTGCTACAATAAAGACCTCAAGACCGATTCTCGGGGGGTGAAGCGATGGAGCGATAAAAAGGCGCCATCAGGGTGACGCGCGGGTGGATAGGACGAGGGAGAATCCCGGGGGGAATGGGACTGCTCGTGATATTACTGATGCCAGAGGTGGAAGTCGCAAGTGTCCAGGGCGGGGGGGCCGGGTCGACACAGGAATAAGAGCCGAGGAAGGTCTTATCTGGAGTGATCAGAATCACCACCGGCCCGGTTTTGCTTGAGTCGGTTAGTTCCCAAATCCCGGTGTATCTCCCCAGATCGATGTCATCGACGGAAAAATTTCCGTTGGGGGTGGTGGTGTTTTGAATCACCTCACCGTCAAAGTTTTTGCCGCTGAAGGAACCGTCGTAGAGGATGGTGACCGTTGAGGATTTTACAACCACCTTGGTAATGACATTGTCGGCGTCGACTTCGACCCGCATGATGCTTCCGCTCCAAGTGACTTCCCCCCCAGGGACGGTGCCGGCGATATCCGTCAAGTCATAAACGAATTTCGATGTTTTATCGGCGGCGGGGTCGGTGGTTTTTTGCAGCACGCCCGCGCTGAAGCCTTGGACGATGATCCCGGCATGGGCAAACGTGTTATCGGCCACCAGCCCGCCTTCATTTGTTCCATCGAGAGTGAAGGAAAATATTTTATCGCTACCATCCAGGGTCCCTACCGTACCGGTTGTCGTATCGGGAGCGTCAGGGTCCCTGTGAATGGTGAAGGAGATATCGCCATCGAATTCACGGGTCTTAGACATGGTGAGAAGCTGGTGGAGGAACTGTTGATCGGAGAGGATGTGACAGGTACCAGGCATCCAAAAATCATGCAGGCAAGGGAAGACTACCTGGGTTGGAAGGAAATTGACAGCCTGTTGCAGGAGCTCAAATCCGGTTGTGAATCTTTTGATATCACATTGATTGAAGCATTGCTGTCGAGGGCAGTTAATGGCTTTACAATTGCTGACAAGAGAGCTGATGTGCTGCTCCGCGTAAATGAAAGAGGAGCAGGTGATCATGATCAGATGGCATCAGTCACGCCTTTGCATGCAAAAGAAGATGCAACCTAAAGCCGTTCAGCCTGCCTAAAAGTGATCAAAGTCCTCCAGGTTTACCGTACCTATTTCCCGGATAGTCAGGGCGGTGTACAGGAAACGATCCGTCAAATCTGTCTAAATACACAAAAACACGGCATTATCAGCAAGGTTTTTACACCGAGTAGTCATCCGGATCCCAAGATAATCAAGAGTAACGAAGCAGATATCCACCGGGTAAAACTGGATTTTGAATTCGCTTCCTGCGGATTTTGCTTCTCCGGTATTTCTGAATTCAAGAGATTGGTGGCATGGGCAGATGTAGTCCACTACCACTTCCCCTGGCCGTTCGCTGATTTCTTGCACCTGTTTAGCAAAGTGAAAAAGAAAACGCTGGTCACCTATCACTCGGATATTATTCGGCAGGCTTTTCTACTGAAAATATATACCCCCTTGATGCACCGTTTTTTATCTTCCGTTGAAAAAATAGTATGCACTTCACCAAACTATTTTCGAACCAGTAATCTCCTTGAGCAGTTTAGTTAAAAAACTGACATTATACCCATAGGCTTGAATGATCAATCCTACCCGCAAGTAACAACCCAATCGTTTGAGAGGGCGAAAAGTCAGTTTGGCGAAAAATTTTTCCTATTTGTCGGCGTATTGCGCTACTACAAGGGATTGCATATTTTACTCGAAGCAATGCAGGGAACTGAATTCAGAGTAGTGATCGTTGGTGCGGGGCCGATAGAGAAAG
>JACZSY010000160.1 GCA_022573975.1 SAR324 cluster bacterium | reverse complement strand
GAGCCTCCCGTTTTCAAAGATCGCGGCCCTCATCGGGAGGCCGGGAAGCGGAAGCATCGCGCGTCGAAAATTCGGAGGCCTCGCGCGCCGGTGACGCGGAAACATGGCGCGCCGGTGACGCGGAAACATGGCGCGCCGGCGACGCGGTGGCGGTTGGCGGCGGGGAGGGAAACCGAGGCGAATCCGGTGAATCGCGGGAGGAACCGCGCCAGCAGCCCCCGGATCGATCCGCGGCCGGTGCGGGCGGCGAAATTTCACCGCCCCCTTCGAATGGCGGCGGCGAGCCGCACGGTGCTGGCGATCTCCCATTGGTTTCCAGCGAAAATTCCACGGGGAATTCCCTCACGATTTCAGAACCGCCACGGGAGGAACTCTCCTTACCGGAAAAAACCCCGCCAGAGGAGCCATCGCCCGATTTCGACGCCGCGCCCCCACCGGAGGAGCCGCCGCCCGATTTCGCCCCCGCGCCCCCACCAGAGGAACCATCAATACCCATTAGCGCTCCCCCGCCTGTGGAGGAGAGCCGCGAAGCCGCCGGATTTACCGGGTCATCCGAACCGCCACGGGAAGCCGCCGCCCCGGCGCCAGGAGACCCCCCCTCCGATTTCGCCGATGCTCCCCCACCAGAGGAGCCGCCGCCCGATTTCGCCGCCGAGCCCCCGCCCCAGGAGAGGGCGGGCCCACCCCCGGAGGAAAACAGGGAGGACGTGAAAGAGGGGGACCCTCGGCCGCCACAGCACGGCCCACCACAGCCCGGCCCACCACAGCCCGGTCCACCGAAGCACGGACCCCTGGAGGACGCGCTTTGTGACGATTCCCGTTGGCGCGTCCTGGTGGAAAAAGCCGAAGGGGCGGGAAAATTACTGGCCAGCAAGCTGCGCCGTCTGGAGGTGGTTTCCATCGGGGACGAGGCCATCACGGCGGTTCCTCCGGACGAGGCTTCGGGGCTTTCCTCCTCCGATGAAGCCGCCCTGCGCCCGATCCTGGATGCATTGTTCTCGCCCGCGTTCCACATCCGCATCAATGATGATAAAAAGGAAAGAGCGCGGTTTGCGCACACCATCGCCGGCCGCAATCAATTGCGGGAGGAGGCCCGCGTCGCCGGGTTGGAATCCCAGGCGGAAAACGACGAGTCCGTGCAACGGCTGTTGCGCTTTTTTCCCAAGGGAAAGGTCGTCGGGATTGCCTTGGGCGAAGCCTCATCGTCCGGGCGCAACGACAGGAGAGAGGATGTTTAAAGGGAATCTGGGAGACATCATCAAGCAGGCCCAGCAACTGGGAGAAAACCTGAAGGAAAAGCAGGCCCTGCTGGCCACCAAAACCGTGGACGTCACCGTGGGGGGCGACATGGTGCGCATGACCTTCAACGGGCGCAGCGAGGCGGTATCCATTTCCATCGATCCCGAGGTGGTGGACCGCGGCGACGTGCGCATGCTGGAGGACCTGGTGCTCTCCGCGGTCAACGAGGGCGTGCGCCGCAGCCAGAAGATGATGCAGGAGGAAATGGCCAAGATGACCGGGGGCATCGACATCCCCGGCATCACTTCATGAATGTGCCGGCCCCGCTGGAACGATTGATCACCGAATTGTCCCGGCTGCCCGGTGTCGGCCAGAAAACAGCCCAACGCCTCGCCTTCGCCATCCTCCGCGGCGACGCCCCCCGGGCGAAGTCCCTGGCCAGCGCCATCGGCGAAATCAAGGACCGCATCCGCTTCTGCAAGCGCTGCTTCGGGTACGCCGAGGGAGAGCATTGCCCGGTCTGCGCCGATCCCCGCCGCGATCCGTCCGTGATCTGCGTGGTGGAACAGCCCAACGACATCTACGTGATCGAACGCAGCGCGGTCTTCCATGGGCTGTACCACGTACTGCTGGGCGTGATCTCACCCCTGGACGGCATCGGGCCGGATCAACTGAAGATCGCCGAATTGACCGCGCGGCTGGAGAGCGAAAAGGTGACCGAGTTGATCCTGGCCACCAATCCCTCCATGCAGGGCGAGGCCACCGCGCTGCACCTGAGCAAGGTGTTGGAAGGCAAGGTGGAAAGCATCACCCGCCTGGCCCGGGGCCTGCCCGTGGGCGCCAACCTGGAGTTCACCGACGACGTCACCCTCAACCAGGCTTTCACCGGCAGGCAGCGGTTTTAAGGCCGCCGAAAAACCCGCAATGAAAGACCTCGCCGCCAAGCAGCGAGGCATCAAACCTCGGGCTTCTTTTTCGCCGCAAGCGGCGGGGAATGGACCCGTGGAAAATGATTCAATTTGCAACGCTTTGGGCAAATGACCGTCCACCGCATCGAAATTCTCACCGCTCCCCGTCATCCGGACCCGGGTGGAAGCAGCCTGCTGAAGCGCATCCTGCGGTTCAGCGACGTCCCGTTGCGGGAGCTGCGCATCTGCGCCGTGTACAGCTTCGACGGGGCGGCCATCCCGGCGGGTGGCGGGTTGAATCCATCGGACGGCGAACTGGACCCGGAGGCGTTGCGCACCTTGGGCGAGGAGTTGTTCGCCGACCCGGTGTTGCACCAGACTTTCGTCAATGGCGAAGCCCTGGAGCACGCGGGGTTCGACTGGTACGTGGAGGTGGGCTTCCTGCCCGGCGTGACGGACAACGTGGGACGCACCGCCCAGGAGTCGCTGGAATGCCGGCTGGGACGGCCGCTCAACGAGGGGCACCACGTCCACACGGCCACGGGGCACTTCCTTACCGGGGCGCTCACCCGCGGGCAGGTGGAGGCCCTGGCCGAAGCATGGCTGGCCAATCCGCTGATCCACCAGATCCGGGTGATCGGGAAGAAGGACTTGCGGGCCGGCCTGAAGACCCTCTTCCGGCTGCCCCGGGTGGACTTGCGCCATCCGATTCGCGTGGAGCGCTTTTCGGCGGCCGGCCCGGACGCCCTGCTGGCCTTGTCCGATGAACGGGTGCTGGCGCTCAGCCGGATCGAGGCGGAGGCCATGGTCGAGTATTACGCCCGGCCGGATGTGGTGGCGGCCCGGCGGGCGGAGGGGCTCGGCGCGGAGGCCACCGACGTGGAGTTGGAGGTGATCGCCCAGACCTGGAGCGAACACTGCAAGCACAAGATCTTCAACGCGGAGGTGGTCTACACGGACCCTACCGGCCAAAGCGAGACCATCCACTCCCTGTACAAGACCTACATCCAGGGCGCCACCAAGGCCGTGCGGGAGGCGCTGGGCGAGGCGGACTGGTGCCTCTCGGTGTTCAAGGACAACGCGGGCGTGGTCAAATTCGACGAGCAGTGGAGCCTGGTCTACAAGGTGGAAACCCACAACTCGCCCTCCGCCCTGGACCCCTATGGGGGGGCGCTGACGGGCATCGTCGGGGTCAACCGGGACCCTTTCGGCACCGGGCGCGGCGCCCAGTTGATTTTCAATACCGACGTGTTCTGCTTCGCCTCGCCCTTTCACGACGAACCACTGCCGCCCCGGCTGCTGCATCCCCGGCGCATCTACGAGGGCGTGCGGCTGGGCGTCGAGCATGGCGGCAACAAGTCCGGCGTTCCCACCGTCAACGGTTCGCTGACCTTCCACGAGGGCTTCCTGGGCAAGCCGCTGGTTTTTTGCGGCACGGGCGCCCTGATGCCGGCGGAGGTCGCGGATCGGCCGGGCCACGAAAAATGGATCCACCCCGGCGACCGCATCGTGATGGTGGGGGGGCGCATCGGAGCCGACGGCATCCACGGGGCCACCTTCTCCTCCCTGGAGTTGAGCGAGAGTTCGCCGGCCACGGCGGTGCAGATCGGCGATCCCATCGTGCAGAAGAAAATGTTCGACTTTCTGCTCCAGGCCCGCGAGCGGAACCTGTACAACGCCATCACGGACAACGGCGCTGGCGGGCTGTCCTCCTCGGTGGGGGAGATGGCCCAGCTGAGCGGCGGGGCGGCGCTGCACCTGGACTGGGCGCCGGTGAAGTATCCGGGCCTGCAACCCTGGGAAATCTTCATCTCCGAGGCCCAGGAGCGGATGACCCTGGCCGTGCCGCCGGAAAAACTGGAGGCCCTGCTGGCCCTCTCGCGGCGGATGGAGGTGGAATCCACCGACCTGGGCGAGTTCAACGATTCGGGCATGCTGAAGGCATTTTACAAGGACCAGGTAGTGGCGCTGCTGGAGATGGACTTCCTCCATCACGGGGTGCCGGTCATGAAGCTGGAGGCCCGTTGGCGGTCCCCCGAACCGGCCGATCCGGGGCCCCTGCCCGAGGGCGACCTGACCCCGTTGTTGCAGCGCCTGCTGGGGCGGCTCAACATCTGCAGCAAGGAGACCATCGTGCGCCAGTACGACCACGAGGTGCAGGGCGCCTCGGTGGTCAAGCCCCTCACCGGCGCCGAGGACGACGGCCCCAGCGACGCCGCCGTGCTGCGTCCCGTGCTGGACAGCCGCCGGGGCGTGGCCGTGGCCCATGGCATCTGCCCCCGCTACAGCGAACTGGACACCTACCACATGGCCGCCTGCGCCGTGGACGAGGCCGTGCGTTCCATCGTGGCCACGGGAGGCGACCCGGACCGCATCGCCGGCCTGGACAACTTTTGCTGGTGCGACCCCGTGCCCTCGCCCACCAACCCGGACGCGGAATACAAGATGGCCCAACTGGTGCGGGCCGTGCGGGCGGTGCATGACGTGGCGGTGGCCTACGGGGTGCCGCTGATCTCCGGCAAGGACTCCATGAAGAACGATTACGTCCACGCCGGAAAGCGCATCTCCATTCCACCCACGCTGCTGTTTTCGGCACTGGGCATCGTCGAGGATATCGGCCGGGTGGTGACCATGGACCTCAAGGCGCCCGGAGACCGGGTCTACCTCGTCGGCCGCACCCGCGCGGAACTGGGGGCCTCGGAACTGTTGGCCGAACTGGGGCTGCGGGGGGGGAATGTTCCCACCGTGGAAACCGCCGGGGCGCTGAAAAGCTACCGGGCGCTGCATCGGGCGATCCTCGCGGAGACCGTGCGCTCGGCCCATGACTGTTCGGACGGCGGGCTGGCCGTGGCCCTGGCCGAGTCGGCCTTCGCCGGGGGGTATGGAATGGCGCTGGAGTTGGGAGACCTGGCGGCCGCCGAAGGCCTGGACCCAACCACCCTGCTGTTTTCGGAAACACCCAGCCGGCTGGTGGTGTCCGTCCCGGAGCCACGCCGGGAGGCCTTCGAGGAGACGATGCGAGCCATCCCCTGCCATCTGCTGGGGGTGGTCACCGCCGAGCCGCGGCTGGTCATCCACGACACCGGCGCACCCGGAAGCAATCTGTGGATCAACGCCTCCCTGGCGGAGCTGAAACGCTCCTGGCAGCACACGCTGAAGGATCTATGAGCAAGGACGATTTTTTATCGGCGGATTTTTTCCACCGGCCCTTGGCCCGCCTTCCACACCGCGAGGAGTCTCCATGAATGTCCTTCCCCTCTCGGCCATGGTGTTCGTGGCCGCCCATTTGCTGATTTCGGGCACGCCCCTGCGGGGCTTGCTGGTGCGGCGCATCGGCGAAGGGCCCTACCGGGGGCTGTTCTCCCTGATCGCCCTGGGCACCCTGATCTGGCTGATCCGGGCCTACAACGCCGCCACGCCGGAACCGCTCTGGGCGGTGACCGCCCTGGGGTGGGCGCCCCTGGCGCTGATGCCTTTCGCGTTGATGTCGCTGGTGATCGGCGTGACCTCGCCCAACCCCTCCCTGGCCGGGATGGAGGGCCGGTTCCGGGGCGAAATCCAGGCCCTGGGCATTTTCAGGGTCACCCGCCATCCCGTGCAGACGGGCATCGCCCTGTGGGCCCTGGGCCACCTGCTGGCCAATGGAGACACGGCGTCCATTTGGTTTTTCGGCGCCATGCTGGCCCTGGCCGTGGGGGGGGCGGTTTCCCTGGACCGCAGGAAGGCCAGGGATAAAGGGGAGGCCTGGAGGGCGTTCGCCGGCGCCACTTCCCTGCTTCCCTTCGCGGCGATTTTACGGGGCCGCAACACTTTCCGCGGCGGGGAAATCGGCTTCTGGCGGCCGGGACTGGCCCTGGCGATTTATGCTATCCTGATCGCATTCCACGCCGATTTGTTCGGCGCGATGCCGTATTGATTCGCATATCCGGATGGAATTCCCGTTCACCCGATTCTGGTGGAGCCAATGAATCTTCAGACCATCAGAAAAAAATGGAAAACGGGGATTCTTCGCCTGGGCGAGAAACATGGCGCCGGAAACATTCGCGTGTTTGGCTCGATCGCCAGGAATGAGGGTGAATCCGAAAGCGACCTCGACCTGCTGGTGGAGATGGAAAAAGGCCGCTCCTATTTGGACCTGGTCGGATTCTGGCAGGATGTGGAAGCACTGCTGGGATGCCCGGTGGATGTGATTTCCGAGGGAGGCGTCAGCCCTTATCTAAAAGATCAAATCCATAGAGATGCCGTTTCGTTGTAAAATTCATGAATAAAGACCGCCTGTATCTAATCCATATTCGCGATTCCCTGACCGATATCAACCCATGAAAACCCTGATCCTTTCCGGCTTGGGCGCCAACTGCGAGAAGGAAACCGCCCATTCCTGCCGCAAGGCGGGCGCGCCGCGGGACTCGGTGAACGTGATCCACATCAACGAGCTCTACTTCGGCGATCTGGAACTGGGCGATTATCATTTCCTGATCCTGATCGGAGGGTTTCTCGATGGGGACGATCTGGGCGGGGCCAGGGCCTGCGCCAACCGGTTCCGCTATCGCCCGCTGCCCTCGGGGGGCACTTTCCTGGAACGGTTGGAGGACTTCGTGAGCCAGGGAAGGCTGGTGCTGGGCATCTGCAACGGCTTCCAGCTTTTGTCCCGGCTGGGGCTGCTGTTCCGGGACTATGCGTCTGAACAACCCGCAGCTGGACAACCCGCTGCTGGACTGCACCGCTCCGGCCAGCCGGAGGAGGGACAACGCGGCTCCGGCAATGACGGCGGCCGGGTGACCCTCACCACCAACGCCAACGGCCGGTTCGAGGACCGCTGGGTGCGGCTGCGGGGGGACGGCGCGTCGCCCTGTGTTTTCACCCGGGGCATCGAGCGAATCGAGTTGCCCGTGCGCCATGGCGAGGGACGGATGGTGGGGGAGCACCCGGGGGTGCTGAGCCGCCTGGTGGAAAGCAAGCTGGTTCCCCTGCGCTATTGCCTCCCGGACGGAACCCCCACCGAGGAATATCCGGGAAACCCCAACGGCAGCCCTTTCGGGATCGCCTCTCTCTGCAACCCGCAAGGCACGGTGATGGGCCTGATGCCCCACCCCGAGGCATTCAACCATTACACCAATCACCCCCGCTGGACCCGCCGCCCCCCGGGTGGGCAGGACGGAGAGACCGGAGAGGACGGAGACGGCCTGCTGCTCTTCCGCAACGCCTATGCGCATTTGCGCGGCATGGGGGGATAGTCCTGGCCGATGAAAACGGGTCTCTCACCCCGGCCGGGCGATTTCGATTTTATGCAGGGCGCCGGTTATCTCCTCGCGCACCTGCGGGTGCGATTCGCCGGCCAGGGCCTTGCTCAAGGTTTCCCGGGCCGTCTCATCCCCCTGGAATCGCCCCAGCGCCCAGGCCGCGGCGCCCCGCACCAGCGGTTCGGGGTCCCCCATGGCTCCGCCAAGCGCCTCACGGGCCGATCGGAAAGCCTCCCCGGAGCCAGCGCCCTCCGAGCCGCCGGCCATTCCTTTCCCCACCAGATTGCCCAAGGCGATGGCCGCGTTGCGCAGCAGGCCGCGCCGTTTGGTGCGCCAGATCGCGGTCTCCCGGAACCGCTGGCGGAAGGCGTCGTCATCCAGCCCAAGCAATCCGGCCAGGTCGAGCCGCAACGATTCCCCGTTGCCCTGGATCGCGGCCGCATCGGCTTTTGCGGTCTTTGGGTGCGGCGCTTTTTGCTGTGATGTTTTTTCCTGCGGCGTCTTTTGGTTCCAGGGGCACACCTCCTGACAGACATCGCAACCGAACACCCAGTCACCCATTCCTTCCCGCAGGGACATCGGGATCGGCCCCTTCAACTCGATGGTGAGGTAGGAAATACAGAGGCGGGAATCCACGGTTTTTTCCGCGACAATGGCGCCGGTGGGACATGCGTCGATGCAGGCGGTGCACGACCCACAGCTTTCGATCAACCCCAACCGCTCCGCCAGTGAACCGGCGTCCGTACGGATTTCGGTGCTGTTTGCGGTGCTGTTTTCGGTGCCGTTTCCGCTGCCATTTCCGCTGCCATTTCCGCTGCCATTTCCGGCGGCGATGCTGTTTCCGCTGCTGTTTCCGCGGCCGGTACGGGCTTTGCCGGGCCTCCTGGGGCGGTCTGGAGTCAGGGGCAGGAGCACCAGCAATTCGGCCAGGAACAGCCAGGAACCCTGCTCCCAATGGATCAGCATGGCATTCTTGCCCACCCAGCCCAGCCCGGCCCGGGCCGCCATTTCCCGTTCCATCACCGGGCCGCTGTCCACGAAACCCCGTGAGAGCACGGTGGTTCCGGTTTCGCTTTCCAGCCATTCCGCCAGGGAAGCGAGCTTGCCGGACACCATCTTGTGATAATCGGTTCCACGGGCATAGCGGCTGATCCGCCCCCGGAACCCATCGTTCCCGGCATCGGGCGGAAGCTCCTGGGCCGGATAGGGATGGGCCAGGGCCACCAGTGACGGAGTGGAATGCAAGGGAGCGGCAGGCAGCAGAGCCGAGGGATTCCGCTTCAAATCGGCATGACGGTGCAGGTAGGCCATCTCACCCGCGTAACCCGCCTCCAGCCATTCCAGGTAAAATCCATGGGTTTCGCTGGGTCCGGCCGGAAGAATGCCGGCCAGGGTAAATCCCAATGCGGCGGCTTTGGCCTTGAGTTTTCCCGTCACGTCTCCCGGGAAGGGCCCTGTGTCCTTGTCTTCTTCGGTGGGCATGAAGCCTGCCGTTCGATATTGAGGGGCGCGCTCCCCCTTGCCGCTCCGGGAGGGCCAAAGACCGCTCCCGCTGGTGGCGGCCCATGGATCCGGACACCGTGCGGGGGGCGGCGGTCCCGGCCAAGGCAAGACCGCGGCAAAGGCACGGAAGGTCTTCGGTCAGGCTATTGAACCCCCGCGGCGCCGCCAAGATATTTTTTTTTCGCCACCAGGAAAAACACCCGTCCCGGGGTTTTTTGATGTCCCGCTCTCCATTCCGCCTCTTTTCCGTTTCCCCAGAATATATCCACCCGGCCATGGCCCTTGATGGCCCCTCCAGTGTCCTGCACCACCATGAAACGGCGCAAGCGTTCAGTCTTCCCGGTATCGAAAGGCACCACGCTGGTGGTGGTAATGTGGGCCAGCCCCCCTTTTGGAATCAGCGCCCAATCCGCCGCCATGGAGCGGCCCGGCGTCAAGGGCACGCGGATGTTCCCCAGGGGGCCGTTGGCCTGAACGCTGAAAAAAACATAACTGGGATTGGAATACAGAATTTCCCGCACCCGTTTGGGATTGGCGGCAAGGAAAGCGCGGATGGATTGCAGGGACACCTGGTCCAATTCCAGATATTTCTTCCTCACCATCAACGCGCCAATGCTCTCGTAACGATGCCCATTGCTCGATGCGTAGCCCACCTTGATTTTCCTGCCCTTCCGGAAGCGGAGCACGCCGGAGCCCTGAATCTGGAGGAAAAACAAATCCACCGGGTCCATGTAGGCGATCACCTTGGCCCGTTTGGCCAGGGCATTTTCCCCCTGGATTTCCCGGCGCGTGAAGTAGGGCACCAGTTCGCCATTTTTCAAGCGGCCGGTCAGGGTGATGGGAGGCAGCTTCTTGCTGTACTGCTCGAGACGGATTTTCACCATATCGCGGGGAAGGGCATAAACCGGAGTATTCATTTTTCCCCGGCGCCGCCTCGAAGCGGGAAGTTCGGGTTCATAATACCCGGTGAACAGATTCATTTCCGCCCCCCCTTCACTGACGGATTCGAAAAAATGAAAACGCTCCCCAATCCTGGAAGAGAGGACCAAAGGAGACGGCGCGTTGAGGAATTCCCTGCGGAACAACTTCATCGAGGCGATCATTTCCCCCGGGGTATAGACCAACC
>JACZSY010000159.1 GCA_022573975.1 SAR324 cluster bacterium | reverse complement strand
AGGTTGCGGAGGAGCCGAAGGTTGCAGAGTATGCGGAAGTTGCGGAGGATGTGGAGGTTGCGGAGAATCCGGAGGTTGCGGAGAATCCGAAGGTTGCGGAGAATCCGAAGGTTGCGGAGAATCCGAAGGTTGCGGAGAATCCGGAGGTTGCGGAGAATCCGAAAGCTGCAGAGAATCCGGAAGATGCGGAGGATGCGGAGGAGCCGGAGATTCAGCCGGTCGAAGGGGCGGAATGGTATATCCTGCAAACCTATTCCGGCTTCGAAATCCGGGTGCAGAAAACCATCGAGGAAAAACTGAGGGTGCTCAAAATGGCCCATCTGGTGGAGGAAATCTTCGTCCCCGGAGAAGACGTCACACGGGTCAAGAACGGACGCAAAAGAGTGCAGCATGTGATTTATTTCCCCGGCTACGTGCTGATCAAGATGGACCTGACCGACGATCTGTGGCATTTGTTGATGGACATTCCCCGGGTGTCGGGCTTTGTGGGCGGAAAAAACAACGATCCCCAATCGCTGTCCGAAGCCGAGTTGGGAGACATCCGCTCCCAGATGAGCCAGGGCATCCGGCAGGCCAAGATCAAGGATGAGTTTGAAGTCGGGCAAAAGGTGATTGTGATCGACGGACCGTTCTCCAACTTTTCCGGAGAAATCGACGAGGTCAACACCGAGAAAAGCAAGCTGCGGGTTTTGATCAGCATCCTGGGCCGTTCGACCCCGGTGGAACTGGATTTCGGCAAGGTGAAGGCCCACACCGGCGAAGAATAAACCCAATGCTCACCTCATCGGCGGGCGCCCCTCGCCGGACGGCCGCCATGGATGCGGAAAGACACGATTGGGGCGGCAGGCCGATTGCGCCGCGGGCGGAACCCTCGCGCGCGCGATTGGACGGAAAGCGGAATATATCGGCGGAATCCACGCGGTGAAACGGGCCCCGGCCTTTTGATCCGCCAGACAACACAGCGCAAGGCAAATCGATGGCAAAGAAGATAGCGACCTATATCAAACTGCAAGTGCCCGCGGCCCAGGCCACGCCCTCTCCCCCGATCGGGCCGGCGCTGGGTCAGCACGGACTGAACATCATGGAGTTCTGCAAGAGCTTCAACGCCCAGACCCAGGCCGAGCCCGGCATGATCATCCCGGTGGTGATCACGGTGTATACCGACCGCACCTTTTCCTTCATCACCAAGACGCCTCCGGCGGCCGTGCTGATCAAGAAGGAACTGGGCATCGAAAAAGGCGCCGCCGAGCCCAACAAGCAAAACGTGGGAGAGTTGACCCGCGCCCAGCTGGAGACCATCGCGCGGATCAAAATGGAGGACATGAACTGTTACGACGTGGAAAAGGCCATGTCCATCGTGGCGGGAACCGCCCGCAGCATGGGCGTCGCCATTGCGGATTGACCCGCTCCACCGATTCCAATGGCGATAAAATCATCCCCCCCGGGACGGGCGGCATCGCCTGGGAACATGGACCCCCGGATACCGGCACCGAAAAGAAAGAGACACTCATGGCCAAACTCAGCAAGCGCCGCAAGGCATGGAACGATCTGATCGACAAGGAGAAGGTGTATTCCCTCAAGGAGGGCGTGAAACTGCTGAAGGAAACGGCCTCGGCCAAGTTCGATGAGAGCGTGGACATTTCCATGAACCTTGGCGTGGACCCCCGCAAAGCGGACCAGATGGTGCGGGGTTCGGTGTCCCTCCCCCATGGCACCGGAAAAACGGTGCGGGTGTTGGTCTTCGCCAAGGGCGAAAAAGCCACCGAGGCGCAGGAGGCCAAAGCCGATTTTGTCGGCGCGGAGGATTTGATCGAGAAAATCAAGGGCGGATGGCTGGATTTCGACCGGGTGGTGGCCACTCCCGACATGATGGGACAGGTGGGAAAGATCGGGAAAATCCTCGGGCCCCGCAGCCTGATGCCCAATCCCAAGGTGGGGACGGTGACCATGGACGTGGGCCGCGCCGTGGCCAGCATCAAGGCCGGACTGGTGGAATTCCGGGTGGACAAGGCCGGAAATCTCCACGTGCCCGTGGGCCGGGCTTCGTTCGATGGGGAAAAGCTGGAAGAAAACATTTTCAATCTGGTGGACACGGTCAAGCGGATGCGGCCCTCCTCGGCCAAGGGCACCTACATCAAGGGAATCACCGTCAATACGACCATGGGTCCGGGCATCGCGTTGGATAGCAACTCGTTTGTGAAGTAAACAGCGTTTTTTCCTTTTCTTGACCTCAATGATTTGGCGCCCCGGCTTCGGCCGCGGATTTGCGCGGAAGGAGAAAAAAGACAAGAAACCGTTCGATCCAGGCAGGATCGAACCATTGGATTTGATTGATGTCGAAGACAGCGGGGGCCAGCGGCGAAACACCCTTCACCGCGCCATGCCTTAAATGAACCCGGCTTGAAGGAACCCCGGCTTAAACGGACCCCGGTTTAAACGCTCCCCGGCCTACCGGGAAACGCCCCGCCAAGACATCGGAGTTTACATGCCACGCGCCCGCCCGGCGGAATGCATCCAGGGCGGCGGCGCCAAGCGTGTCCTTCCGGCATCGCGGCACCCGCGGTCTTCCTCCATCAAAATAAAAGCAGCACCCCCCCTGGTCTTGCCGGGCGCGATTTCGCGGCGTCCGGGCCGATGGTTTTTGCCCGGCCGTAGCGCGGAGCGCCGGCGGCGGGGTTGAATCCCCTTGACGCAAGCTGGGAGGCATCGAAACTCCGGCCTCTTTTTCGCCACAAATGGCGGGGAATGGACGGGCACAAAAGAATTCACAGCAAAAAATTCACAGCAAAAAATTTCACAGAAGGAGAACGCACTTGAATCGTGACGAAAAACAGGACATGGTCACCGCCCTGGCCGAAATTTTCAACGGCGCCCAGGTGGGTCTGCTGATCGATTACATCGGACTGAATGTGGCCGAAATTTCCGATTTGCGCCGGAAGCTGCATGAATCGGATGCGAACATGCGGGTGCTCAAGAACCGCATCGCCAAGTTGGCCATCAAGGACACGCCCTTCTCGGCCTTGGAGGAACACCTCTCCAAACCTCGCGCCCTGATTTACGGCGGCGAACCCGTCGCCTCGGCCAAGGTGTTGTCCAAATTCCTGAAAGAAAACAACAAAATCAGCTATATCCTCGGCGTCCTGGTGACGCCAACGGGAAACAAGGTGTTGGAAGACGCCGAGATGAGAGCCCTGGGGGCGCTCCCTTCACGGGAGCAATTGCTGGTCAAGCTGCTCTTCGTGATGCAGAGCCCGCCGGCCCAATTCGTGCGCACGCTCAACGAGATTCCGGCCAAGTTTGTGCGCACCCTGGCCGCCCTGGCCGCCAGCAAGGAGGGCGGTGAGGCTGGCGCATAGAATAAAAGCACCGGGAAAAGCACCGGGAAAAGCACCGGGAAAAGCACCGGGAAAAGTCACCCTGGCGGCCCGGCTGTCCATGCGCGGCGGCCCCGCCAAAAAAAGAAGGCCCCCGCCGCGAGCGGGAAGGCATTGACCATTGCTGGAATTTTCTTCACCAGCGGCAGTGATTGGAGTTGTAAAAAAAGATTCATCGCATCGATCCATGATGCCGAGTTGAGACGGTTGAACCGTTCATGCAAACCAGAACGAAAGGAACATCAAAATGGCTGAAATAACCAAAGACCAGGTGGTCGAATTCATATCCAGCATGTCCGTGCTCGAATTGTCCGAGCTGGTCAAGGAAATGGAAGAAAAATTCGGCGTGAGCGCCGCGGCGGCCGCGGTCGCCGCGGCCCCCGCGGCGGGTGGCGACGCCGCTGGCGAGGACGCCGGCCCGGTGGAACAGACCGAGTTCACCGTGGTGCTGGAAGGCCATGGAGACAAGAAGATCAATGTGATCAAGGAAGTCCGCGCCATCACCGGGCTGGGGCTGAAGGAGGCCAAGGACTTCGTGGAAGGCGCCCCCAACAACGTGAAGGAAGGCGTGACCAAGGAAGAGGCCGAGGAAGTGAAGAAAAAGCTGGAAGAAACCGGCGCTACGGTCAAAATCGTCTGACCCCGGGGCTGTTCATCATTCCGGCGCGGCGCGGGGTCATGCCCTTTCCGCCATTCGCCGCGGCGAATGGCGCGCCCGGCGGCTTTCCCCGCGATGGATGCGATGGGAGGAACCGCCGCGCCGGTCAACCGGCTGGCCGGGAAGCCCGCCGGAAATTTGCGCTCTTTGGCATCCCCCCGGCAGGATTCAACCCAAGCCATGGAAAATTCGAGATGGAAGACTTACAAGGAAACAAGGCCAAGGAAAAAGAAGGCGAAGGCGAAAGCCTGGCGGGCCGCCTGTTGGCCTCACGGACGATTGTCCTTTCGGGGAGCGTCGATGCGGAGTTGGCTCAGAAGGTGATTCAGCAGTTGGTGTTGCTGGATCATGCCGACCCAAAAGGCCGCATCACCATGCTGATCAACTCGCCTGGTGGAGAGGTCTTTTCCGGTTTCGCCATTTTCGATACCATGCTATTCGTTTCCGCGCCGGTGTGCACGGTGGTGGCCGGGCTGGCCGCCTCGATGGGATCGATCATCGCCCTGGCCCCCGATTCCCAACACCGGTTCGCCTTGCCCAATTCCAAGTTCCTGATTCACCAGCCCCTGATGACCGGGTACCAGGGACGGGCCAGCGACCTGGAAATTCAGGCCAACGAGATCCTCCGGGACCGGGAGCGGATCATCGCTCTTTACGCGGAAAAAACCAAGCGCAAGCATGAGGAAGTCGGACGCGATATCGACCGCGACAAGTGGATGTCCGCGCAAGAGGCGCTGGACTATAGGCTGGTTGGGAAGATCATCACAAAACGGGAGGAAATCCAGGACTGAGCTTCATCCCCGGGCGCCGGATGCCGATTCGGAAGCGGAGCCGGAGCGAAAGTGGCGCGGCTGGATCATCCAAAAAGGTTGCGCAATTTCTGGGCGAATTTTTCCACCAGGGGGTAGTTGGACTTGGGCTTGTGATTGACCTCCAACTCGGCGAACTCCTGCAAAATCTCCCGCTGCCGGGAGGTCAGGTTGGAGGGAATCTCCACGGTCACCTGGACGTACTGGTCCCCCCTGCCGCTTCCCCTGAGGTGTGAGATGCCCTTGTTGCGCATGCGGAAAACCCGCTGGTTCTGGGTGCCGGAGGGCACCTTCAATTCCACCTTGCCTTCCAGGGTCGGCACGACGATTTCCGACCCCAGCGCCGCCTGGTGAAAGGAAACGGGCACCTCGCAATAAATGTCGTCTCCTTCGCGATGGAAGAAAGGATGGGGCTTGACGCCGATCAGGATGTAGAGATCGCCCTTGCGGCCTCCGTTGATTCCGTCCTCGCCCTCTCCGGAGAGTTTCAGCCGGTGCCCGGTATCCACCCCGGCGGGAATGTTCACCCGCAGCTTGCGATGGCGCCGGACGCGGGCGGCCCCGTGGCACTTGGGGCAGGGATTGCGAATGGTCTTGCCCATCCCGTGGCAGCGGGTGCAGGTGGTGGCGACGCTGAAAAAACCCTGTTGCATCCGCTGCTGGCCGCTGCCCTGGCAGACCTGGCAAACCTCCACGTCCTTGGCGGATTTGGCGCCGATCCCCCCGCATTGGCCGCAGGTTTCCAGCCGGGGAATCTCGATCTCCGAGGTGTTGCCGAAGGCGGCCTGTTCAAAGGATATCTCCATGTTGTACTGGAGGTCGGCCCCCCGATGGGCGCCGCGGCGGCCGGTCTGCCGGCTGGAGCCGCTGAAAAATTCGGAAAAAATATCCCCGAAAACATCCCCGAACCCACCGAAATTTCCGAAATCGAAACCCGCGCCGCCCTCACCCATTCCCTCAACGTGGCCGTACTGGTCGTACTGCGCGCGCTTGGTGCGGTCGCTGAGGACGGAATAGGCTTCCGAGGCATCCTTGAAATTCTGCTCGGCCGCCTTGTCGTCCGGATTGCGGTCGGGGTGATACTTGAGGGCCAGCTTGCGGTAGGCCTTCTTCAAGGTCTCATCGTCCGCCCCCCGGCTCACGCCCAGGGTTTCGTAATAATCCTTTTTGGCCAAAAGTGCTGCTCCCGCCTAATGATTCGATCATGGCGCCGAAGCGGTTCCATGTTTGTCCCGCCCGCCTGATTTGGCGGGCTGGCCGTGCTGGCGCTCCCGGCATGGGAGGCTGCCGCCGGGGCGTGCGGAGCCATCTTTCCACTTCATCGCTCCACGGCATTATGCCAGGGTGGAAAATCCGGGTGGCATCCCTGGGTTTTGGCGGATTACTTGTTGTCCCGCACCTCTTCGAATTCCGCATCCACCACGTCGTCGTCCTTTCCCCCTTCGTCTTGCGGAGGGGCGCCGCCGTTTCCGTCCTGTCCGGCCTCTGCTTCGGCCTGCTGCTGGGCGGCCCCTTGTTTGTACATGGCCTCGGCCAGCACATGAGAGGCCTTGGTCAATTCCTCGGTGCCCGATTTGATGGCTTCGGCATCCTCGCCGCCCAGCGCTTCCTTGAGCTTGCCCAGCGCGTCTTCCACCTGCTGCTGGTCGGACTCGGAGACCGATTCCTTCACATCGCCCAACATTTTCTCGGTGGAATACACCAGCGATTCGGCCTGGTTGCGTCCCTCCACCGTTTCCTTGCGGGCCTGATCCTGGGAGGCGTGTTCCTCGGCCTCCTTGACCATATTTTGGATTTCCTCCTCGGAAAGACCGGAGGAGGCGGTGATGCGGATATCCTGCTCCCGGCCGGTGCCCATGTCCTTGGCGGTGACGTGCACGATGCCGTTGGCGTCGATATCGAAGGTGACCTCCACCTGCGGCACGCCCCGGGGCGCCGGGGGGATGCCGGTCAATTCGAAGCGTCCCAGGGTCTTGTTGTCCGCGGAAATGGGCCGCTCCCCCTGCAAAACATGGATGCTCACGGCGGGCTGGTTGTCCGCCGCCGTGGAGAAGACCTGGCTTTTCTTGGTGGGGATGGTCGTGTTGCGGCCGATCAGCGAAGTCATCACGCCGCCCAGGGTTTCGATCCCCAGGGAAAGCGGCGTCACGTCCAGCAAGAGCACGTCCTTCACCTCACCCTTGAGCACGGCTCCCTGGACGGAGGCGCCGATGGCGACCACCTCGTCCGGGTTGACCCCCTTGTGGGGCGCCTTGCCGAAGAAATCCTCCACCACTTTCTGGATGCGGGGCATGCGGGTCATCCCGCCAACCAGGATCACCTCGTCGATGTCGCTGGCGGTCAAGCCGGAATCCTGCAGGGCTTTTTTGCACGGTTCCAGCGTGCCCTGCACCAATTCCTCCACCAACTGCTCCAGCTTGGAGCGGTTCAGCTTGATGTTGAGATGCTTCGGACCGGAGGCATCGGCGGTGATGAAGGGCAGGTTGATCTCCGTCTCCATGGAGGAGGACAATTCATGCTTGGCTTTTTCGGCGGCCTCCTTGAGGCGCTGCAGGGCCATCTTGTCTCCCCGCAGGTCGATGCCCTGGTCCTTTTTGAACTCGGCGGCCAGGAAATCGATGATGCAATGGTCGAAGTCTTCTCCTCCAAGAAAGGTATCGCCATTGGTGGATTTGACCTCGAACACGCCATCTCCCAGTTCCAGGATGGAAATATCGAAGGTGCCGCCGCCCAGATCGTACACGGCGATTTTCTCGTCCTTCTTTTTGTCCAATCCATAGGCCAGCGCGGCCGCCGTGGGCTCGTTGATGATACGCAGCACATCCAATCCGGCGATCCGGCCCGCGTCCTTGGTGGCCTGCCGTTGGGCGTCGTTGAAATAGGCCGGCACCGTGATCACCGCCTCGGTCACTTCCTCCCCCAGGTAATCCTCGGCCGTCTGCTTCATTTTCTGCAGGATGAAGGCCGAAATCTCGGCGGGGCCATATTTCTTCCCCTGGATTTCCACGTTGGCGGCGTCGTGGGGACCCTTGACGATGGAGAACGGGCTGTTTTTAATCGACTTTTTAACCTCGGGTGAGTCGAACATGCGCCCGATCAGGCGCTTGATGGCGAAAATGGTGTCCGTGGGATTGGTGATGGCCTGCCGCTTGGCCACCTGCCCCACCAATCGTTCTCCCGAGGAAGTGAAAGCCACCATGGAAGGCGTGGTGCGCGTGCCTTCCGCATTGGTCAACACCTTGGGATCTCCCCCTTCCATCACTGAAACACAGGAGTTGGTGGTTCCCAAGTCGATTCCGATAACCTTGGCCATGATTTTTCCTCTTCTGCTGTGAATTGCAACTGGACCACGCCGCGGGGGCGGTTGGCCATGTTGATGATTTTCCTGAAAATCTTCCGGGACGATTCCGCCGGCCGGGATGGCGCAGGTTCCACCGCCGTGAAATGAAGCCGCCTGGCTTCAATTCACCGCGGGTGGTTTCGAGACGCTGACCCTGGCGGGGCGAATCACCCTTTCATGGAGTTTGAAGCCGGCCTGGAATTCCTCCATCACCTGATTTTCCGGTACATCGGCCGTTTCCACCACCGTCATGGCCTCATGCAGCTCCGGATCGAAAGGTTTTCCGGCCGTTTCGATGCGGGTGACGCCGAATCTGGCGAACACCTCGTGAATTTGTTTGACCACCATCTCGATGCCATCCACCAACGCCTGGCCGCCATTGTCCGGGTCTTTTTTCGCATGGGACACCGCCAGTTCCAGGGTGTCCACCGTGGCGGCGATGTCCCGGATGAGGGGCGACATGGCGTAGCGCATGGTGTCGGCATGCTCTTTGTTTATGCGCCGCTTGTAATTTTCCATTTCCGCCGTGGCTCGCAGAAACTTGTCCTTGTTGTCTTCCGCTTCCTGCCTGGCGGCCGCGATCAACTGTTCCGGATCGGGTTCCGATGGAGGTTCGCCGGCGGCGCCCCCGGCCTCCGTTTCGAGCGGGTCTTCCGGCTTCGGCGCCGTGCTCTCCGGCGGCTGTTCCGTGCTCTCCGGCGGCTGTTCCGTGGATTCGCTTTTCCCGCCGCCGGTGTTTTGCCGGGATGCCTCCGGCGCGGCGCGCGCTCCGGTGGATTCCGCCTTGGCCGCCTGGCCCGCCTCGGGCGCCTTTGGCGCATCCGCGGGGGGGGGCGGCGGTCTGGGCGGTTTTCCGTCGGGAGTGTTTGCCTTTTCTTTTTCTTTGTCCGTCATCCTGTTCCTCGTGCCCGCAAATCAAGGCCCTCGCCGCGAGCAGCGAGGGTTCGGCCCCCGGCCATCTTTTTCCCCGCCAGCGGCGGGCCGGGAACGCCGATGATCGAAATGTTAGGTTGACCGTAACCCATTCCGACCCCTCGTCTTTCCGGGAGCGACCTGAACTTGAGTGACAAGATCTCGCATGAAGATCCTGAAGCAGCCCTGCGCCTGATCGTCGCGGGACCTAAAGACTGGCGCGATCCAGCCGTCGCCCGCCTCCACGCTGACCAACGATTCGTGGTCGTAGAAGAGATCGAAGCGGACATCAACGGCGTCGATATCGCCCGGGTTATCGCAGCAGACGTCCTGGTGAGCACCGTGGACCCACAGTTCGCGGCGCCGGCGATCAAGCTCGCGCTGGCGCTTCAGAACAAGATCTACCCGCTGGCCGTGGTCTTGGTACTTCCGACCATGTACCGGGACGAGCTCCAGAACATTGAGGGCTATCGCTCCGTGTGGAGCCTGGTGGCGTCGGACACGTGCGAAGACGCCGAGATGTTCGCTGAGGCAGTCTGGTCCGCTTCCCGCGGCATCACCTGGGTTGATCCGGCCATGTACCGCAGGCTCAACGAGGTACGCGCCGTCAGCGCCCACCGCTCCACGCCGGTCGCCGGTTTCGAGGAATAAGATCCAGGTTTACCGGTCCGGGTCGTCCTCTGAATCGCCTGCTAGCAGCCTGGCATCGTCAGTACGTCCCATCGACCGGTAGGCGGCCACGAGGTTGGTGGTACAGGTCACCGTAATCGGGTGGGCCTTGCCGAGCACCCGCTCCGCCACCGCAAGCACCTCCTCAAACGCCGGGACCGCCTCCTCCACGTTCCCGACTTCACTCCGTACTGCCGCGGCGTTGTTCTTGCTGGTGAGGGTCTTGGGGTGTTCCGCGCCGAGGATCCTCGTGCGGTCCACGATGTTCTGTTCATACATCATCAGGGCGTCGCGCAGGTTGCCGGTGGCGCGATGGGCGCTGGCGAGGTTGTTGCGGCTCGTAAGCGTGCCGGTGTGGTCCTCGCCAAGGGTGCGGGTCC
>JACZSY010000158.1 GCA_022573975.1 SAR324 cluster bacterium | reverse complement strand
AGGAGCCAGCTTCACATCACCCGCTGAACTCCGAAAAGCCATCGACAGCTACATCAAGGTCCACAACGCAAATGCAAAACCGTTTAAATGGACCAAATCGGTCGTTAAACAGTCCGCTCCAAAAAAACGTTACGCGGATTTAACATCTTAGGTAGTAGTGGCACCGGGAGCGTTGCGGAAAAAGCGAGGAGGCCCACGCGGTGATGAAGGAGGACTTGGTCGGGGGACCGCTTCCCTCGCGGAACTTCGGGGCGAACGCCGCCTGGTGGGCCGTCATGATCCTGAGTTTCAATCTGCACAGCGCCACGAAGCGCCTTGCGCTGGGCGGGGATTGGAAAACCAAGCGTCTAAAAGCCATCCGTTTCGCACTGATCCATCTGCCGGGCCGCGTGATTCGCCATGCCCGGCGTCTTGTGATCCGCCTTCCAGGGAACCATCCCGCTTTCGACGAACTGCTTGACGCCCGCCGAACCATCCTCGCCCTGGCCCAGGCTCCTCCTGCCTGAAGGACGGCGGGAGCGGAAAAAAAGGGCTTTCCACGACCCTTTCGGAAGGGGCCGGGGCAGCAGTGCGCCCTCACGCGGCCTTTATGCCGAAACAGATGGCGCCTTGCCGCTCGAAAACTTTAAAAAAACCATTCTTCCCACCACTCCCTGGGGAAAATACCCTCCGCTACGACCGCATCACCCCACATTCCCGCTTCCATCGGGAGCTTGGCGGTGGATTATGGCGACGCGCCATAGTTGACGTTCGGGGCATGAACATGTATGGTCCACAGGATGAACACCCAGGGAGCGGAAACCCGAATGGACAAGCAAAAGAGCGAAGCGGAAGCGACACCCCTCTCGGTGAAGTCCACCCTGGCGCTGCTGGATGCCATTGAATCGGGTCATAAATTCACCCAGCGCAACCTCTCCACCCGGGTGGGCGTGGCGTTGGGGCTGATCAACGCCCTCATCAAACGATGCGTCAAAAAGGGCTTGGTGAAGGTTCAGCAGGCCCCCGCCAAGCGATACGCCTACTACCTCACGCCCAGCGGATTCCGGGAAAAAAGCCACCTTGTATCCAACTATCTCCAATCCTCCCTGAAATTTTTCCGCCAAGCGCGCCTGGAGTACGGCGAAATCTTCGACCAATGCCAACGGGCCGGATGGAACGATCTGGCGATCTGCGGCGTCAGCGACCTGGCCGAAATCGCGATCATATCGACCCTGGGCACGGGGGTGCGCATTCACGCCATCATCGACCCAAATTACGAACACCCCGAATTTCACAGGCTGCCAGTGGTGAAAAACCTGGCCGACGCAGGGAAAATCGCCGCGGTGAAAATTGACGCCGTGGTGCTGACCCACTATGAAGCCGCCCAGGACATGTTCGACTGGTTGTCCGGCCAGGTGGCGGCCGAGAGGCTGTTTACCCCCCCGATCCTATATGTTTCAAGAAACCGGAACGGCATCCGGCCGGAAGGGGAACAATGAACGCCTGGTATGTGGTCTATACCCAGCCCCAGTCCGAGCGCAGGGCCTTGCATCATCTTGGAAAGCAGGGGTACGAAACCTATTTTCCGAGTTACCGCAAAATACGGCGCCACGCGCGGCGGGAAAAGGAGGTGGAAGCCCCCCTGTTTCCCCGGTACTTGTTTGTCCGGTTGGAACTGAGTTCGCAAAAATGGCAGGCCATCAACCATACCCGGGGCGTGAATCGCCTGATCGGTCTCAACGGCGAGCCCGCGCCGCTTCCCGAAGGCGCCGTCGAGGAAATCCAGGCCCGGCAGGATGACACCGGCATGATCGAAATGGCCGAGCCGGAGTTCGAAAAAGGACGCCCCTACCGCATCGGAAACGGCCCGTTCGAGGATCTGACCGGCATCTTCGCCGAGAGAATCGACAAACACCGGGTCGTGTTGTTGTTGAACCTGCTGGGCCGGCAGATCAGGATCGATGCCCCCGTGCGGGCCTTGATTCCTGCGGTCTGACCGCCAGCAGAAAGGATCGGACGTTCCAGTAGATCGGGTGAACCTTTTCACCCACGGTGCGGTAGCTCTATCCAAAAAACGGGGCGCCGCCTTCGTCGCAGCCATCATCAAGACAATAAATCAAAGGAATTTTATGGGGTATATCGATTTCGTGTCTCTCGTTCATAAAAGCACCAAAAGAGATTATTTGGCTCGGGTGAATGATTCGGAGTTCCCAAAGGCAAAGGCCGCCAATCTCGCAAAAAAGTGGGGCTACGACTATTGGGACGGCGACCGGCGTATCAACTACGGGGGATACAAATATGATGGACGCTGGCTGCAAGTCGCCCAGGCCATGGCCGAACGCTATGGATTGAAAGCAGGGGATCGGATTTTGGATGTGGGCTGCGGAAAAGGATTTCTGGTTTATGATTTCACCCAGGCGGTGCCGGGAGTGGAGGCTCAGGGAATCGATATCTCCGAATATGCCATCGAGAATGCCAAGGAAGAGGTGAAGCAGGATTTACAGGTTGGAAACGCCGCCAATTTGCCCTTTGAGGACAATTCCTTCGATCTGGTCGTGTCTATCAACACCCTGCATAATTTGCATTGTTATGATCTGTACAATGCGCTCAAGGAAATTGAACGGGTGGGGCGCAAACACAAATATGTATGCGTTGAGTCCTATCGGAACGAGGAAGAAAAAACCAACCTGCTATACTGGCAGGTGACCTGCGAAGCTTTTAACACGCCCGAGGAATGGGAATGGTGGTTTAAGCATACCGGGTATTCAGGAGACCATTCCCTCATCTATTTTGAGGAATAGGCCTTCGCCGGTCTCAAACCCGAGGGCCAAGCTGGCGTCGAGGACATGATGGCATTCAAGTTCAATTATTTGGCCCCCATCAACGGGTGGGGCCGGTGGAATTCATCGATCTAATCCTAATTTTGGCTCCGGGGAAATTCCCGCGGCCATTCTTTGAGACTCCGGCGATGATTCGCCAGGCGGTGCGCTACCTTCCCTGCTCCAGATTTCCGCACGACGTGTTCAATCCTTCGGCGGAGGAGATGGCCCTTTTCAGCGAGAGACTGCCCCTGGGACCGGCCGGGCTGTGGCGCCTGAAGGAATAGTTTGCCGCGCAGGAAATCGTCACCTGCAAGGTTATGCAACAGCGGCATGCCTTGCTGTTCGATGCGAATTTTTCTCCCGTAATATTGGATAATGGACAAACCACGGAAAATGAAAGCTGCCGTATTGGTTGAACAAAACCAACCCTTGGTATTGGCGGAGATCGAACTTCCTGCCGTGCTGACGCCCGGGCAGGTAATGGTCGAAATCCAGTTTAGCGGTATTTGCGGATCGCAACTGGGGGAGATCGATGGCGTTAAAGGCCCTGACAAATACCTGCCGCATCTGTTGGGCCATGAAGGATCGGGGGTCGTTCTCAATACCGGGCCGGGGGTAAAGAAGGTTAAAGCAGGGGACAAGGTTGTTTTGCACTGGCGGAAAAGTTCAGGCATCGAATCCGACACGCCGGTCTACTCCTGGGACGGCAGGCCCGTCAATTCCGGTTGGATAACCACCTTCAATGAATGCGCGGTGATCTCGGAAAATCGGCTCACCCGCATTCCTGACGACAGCGAGATGGATGTGGCGGCCCTGTTTGGATGCGCCGTCACCACCGGATTTGGGGTAGTGGTCAACAATGCCAATTTGAAACCGGGTGAGTCGGTGGTCATTTTCGGCGCGGGCGGTATCGGGCTGAACATGGTGCAGGCGGCCGCCATGGTGTCCGCTTTTCCCGTCATCGCCGTTGATTTGTACGATGAAAAACTCTCCCTGGCCCGCAAAATGGGCGCAACCCATACCGTCAATGCCCGCGATGAAAACGCTGAAGAGGCCATTCGGAAAATCATGAACGGGACGGGGTTGGATGTGTTCGTGGACAACACCGGAAACACGAAAATTATCGAAGCGGGCTACGCGCTGACCGCCGACCAGGGACGGGTCATATTGGTAGGCGTGCCGCGCAAGGGCGACAAAATTTCCTTTTATTCCCTCCCCCTGCACTTTGGAAAAATCATTACCGGCTCCCATGGCGGCGAAGCCGATCCGGATCGGGATATCCCCCGCTACCAAAGGCTTTATGCCATAGGCCGGCTGAACCTAAAGGAGCTGATTACCCAATCGTTTTCCCTTGATGAAATTAATGAGGCCATCGACGGGGTCAGAAATGGCGCCGTATCCGGTCGCTGTATCATTAAAATGTGATCCTTTCAGCAAAAGAATGAAATTTAATAAATCGTGATGAAAGCAGAGAAGCAAAACCATCCGTTCGCGGAAATCGTAGCCGGGATCAGGGAAAACTGTGACCGGGAGCGCACCCTTGTTTTTGTCAGCGGGAATTTTAACGTGGTCCATCCCGGGCATCTCAGGCTATTGAATTTCGCGGCGGAAAACGGAGATTTTCTGGTTGTAGGCGTTCTGGCGGACAACCTGGGGAACAGTCTGCTACCGGAAGATTTGCGTCTGGAAGGGATCGCTTCCATCGGCATGGTCGATTACTGCTTTATTCTGCGGGAGCCTCCCGAGCAAATCATCAAAGAGCTTCAGCCCCAACTGGTGGTTAAAGGACGGGAGTATTCGAAAAAATTCAATCCGGAAGCCGATACGGTCTCCGCGTATGGAGGAAAACTCCTCTTCAGTTCCGGAGAGGTCCGCTTTTCCTCCTTCGACCTGATCCAAAAGGAGCTTTTCGAGGAAAAAAGAGTCCACATCAATCATTCCCAGAACTACCTGGAAAGGCACAACTTCAAAACCGGGGAATTGATCCCGCTCATTTTACGGGTTTCGGAATTGAAAATCGTGGTGATCGGGGATCTCATCGTGGATGAATACGTCACGTGCGATCCATTGGGCATGTCCCAGGAAGATCCGACCATCGTCGTCACCCCCATCGAGCACGATCAATTCGTTGGAGGTGCCGGAATTGTCGCCGCTCACGCCCGGGGGCTCGGGGCTCAGGTGCAATTTTTTTCCGTGGCCGGCGATGATGAGCCGGGCCAGTTCGCGAGAAGCAAATTGACCGATTATGGCGTCGATTTTAAGGTGCTGACCGATTCGACCCGCCCCACGACCCTCAAACAGCGCTTCCGCGCCAATGGCAAAACACTGCTTCGGGTCAACCATCTGCGCCAGCACGAGATTGACGAGGAGCTGATGGAGGAGATATTTTCCCTGGCCCGGCCGGCCATTGAACAGGCCGACCTCCTCATGTTTTCCGATTTCAACTATGGCTGCCTGCCTCAGCCGTTGGTCGAAAAAATCACGGCGCATTGCAAGCGGCACGAGGTCATGCTGGCCGCGGACAGCCAATCTTCCTCCCAGGTTGGAGATATATCCCGCTTCAAGGGCACGCATTTGATCACGCCCACGGAACACGAGGCGCGTCTGGCCATGCGCGATTCCAAAACCGGGCTGGTGATGCTCGCCGACAATCTACAGCGGGAGACGAACTGTCCGAACGTTATCATTACCTTGGGCCGGGAAGGCATTTTGATCCACACGCCGCCCGGCGACAGAAAATTGCTGTTCACGGACCGGTTGCCGGCATTCAATTCAAATCCTTCGGATGTGTCCGGAGCGGGGGATTCACTGGTGATCTGCACGGCAATAGGGATGGCGGTGGGTTTGAACATTTGGCAAGCCAGCTATCTGGGCTCGGTTGCCGCCGCGCTGCAGGTCAGCCGGGTGGGGAACACACCGCTCAACCGTGAAAGCCTGATAGAGGCGGTGCAATAATGCGCGCGTTGCTTCTTTCCGCCGGCATCGGATCGAGGCTGCGGCCCCTTACCGACCGAACCCCCAAATGCCTGGTGCCCATTCTTGGACGCCCGCTGATCGATTACTGGCTGGATTGGACGCTCGGGCAAGGGATGGAAAAGGTGCTGATCAACACCCATCACATTTCCGAACAGGTCAATGACCACATCGCCGCCAGTCCATGGAGGGATCGGATCACGCTACTCCATGAAGACACGCTATTGGGCACGGGGGGCACGATCCTGCGGAACCGGGAGTTTTTCGCGGAAGAACCGTTTTTCGTCGCTCATGCGGATAACCTGACCCTCTTCGATCTTCACCGGTTTCAGGAACGGCATGCGGCGGCGCCCGATTCCATCTCCATCACCATGATGACGTTTCAAACCGACACGCCTGAAAGCTGTGGAATCGTTGAGGAGGACGACCGCGGAATTGTCCGCGCATTCCATGAAAAGGTTGCCCATCCGCCCAGCAACATGGCCAATGGAGCCGTATACATCTTCAACCCCACCATATTTGATTTCCTGAAGGAAACGGGAAAAGAGGTCATTGACCTCAGCACGGAGGTGATTCCGCACTTTGTGGGAAGAATTCAAACCTTTGAAAATTCGATTTATCACCGGGATATTGGCACCGCGGCCAGCCTTCAGCTGGCGGAAATGGAATTTGGCGGGAAACTCGATGAATGGAACGGGCGCCATGACGGACGAAGATAGAATTATCGCCGCCTGGCAGCCGGTGCAGGGGCCTTCCCTGCCGCTTCAGGCCAGTCACCTGGCGGTCGTCATTTCCAATTACAACGATGCCTCATACCTGGAGGAATGCCTGAAAGCGATCCGCGCCCAGCTCGATGACCGGATGGCATTTTTGTTCATCGACGATGGGTCGCAGGACAACAGTGTCGAAATCGCCTGCCGGGTGTTGGAAGACTTTCCCCAGGCCTGCATCGTGAGGAACCTGGAAAATCAGGGGGTAATCCGCAATTATAACGCGGCCCTTCAGAGCATTCAGGCCCCATATGTTTACTTCGCATCCTCCAATGATCGTATCGCGGATAATTTCTTTCAGGAGGCTTTGGCCTTTATTGCAAAATTTCCCTCCGCCGGATTGATCTCCGGGTTGTGCCAAAAAATTACGGAAAATGGCGAACCTGACGAATTGATGCGTACGGCTTTGCCGAATACAAAAGCCTGTTATCTTTCCGCCGAAGAGGTCAAAAAAATCCAGGTGTCCAAAGGATCCTGGATTGTTGGATCATCGACCATTTATCGCACGGAGGCCTTGCGGAACAATGGCTGTTTCAACCCCGATCTTTACAGTGCGACCGATGGTTTGGCGGCCACCCGCATCGTGCTTTCGCATGGAGCCTGTTTTCTCCCGGTGATCTGTTCCTATTGGCGAATGTCCGATGCGGGATTTGCTTCAACGACGCTAATGAACACTGAACGGGTTGAAATTATCTTGGAAGCAGGAAATCGGTATTTTAGCGAGGTAAAATCGGACGGCACCGGCAAGGTACGAAAAACATGGAGCAGGGAATTCCTGTTCTGGCATGTCAGGGCGTGTCATCGAGACCGGAAGAAATACCTTGGCCATGCTGTCATCAACCGCCTTTCGGGAATTCCAATGTGGCGGTTGAGCCTGCTTCGCCTTCCATTGCCTTTCGGACTGTGGAGCCTATTGGCCGCCGCCGTTCTGGCGCCCTTCAAGTTCCGGCATTACTTGCAAAAAAAAATCCGCTGGATGTTGATGGCGGGCAAGGATTTGAATATTTATTCGTGAGAACTGAATCCGGAGTGCATCCGCCAACGAGACGGAGGGCCCGGGAAAAGTGAACGTGGATGACACCAATTAAAACCAACCCCTGGAGGGAAAAGAAAATGAAAATATTAGTGACCGGCGGGTGTGGCTACAAAGGAACGGTGTTGGTGCCGAAACTCCTGGAACTCGGGCACTCGGTGGAAGTGATCGATACCTTGTGGTTCGGCAATTTTCTCCAAAGCCATCCCAATCTCATCGTGCATCAGCAGGACATACTGGATTCCGAGGCGATAAATCTCGCTGGTGTGGAGACGATCATCCACCTCTCCTCGATCGCGAACGACCCCTGCGGGGATCTGAATCCGCGCCTCACCTGGGAGGTGAGCGCCCTGGCGACCATGCAGCTGGCGGACCGGGCGGCGAGAACCGGTGTCAGGCAGTTCATCTATGCCTCTTCGGGCAGCGTGTACGGCATCAAGGACGAGCAAAACGTGACCGAGGAGCTGACCCTCAACCCCATCTCCGAATACAATAAGACCAAGATGGTGGCCGAACGGGTGTTGCTTTCCTACCAGGATCGATTCGCGGTGCAGATCGTGCGTCCGGCCACCGTGTGCGGTCTTTCACCGCGCATGCGGCTGGACGTTTCGGTCAACATGCTGACCATGCAGGCCTTGACCCGGGGAGAAATCACCGTTTTTGGAGGGCAGCAAACCCGTCCCAACATCCACATGGAAGATATCACCGACCTGTATCTGTTTTTGCTGGATCGTCCCGAAATCCGGGGCGTGTACAACGCCGGGTTCGAAAACCTGTCCATCCTGGAAATCGCGGAAATGGTCCGTGAGCGCGTACAGGCCAAGATAACGGTGACCGAATCCAACGACCCGCGGTCCTACCGGATGAATTCGGACAAGCTTCTGTCCATTGGTTTCAAACCGAGAAAAACCGTCCGGGACGCCATCGAGGACCTGGTCACGGCCTATCAGGCCGGCAAGCTAACCGACGAACCCCATTTTCACAACCTGAAATGGATGCAAAAGAAAGGAATCGCGGCATGACCACCCCTTCTTCTCCGATCGGCCTGTTCAAGGATTACGTGGAACGCCTCCACACCGTGCTCAGCCAGACCGATTGGACCAACATCAGCGCGTTGGCGGAAGAACTGTTCGCCTGCTGGCGGGAAGGACGCCGGGTTTTTTTCTGCGGCAACGGAGGCAGCGCCGGCAACGGCCTGCATATCGCCAACGATTTCCTTTATGGCATCTCCAAACGCCTGGGCTCGGGGCTGCGGGTGCATGCGCTCTCGGCCAACGTTTCCATCGTAACCTGCCTGGCCAACGACGAGGGCTACGAATCGATCTTCTCCTACCAGTTGGCTGTTCAGGCGCAACAGGGAGACGTGTTGATCGCGTTTTCCGGCAGCGGAAATTCGCCGAACATTATCGAGGCCCTCAAGACCGCCAGGAAAATGGGCCTCAAGAGCTTTGCAATTCTCGGATATTCCGGCGGCAAGGCCCTGGAACTCGCCGACCATCCCATTCATTTCCCCATCGACGACATGCAAATCAGCGAGGACCTGCAATTGATCGTTGGACATATGATCATGCAATGGCTCTATCAGAACCGATCGCTCGTGGATGGCGAATAACACATGCCTCCCGATGCCATGAAGACACCTGAAAAGATCGTGGTTTTGGCCAGCAACTCTTTTTCCGGTGCGAGCTTTTCCGCCTTCGCCCTGGAACAGGGGTCGCGGGTAATCGGGATGAGCCGTTCCGCGGAACCCAACCCGGCCTTTCTGCCTTACCGGTGGGATGGCCATGGAGAGCGGTTCCGGTTTTACCAATTCGACCTGAATCACCATCTGGACGAGATAATGGCGGTGATCGAAGAGGAACGGCCCAGCCATGTGGTCAACTTCGCCGCCCAGAGCATGGTCGGGCAGAGTTGGGAGAACCCGGAGCATTGGTTTCAAACCAATGTGGTGGCCACCGTCAAGCTGCACGACAGGCTGCGGCACTGCGATTTCCTCGATCGCTACGTTCACGTCACCACCCCCGAAGTCTACGGCAGTTCCGAGGGGTTCATTCGCGAAGACGCTCCGTTCAATCCCAGCACGCCCTATGCGGTCTCCCGGGCGGCGGGAGACATGAGCCTGAGGACCTATCATGAAACCTACGGGTTTCCCGTGGTGTTCACCCGGGCGGCCAACGTATACGGCCCCGGTCAGCAGCTCTACCGCATCATTCCCCGCACGATGCTGTTTTGCCGTCTCGGCAAGACCCTGAGCCTCCATGGCGGCGGACTTTCCCGGCGTTCGTTCATCCACATCCGGGACGTTTGCGAAGCGACCTGGCGGATTATGACCGAGGGCGCCACGGGAGAAACCTACCATATCTCCACCGGCGAAATCGTCAGCATCCGGGAATTGGTGGAACGCATCTGCGCCAAGATGGGGGTGGACTTCGACCACTCCGTGGAGATCGTCGGCGACCGTCCCGGAAAGGACGCGGCATACCTTCTGGACAGCACCAAATTGCGGGAATCCTTTGGCTGGGACAGCAAGATCACCCTGGATGAGGGTCTGGACGCATGTCTGGCTTGGATC
>JACZSY010000157.1 GCA_022573975.1 SAR324 cluster bacterium | reverse complement strand
CACGAATGCGGTGCCGATGGTGGGATGACCGGCGGTGGGCAGTTCACGGGCCGGGGTGAAGATGCGCACCTTGCAGTGGCAGGCCGGATCGGCCGCGGGCAGCACGAATGTGGTCTCGGACAGGTTCAGTTCCCGGGCGATGGACTGGTAGAGCGTTGGGGGAATTTCCAGGGCATCGGGAAACACCGCCAGGGGATTGCCGCCGAACGGACGGTCGGTGAACACGTCCACCACGTGATAGGAAAAGCCGGGCATGGGCCTTGTTTTTCGGGGGGGCGCCCTCAGGTGATCTTGGCGCCGCGCACCAGCGCGATTCTTCCCGTGCGCACCAATTCCAGAATTTCGAACTTGCTGAGGGTCTCCAGGAAGGCTTCGATTTTTTCCTCCTCCCCGGTGATTTCGACGATCATGGTTTCGTCGCTGGGGGAGATGCTGGCCACCTCGGCATGGAACACCTGGGCCAGTTGCATGATCTCGCTCCGGTTTTCCAGGGTCGCGCGGAGCTTGACCAGGGCGATTTCCCGTTCGATCAGGTCTTCTTCGGTGTGATCGAAGATTTGGATCACGTCGATCAGCTTGTTGAGCTGCTTGATCACCTGCATCAGGTGGGCATCGTTCCCGGTGCTGACGATGGTCATGCGGGAGATGTCATCGCGTTCGGTGGCGCTGACGGCCAGGCTGTTGATGTTGAACCCGCGCCTGGCGAACAACCCGGAGATGCGGGCCAGCACGCCGGGCCGGTTTTCCACCATCACCGAGATGGTGTGTTTGCGTTCTGGGGTTTGATGGTCGTTTTGCACCGGTAGGCTTCCTGGGGTTGGCCCCTGTTTTTTATTGTCCCTCTTGTTGACCTGTTTTATTTCCCTGTCGTGTTCGCCGCTTGTTCCGCCGGTTGCAGCCGCATTTCGTTGACGGACTGGCCGGATGGGATCATCGGATAGATGAGCTCCTTCGGATCGTGCTGGAAGTCGATCAACACGGTGCGGTCGTTGATCTCCCGCGCTTTTTCCAGGGCGGGGCGAACTTCCTCGGGCTCGGTCACGGTGATCCCGACGCAGCCATAGGCCTCGGCCAGCAGCTTCCAGTCGGGCACCTGGGGCAGGTCGATGCCGCTGTAGCGGTTGTCGTAGAACAGCTCCTGCCACTGCTTCACCATGCCCAGGGAGAGGTTGTTGAACAAGGCGATCTTGATGGGCACCTGGTAGACCCTCGAGGTCGCCAGTTCCTGAAGGTTCATCTGGAAGCTGCCATCCCCGGACACCAGCCACACCTCCTGGCCGGGTTGGGCGAACTTGGCGCCGAGCGCGGCCGGCAGGCCATAGCCCATGGTGCCCAGCCCGCCGGAGGTCAACCATTGGCGGGGGCGCTTGAAGGGATAATACTGGGCGGCCCACATTTGATGCTGGCCCACGTCCGTGGCGAGAATGGCTTCCCCGCCGGTGATATCGGCCAATTGCTCCATCACATACTGGGGCTTGAGCTTGCCGTTGCGGTTGTAGCGCAGCGGGTGCTGCTCCTTCCACTCGCCTATTTGACGCCGCCACTCGCCGTGCGTTTTCTTCTTGCAGGCGGCCTCCAGCTTTGCCAGGGCGTTCTTGGCATCGGCCAGGATGGAAACCTCCGCGTAGCGGTTCTTGTGAATCTCGGCCGGGTCCACCTCCACATGGATCACCTTGGCGTTGGTGGCGAAGGTGGCCAGTTTGCCGGTCACCCGGTCGTCGAAGCGCACACCCACGGCGATCAACAGGTCGCTGTCGCGGATGGCCCAGTTGGCGTACGCGGTGCCGTGCATGCCCGGCATGTTGAGGCAGAGCGGATGGTCGTCGGGTATGGCGCCCCGGCCCATCAGGGTCGTGGTGACGGGGGCGTCGATTTTTTCCGCCAGGGCCAGCAGCTCCGGCGCGGCATCGCTGTTGACCACGCCCCCGCCCACGTACAAAACGGGTTTTTCGGCCTTGGCGATCAATTCCGCCGCTTTTTCCACATCGCCCGAATCGACTTCCCCGTGGAGCTTGTAGCCCCGGATGTTCACCTGATCGGGATAGATAAATTCCTTCACCTCGGCCTGGGCGATGTCGCGTGGCACGTCGATCAGCACCGGCCCCGGGCGGCCCGTGGCGGCGATATGGAAAGCCTCCCGCACGATTCTGGGCAAATCTTCCGGGTTGCGGGCCTGATAGGAGTGCTTGACGATGGGCATGGTGATGCCCATGATGTCCGACTCCTGAAAGGCGTCGCTGCCGATGGCGAAGGTGGGAACCTGGCCGGTGATGGCCACGATGGGGATGGAGTCTAAAATCGCATCGGCCAACCCCGTCACCAGGTTGGTGGCCCCGGGACCCGAGGTGGCCAAACACACGCCCACCCGGCCGCTCACCCTGGCATATCCTTCGGCCATATGGGCCGCGGCCTGCTCGTGACGCACCAGAATGTTATTGATGCTCTTGGCTTCCGGTTGAACCAGGGCGTCGTAAATGGGCAAGGCCGCCCCGCCGGAAATTCCGAAGATGTGTTTCACGCCTTCTTTCACCAAGGCCGCCACCATTGCCTCCGCACCGTTCATTGCTTTGCTCCGAAAATATTTCCCGCCGCGAAATTCCGTCCAATAAATTGAATGCTTGAGCGGATTGAACGATCCGCCCGTTCTCTCCTTTTGAATTCATGTCCAGAACCACCAGGAAACACCCGGTTAGCAAGTACCCGGGTTCCATCGGGGAGGTCATCCCTGCGATCCGGGATTCACCTATAACCGGGTAATGCTTACCTGGCCGAATACCAGCAATACCAATGCCAGAGAGTGGCTGGCGGGAAGGGTCGTGCTGTGGGATTGATGGTATATCGGTTTCATGAGACCTGTATCACACGCTGCTGTAGCAAAATACTGCTGTAACAAAAACCTTCTGCATTGAAAAATCTTGGCGCGGGCCGTTCCAATGGGGTGGAACGGCCATCCAATCTCACATCTATACGCCTTTGGATTCCGGATGGAAAGGGAAAAAAACAGGGGCTCGGCGCGGGCGTCCCTGCCCGTGGGAGACAACGCGGAGGGAGACATCCCCGAACCCCGGCGGCCCCGCAATTTGGCCGGAAACTTCCCTCAGGCCACCTGCGAGCGGGCGCTTTCCGGCACCCAGCCACTGTAATTGGCCAGCAGCCCTTCCTGGGGAATGGCATGGGCTTTCACCGCGGGATGCCCGGCCAGGGCAGAAGCCCACTGGCGGATGCGCTTGAACCGGGCCGGTATCTCATACCCGCGCAGATCTTTCAGGACGCCGAAGCGCTCGAAAGCCGGGGCATAGGAGGCGTCCACCAGGGAGAGGCGGTCTCCGGCGAAATAAGGATCCGGGCGCCCGTTTTTTTCCAGATATTCCTCGAGCATGTCGAACGAGGCTTCCACGGCGGCCACCTTCTCGTCGAATTGGTCCGCCTCGGCCCTGGCGATCTGCACGAAACCGGGTTGAATGCGGCTGTTGCAGAAGTCGATCCAGATGCGCATCTCAGCCCGTTCGGCCGGGGTGCCGCCCAGCATGGGCGTATCGGGAAACTCCTCGTCAAGGTACTCGTTGATGATGGCCGACTCGTAAATCAACCGGTCGCCGTGCTTCACCACCGGCACCTTGCCATAAGGGGAAATCTCCAGGAACCAATCGGGTTTGTCCTTCAGATCGATTTCGGTGACTTCGAAGGGTATTCCTTTCTCGGACAACACGATCCGAGTGCGTTGCGCATAGGGTCACGCATTTTTATTGAAAATTTGGATAGTCATTTTCTGGTCTTTTCCAATGATGGGTGAAGGGCAATCCGGGCCGCCTCGATCTACGAGGCCCCGACCGTGGGTTCATTGAATCCCCGGCAACATGGTTTAATGTTTAAACTTGCCATGTTTTTCCAGGGAGGACAATCGCGGAATCGTTTTTTTAATCTCTAAAAGGCCTGTGACCAACCAAAAGCGCGGGGGATTTCATCCCCCACACCCCCAGACCATTTTTTTGGAAAAAATGGATTAAAACTTTCAATAAGATATTGGAATGATAGGTTTAAATACTTGTTTTTCCCATGAGAAAGTTTGTTGAAACTTTTCAAAGTTTCCCCCCGGAGGGCCGCCGGAGGTGCCCCACTCCCGCTTTTATCGAGTTGATCACAGGCCTTCTAATCTGAAGCCGCTTTGTTGATTCGACATAATTCGTTTTATATTTCAATGTAATGGGCCGGAATGGCGTGCGCGCTTTCTGTCTGCCGCGCCAAGGTGTCGAGCAATTCCATCGCCCGGCGTTGCTGGGGCGAGGGGATGGTATCGAGGCAAAAGGTGGCTTCGCCGGCTTCGGCCTCCTTGCGGCGGCAGGTGTTGCGGACGATGGTGCTCAGGTTGTGCGGCAGTGCGCGGAAGCTGTGGACTTCGCTGCCGCCGGTCAGTGTTTTGCCGTGGACATTGCGTAGGGCGCCTTCGGAGGTCGATGCTCTTCAGGGAGCGGAAGGCCGCCTCGACCCGGCTGAGATTTTTATCACCGCGCACGGTCTCCTCGGCGCTCATGCGCTCCGCCGGAACGGAGGTGCGGAGAGGGTCACCTCCCCGCATGTTGTTGTGTGGGGAGGCGGGGTGAGGCCTTTCCCAAATCCTCCTGAATCCAACACCCAAAATCCAAAATTTCGAGCCATCTGGCGCAATTTCGATACAGTTCCATCCGTGACCGGAAGAATGCGGTTGCCCTTCCCTTCCCGCCGTCTATTTTTTGCCGACGATGACCGTGCCCTCGCCTTTCAGGTCCGGCCGGAGTTATTATTTCCATTCAGCTTTATCGATGTGTTAATATTTTGTTATCAAATTTAACTTGGAATTCCCCGCCCAAGAGGCGGGGAATTCCAAGTTAATCGCATTATCCTTCACAAGAACAACCTCCCCCCCAATATTTGACGTCCCCCGCTCCCCTGCGGCATGATCTCCCGAACGTATTCTCAACCCGATTACACCGCGCCCGTAAATCCCCCTGAACCCCAAACCCCGAGCCGCCATGCCCACCGTTTACCGTTTTGCCGCCGAACGCATTCAACCCGTGGCCGAGGCCATTTTCCGCGGCGCGGGCTCGCCGCAGGCCGAGGCGGCGCTGGTGGCGGGGCGGCTGGTGAAGAGCAACCTCACCGGCCACGACTCCCACGGGCTGATCCGCATTCCGCGCTACATGGGCTGGGTGCGCGACGGCACCATCCAGCCGGGGGCGAAAACGGGCTTTCTGCGGGACAACGGCTCCACGGCGGTGCTGACGGGGGGGCGGGGGTACGGCCAGGTGGCGGCGGACGAGGCCATGCGGGTGGCGGTGTCGCGGGCCAGGGAGCACCAGATCGCGGCCATCGGCGTGACGGACCTGACCCATATCGGGCGGCTGGCGGACTATGCGGTGGCGGCGGCCGAAGCGGGCATGATCGGGATGGTGTTCACGGCCACGGGCGGCTATTCGCGGCTGGTGGCCCCCTTCGGCGGGGCCGAGCGGCGCATGTCCACCAACCCCATGGCGGTGGCCTTTCCCTCGGAGCGGGAATACCCGGTGGTGTTCGACTTCGCCTCCAGCGCCTATGCGGAGGGCAAGTTCCGGGTGTTCACCGAGGGCGGGCTGCCAGCGCCCGAGGGCGTGCTGATCGACAAGGACGGCCGGCCCACCACCGACGCGGAGGACCTCTACCGGGGCGGCGCCATCCTGCCCCTGGGCGGGCGGCAGGGCTACAAGGGCTACCTGCTCAACTTCATGATGGAAGTGCTGGGGGGCCTGCTCACCGGCGGCGGGTTCATCGGCAAGGAGGACAGCCCGCCCTTCAACAACTGCACCATGATGATCGTGCTCAACGTAGCCGCCTTCCGCGAACTGCCCGTCTTCAAGAGCGAACTGGAGCGGTTGATCGCCTTCCTCAAGGACACCGCGCCTTCCGAAGGCGGCGGCGTGCTCTGTCCGGGAGAGCCCGAGGCGCGCATGGAAGCCGAACGGCGCGAAAAGGGGATTCCCCTGGCCGAGGCCACGGTGGCCAAAATCCAGGCCGAGATGGACACCTACGGGGTCGATGAAGACTTGGCCGCCCTGGGCGCGCCCTCGGACGAGGCCGTTTGGAACTATCAATAGCGATTACCCTGCGTGGGGACAGGTAAGGGCGTATGAAATATCACCTCGAGGCCGCGGTCATCCTGCTGGCGGCGCTGGTTTGCGTCACGGCTCCGGCGTTCGCTCAGGACAACGGGCCCAAATCCGCCGCGCTCAAAATCCCCGCCTTCGGCGCCGGGCTCACCCTGGGGATCACCAGCGCGTTGACCACCGTCGAGGGGAGCGGCCTGCTGGCCGATGGGGGCGGCCTGGAAATCGGCGGCCTGGCGGGGTTTTATCCCCTGCTCTTTGGCGAAGCGGGCGTGGAAGCCATGCGGTTCGATCTGACCGCCGAATCGGACAAAGCGGCAAACCAGCGGGTGCGGGTGGAAATGTTCGGGTATTACGCCGGCGGAGGGGTGGGCTTGCCGTTGGACGGCGGGGCAATCGGTTTCCGGTACCGCATCCAGCGCAAAAGCCTGGTCAAGTTGCAGATCGAAAATCGGGACACCGGAGAAACGGACGTTTTCCGCGACCGCGTCACCCGCCGCAGTTATTTCATCTTCCTCGCGCTGGGGGGCAAGGAGGGCAAAGGCCGGAACCCAGGCAACTGGCTGGAGCTGGGGTTGCGTTACGATGACGTGGACAAGAACATATTCCTCATCTCCGATGTGCTCGGCGCCTATGCCAGGGCTTTGTTTCAATTTTAGCCGTGAAATTTCCCCCGCCCCCGCAACCTGTGGGGCGGGAAGCCGATGAAACTGAAATGAGACTCGAAAATAAAACCGCATTCGTCACGGGGGCCTCGCGGGGGATCGGGCGGGCCATCGCCCTGCGCCTGGCCGCCGAGGGTGCTACGTTGGGCCTGGGCTACCGGGTAAACGCCGAGGCCGCGGAAGCCGTGGCGGCGGAAATCCGGGCCGGTGGCGGGCGGGCCGAAACTTTCCCTGGAGACGTGCGGGACGACGACGCCGTGCGGGCCATGGTGACCGCCGCGGAGGCCGCCTTTGGCGCCCTGGACGTATGGGTCAACAACGCCGGGGTGGAGTACGAGGAGCCGGTGGAGGAAATCGGGGAAGCCCACTGGGACGACACCTTCGCGGTCAACGTGAAGGGCGCCTTCTTCTGCGCCCGCGCCGCCGCCGGGCACATGCTCTCCCGGAAAACCGCCGAGGATCCAGGGGTCATCATCAACGTGTCTTCGCGCTTCGGAGTGCTGGGCGATCCCGACTCGCTGCCCTATGGGGCCTCCAAGGCCGCCCTGAACAACCTCACCAAGGCGCTGGCCAAGAAATATGCGCCGGTGATCCGGGTCAATGCGGTGGCGCCGGCCTTCACCCCAACCGAGCTGATGGCCCACGTGGGGGAGGATTACGTGGCCCGCTTCCGGCGCGACACCCCCCTGCAACGCCCCACCCGCCCCGAGGACACGGCGGCGGCGGTGGCTTTCCTGGCCTCCCCGGACGCCGCCTTCACCACCGGGGCCATTCTGCCCGTGGATGGCGGATACACCCTGAAGTAGGAAACCGTGAGGTAAGCGCCCGTGAAACAAAAAACCGGATGATGGAATCCAAAGCGAGGTGAAAGCGATGGAATTTTACAATGGAAAAACCGTCGTCAACCGTCTGGCGGTGGGCGCGCTTTTGCTGTTGATGGTGGGCGCCGCGGTGGGCGCGGCGGTGGGCCTGGCCGGTTGCGCTTCCGCACCGCCCGCCGTTCCCGGGACGCAGGGCGCCCCTTCCGGCGCCGATCCGGAACGGGCGGACCGGCTGCGCATAGTCCTTCCCGTCAGCGCGCCCACGGCCATGGCCGTCACCGCCAACGCCCATGCCACCCGCACCGCGGTGGAGGTGATGAAGGCCGGGGGCAATGCCATCGATGCGGCGGTGGCCGCCCAGTTCGTGCTGAACGTGGTCGAGCCTCAGTCCTCGGGCATCGGCGGCGGGGGGTTCCTGGTGGCCTATCTCTCCCAATCCCGGCGGGTGGTGGCCATCGACGGCCGGGAAGAACTCCCGGCGGGCGCCAGGCTGGCCGATTTTCTGTCGCCGGACGGCAAGCCCTTGCCGTTTTTCCCCGACCGCATCACCGGCGGCCTGGCGGTGGGGGTGCCAGGGCTGCTCAAGATGCTGGAACTGGCCTTGGAGCGGTATGGCACCTGGCCGCTGTCGCGCGTCCTCCAACCCGCCATCCGCCTGGCCCAGGAGGGGTTTCCCGTTTCCCGCCGCCTGGCAGAATCCCTGCGGCGCCACGAGAAACGGCTGGGGCGCTTTCCCGCCACCCGGGCGGTGTTTTTCGCTCCCGGCGGCCGCACCCTGCAAACCGGGGCGTGGCTGCGCCAGCCCGATCTGGCCGGCACTTTCCGCTTGCTGGCCAGCGAGGGCAGCGCTCCGTTTTACCGGGGTGAGATCGGCCGGGAGCTGGCCAGGGCCGTGCGGGAAGCTCCCGTCGCTCCGGGCAGGATGACCCTGGCGGACCTGGCCGCCTACCGGGCGGTATTCCGCCGGCCGGTGCGGAGCAGCTACCGGGGCTACACGCTCTATGGGATGGGGCCGCCCAGTTCCGGGGCGGCCACGGTATTTCAACTGCTCAACCTGATGGAAACCCAGCCCGTTTCCCCCGCTGGGCCTTATGCGGCCATGGCCATCCACCGCTTCGTGCTGGCGTCGCGGCTGGCCTTCGCGGACCGGGGCGCCTTCCTGGCCGACGCGGATTTTCAGCATGTTCCCATCGCCGGGCTGCTGGACAAGGCCTACGCCCGGCGGCGGGCGGCCTCGGTGGATTGGACGGGACCGCTGATGCCGGTGCGGGCCGGAACCCCGCCGGGGGCGCTGGGGCTCGCGCCGGGCCGCTCGCCTTCCCATGAATCCCGCTCCACCACCCATCTCTCCATCATGGACAGCCAGGGCAACATGGTGGCCATGACCACCTCCGTCGAGCAGGCCTTCGGCAGCGCGATGGTGGTGCCGGGCCGCGGGTTTTTGCTCAACAACCAGCTCACCGATTTCGCCATGCGCCGCATCGACGGCCGGGGACGCCCCATCGCCAACCGGCTGGAAACCGGCCGGAAACCCCGCCGCACCGCCCTGGAACACCCGCGGGCGATGGGCGGAAAACGCCCCCGCAGCAGCATGGCGCCAACCCTGGTGCTCAAGGACGGCAAGCCGGTGCTCGTGGCCGGCTCCCCGGGCGGGTCGCGCATCATTCAATTCGTCGCCGAGGTAATGATCCGCGTGCTCGACTACGGCATGGCGCCGCAGGAGGCCGTCCAGGGACCGCATCACACCCACGGCCGGGGCGTCACCTGGCTGGAGCCCGCCCTGAAACGCACCGGCGTCGCCGCCGCGCTGGAAAAACTGGGTCACAAGGTGCGCTTCCGCGATCAGGGCAGCGGCCTTCACGTCATCTGGAGGGACCCCCGCGGCGGCAGGCTCCACGGCGGCGTCGACCCGCGCAGGGAAGGGCTGGCGGCGGGATATTGAACCGGAGGGGGAAGGTCTTGGAAGGCGAAACAGTCAGGGACAATTATTTTTGTTTTTGAGAATCACCACCCGGTCCGAAAGGGGTTGCAGGAACAACAGGTCGCTCTTGTCAGGTGAACAGGAAAAATTGAGGTTGGTGGGCGTGGTGGGCACCACGATCGGAAAGGTGGTGGTGGCCGTGAATCCAATCTGGGTGCGGGAAAACGATCCCGACCCGTTGCCGGCCAGGATCGTTACGGCGCGGTGCTCGCGGCTGGCCACCACCACGTCCAACGCCGTGGACCCGGTTACGTCGCCCGCAACGGCGGCGAAGGGGTCCCGGCTGACGGTGACCAGGTTTTTTGTATATCCGGGGGTCGGAAGACTGCCTGTGCCCCTGAGGTAGCCGACAAAATTCGACTTGCCATGCATAAGAATCAGATCCTCACTTCCCACACTGTCAAAATCGCCGGCCAGCAAAAATTCTGGATTGTCGTCGACCTTGACGGTGACCGCGGTAAAATTTCCCGTCCCATTGTTGGCCAGCACCCGCACTTCATTGGTCGGGTCCAATGCGACCGCGAAGCTTTCGTTGGTGCCGCTGCCGTCCAGGTCCATGGCCGTGATGGCAATCGGATGGATGTTGAAAGC
>JACZSY010000156.1 GCA_022573975.1 SAR324 cluster bacterium | reverse complement strand
GCCGTCAAAGTTGTCCAGGAGGGAAGGTGTCGAGGCATTATTCGCAATCGTGGTCCAGTTCGCTCCCGAATCTGTGGAAACCCCGACCGAAAATATGTCGCAGCAATTAGACGCCCCGACCAAGTGTTCGGTGTCCATGTGATAATCGAAATCCAGGGTGGTCACATTGGTGAGATCGACCGAGCGCTGCATGGAGCCGGAATTCGTGGTGTTGGTGGGGACGTTGTAATTGACGGTTCCCTCATCCCCATACCAGGCGGAATTGGACGGGCTGGCGGAGCGGACGGAGGAGATGTGCCACAATCCGTCCATGGCCCAGCAATTGGCCGAACCGTCGTCGAAATTGGCGTTGGCCTCGGATGGTAAATAGAGAGAGCAGAAAGTTGAAGTGGGCAAGGCCTCCACTCTGGACTCCTCGGCGCAGCCGGAAAAAACTAACAATGATAACAGTGTGATAACCGAGAAAATTCCCAGAGAGCGGGAAATAGAGTGCTTCATGATACTCCGATAATATAATTTCCAGGAGTTCCCATTCATCTCTTTTAACGCTTCATTTGAGAGGGGGTTCTTGCTTTTGGCCGTGAAATCCTGTGCTTCAGCAAAATATGAATTGTAATATTATCATATTTTTTATGATGGGGCCAGCAAAAAGATTTTGCCACGGTATTCGGCATTTGCGGGGATGAGAACGTCACGCGTCCGGCTGGTGACCGGCGATTGCAAAAGGGGCGCGGTCGTGGCATAACGCCGGTATCTCCTCTCGGACGCCCCCGGCGCCGGCGCGGATTGGGGCAGGCTTCAAATGCCGAAATGTCACCGCTTTAATGCCACGGTTTTGATGGCGCCGCCAACGGCATGTTGAGCAAAGGAACGACGATGAATCCGATTCTCCCGGCTGGCTGGGCTTGGTTGAAGGCTGAATGGCCTTGGCGGAATCCCTTGCCCGGGGAAGTTGGACACGGATAAAATACCGGCGCCCAGTATTTGAAGCGCCTGGTCGATCGAGCCGTGAAACCTTCCCCCAACGGGAGGTTTCACGGTTTTTTTTTGTGGCGAAGCGAGGCGCCCAGGGCCTTGTCTGGCGCTGGAGCGGAAACACTCCGGCCAGTTGCAGGCAGGATAACCGTAAAACAGGAAACGGAGCGATGGAAAGCGAAAAATTCACGACCGCGGCCGGGTTTTCCGGCGTGTGCCGCCGGGAAGAGCTGCCCCATGAGAGCGCCCTGGACCCTATCTGGGAGGCCATCGATTCACACAAGGGCGCGCTGTTCGTCAGCAATTACGAGGTGCCGGACCGCTACGCCCGTTGGGACATCGGCTTTGTGGATCCGCCGGTGGAACTGGTGCTGAAGGGCCGGCGGTTCTTCCTCAACGCGCTGTCCGGCGAGGGGGAACGCCTGCTGACCCTGATGGCCGTGCCTCTGCGGGACCATCCCCACCTGGCCGGGTTGAGCGAGGAAAAGGAGTGCGTGAGCGGAGAAATCCGGCGCCCGCCGGAGTTCTTCGTGGAGGAGACGCGCAGCCGGCAGCCCAGCCTGTTTTCGGTGCTGAGGGCATTGTTGGAGGCTTTTCGTTGCGATCAGGGGAACCTGGGATTCTACGGCGCCTTCGGTTTCGATCTGGTGTTTCAGTTCGAATCCCTGGAAATGAATCACCCGCGAGACCCGGAGCAGGTGGATTGCCATTTGTTCTTTCCCACCGAATTGGTGGTGGTGGACCGCCGCAAGGAGGTAGCGGCCCGTTGGAGCTATCAATTTGAAACCCCCTTGGGTGTTTCCCGCGAGGGGGCGCGGGTATTGAGCGCACCTTTCGCGGCGCCATCCCCGGAGAAAAACGGGAACGCGGCAAGCAAAGCCGCGCCGGGTGAGATCCTTTGCGACCACCAGCCGGGGGAATTCGAGGCCAAGGTGGAGCGAATCCGGCAGGGTTGCCGCGCGGGGGATTTTTTCGAGGTGGTGCTGTCACAGTCGTTTTCCATGGGCTATCCCGGCACGCCCTCCCAACTGTTCCGCATCATCTGCCGCAACAACCCCAGTCCCTACAGTTTCCTGATCAACATGGGCGCCGAACAACTGGTGGGGGCCTCGCCGGAGATGTTCGTGCGGGTGGTGGGGCGGCGGGTGGAAACCAGCCCCATTTCCGGCACGGCCCCGGTGGGCGGGTCGCCGATGGAAACCGCCGCGCACATCAAGGCCCTGATCTCCTCGGACAAGGAGGAATCCGAACTGACCATGTGCACCGACGTGGACCGCAACGACATGACCCGGGTCTGCGAGCCGGGCACCGTGCGCCTGATCGGAAGACGGCTGCTGGAAACCTATTCGCGGCTGGTGCACACCGTCGATCATATCGAGGGGCAGCTTGCCGCGGGATACGACGCGCTGGACGCCTTCGCCACGCACCTGTGGGCCTGCACGGTCACGGGCGCCCCCAAACCGGTGGCCCTGCAGACCATCGAGAAGATGGAAAAATCGGCCCGGCGCTGGTATGCGGGGGCCATCGGTTACCTCTCGGTGACCGGGGACCTCAATACCGGCATGACCCTGCGCACCATTCATCTCGAACACGGCGTGGCCACCGTGCGGGCGGGCGCCACGCTGCTCTACGACTCCGACCCGGCCGCCGAGGAACGCGAAACCCGCCTCAAGGCCCAGGCGTTCCTGGAGGCGGCCCTGGACCAGCCCATCGTCAGGACGCGCCCCGGCGGGGAGCACAGGCGGCCCGGCGCGGGCCGGAAACACAAGGTGTTGTTCGTGGATTTCCTGGACTCCTTCGTTCACACGCTGGCCTCCTACGTGCGCACCACCGGGGCCGAGGTGACCACGGTGCGGGCCGGGTTTCCCGACGCCTTGCTGGAAGCGCCCCGGCCCAGCCTGGTCTTCCTTTCACCCGGGCCGGGAACGCCGCGCCAGCGGGGCGTGGAGGCGGTGGTGGAACGCGCGCTGTCGCGGGGCCTGCCGCTGTTCGGGGTGTGCCTGGGCCATCAGGGACTGGCCGAACACTTCGGCGCCAAACTGGGCGTGCTGGATACGCCCATGCACGGAAAACCCGTGCAGGTGCACCATGACGGCAAGGGCATCTTCAGCGGGCTGCCTTCTCCCATCAACGCCGCCCGCTATCACAGCCTCTACGTCCTGCGCGATTCCCTGCCCTCCGAGTTGGAGGTGAGCGCGGAGTCCGAGGACGGGGTGATCATGGCCCTGCGCCACAAGCACCTGCCCATCGCCTCCCTCCAGTTCCACCCCGAATCCATCCTCACCCTGGAACAGGAACTGGGACAACGCCTCATCGAAAACCTGTTCGTGCATTTGCAGGACGGAGGGTAGGGGGCGGGGGTGTGAGGAATTGGGCGGGGTGAGGAATGAAGGGGGGTGGGTAGGGCAACGAGACCCCGCCCTCGGTTCCTCCCCGTGCACTGTATAGACCGGAGAGGGAAGCTTTCCTTTCCTATAACATTATAAACACGACGCTTTTTCCCCTCCCTGCGCGCGAGGGGTGCCCGAAGGGCGGGGGTGGGGTCTTATGGCATCCTCAGGAGGCGGAACTCCGGAGTGTGGAGGCCGCCGGGGCGCTGGGTCCGGCCATGGCCATTTCCTGTTATCGCGCGATGGAACGGGTGGGGCATATGGCCGGGCATATCATCGCGGCCCAATTGTCGATCTGGTCCGTAAACTCCCCCTTCGTTGTTTCCTGGATCGGCGCCGCCACGCTGTTGTTCGTTTTGGTCTATATCCTGCCGCCCGGCGGAAAATCGGCCACATCGAATTGACGCGCCTGGGGGGCGTTGAACGGCGTGGGGCGCCCGCGGAAAATGGAGCCGATGGCGTCCCGGCAAGCGCGGCTCACAAGCCCGGCGGCCGATCCACCATGGCGAGCATCTCGGAGAGCACCATGGCGTCGTGGTTGTTGGCGTTGTGGTCGGTGCGCATGGCCACCCGGTCGGCGTAGGTGAAGAGGATCAGGGACTTGACCAGAGAGGGGTCGCCGGCCCGGGCGGTGAAGTCGGCCAAGGCCTGCTCGCCGTCGGCGCCCATGCGGGAGATCAGGGGCCGCACGTCCAGGTGGTGGCGAATCAGCCATTCCAGCCGGGTCACGGCCTCGGGAGCCAGCTTGAGCCCCATTCCGGCCAGGATTTCGCTCAGCGCATCGGCCCCCAGCGCGCCGTGGTCCACCGCCGGTTTGCGGATGTCGTGGAGCAGCCCGGCCAGCACCAAAATGCGCTTTTCGCCGAAGGGGAGGGACAGGTAATACCCGATCATCGCGTCCAACAGGCGCCGTTGGCCTTCCAACTCGGTCAGCGCGGCCATGCAGGTGTCGTAACCGAACTCCAGCAGGTTGACTTCGATCAGGTATTCCAGCGAGTTGCGCTGCACGTCTTTCATCACATGGAAGAACGGGCGGAGGGTCTCGTGATGGCGCAATGGACTGATGCGCGAAAGCATGCGCAGTTCCATGGCGTACTTGCGGGCGTAATTCTTCAGGCCCTGGGCATCGGCGATCTGCTCGTAATCGGAGCGCATGGCCGACGGGCCCGGCTTGGGCAGCACCTCATTGAGCACCATCAGTCCCTCCACCACGTCGATCACGGCCATGGAATGCTCGTCCACGGTGTACTCGTGGTCCGCGTTGATATGAATGCGCCCCTGAATCTGCTCGAAACCGGGGATGTACCGCTCCAGCAGCCCCACCGAGCGCAACATGCGCATCACGCTGGCGGTGTTGCCCTGGCGGATGCTCTCGTCCACGATGGCCAGGAAGCGCGAGCCCAGCTCTTCGCGGTTTTCTCCGATATAAAACTCGTTCCAGCCCTCGACGGAAGCCTCGACCGCCGCCAGGAGGTCCGCGCGCATGGCGCAATTGGTGCGCGCCATCAGCAGGAAGGGATCCAGGGCCGCGCTGGGTTCTCCCAGCCAGACCTGCCCATCCAGCGTCAAACGTTCCTGCTCGTCCAGCGCATACCCCGCAAAAGGAAAGGGACGGCAGAGCACTTCCAGCCGCCGGCTGGGGGAAAGCAGGGGATTGACCATCGGCATTTCCACCATCCGCTGAAAGAGCGGATTGAGAATGCGCATGGCCTCGCGGCGGTATTGGAAATATTCCCGGCACAGTTCCACGTCGCCCTCCCCTGGCGCCGATTCGCGCATGGCGCGGTTGCGCTCCATGTGCCGGTTGACGAAGGCTTCGACCTTTTTCAGGAAATAGAGGGACTGGCTTTCCAGCAAACCGGCTTCCACCAGGCCGCTCATTTCCCGGCCCAGACCTTTCATGGTGGAAAGCTGACGGATATTCTCGATGTCCTTGAGGAAATCATCGAAATCGGGGCGGCTGTGGTAGATGGTATAATGGTTCTTTTCCAACCGGTGCTGCCATTCGCGCTGAAGGTAATACAGGTTGAAGCGGGTCACGAGACCGTTCATCGCCTCCAGCATCCCCACCAGTGAATGGCGGAGGAAATTGGAATCCCTCAGCTTTTGGCCATGCTTGTCGACCACGTAGAACTGGTACTGTCCCTTTTCCCCCTGTTCCATCTCCGCCACCTGGATGTTCAACCAAAGCTCCGAGCGGGCCAGGAAGTGCAGCAGCACGCTGGTGAACCGGTTGGAGATGCGCTCCGCCGCGATGCGGATGCAGGTAAAACGGTCCGAAATCTCGTTGTCGAAAACCGGAATGTCTTCCACCAGGGGGATCAGGGAGCGGTAGGGGAAGTTCTGGATGGTCTCCAGCGCGCCCCGCTCGCCGGGCCGGATTTCCCCCAGCCGCTGGAGCACCGTCTGGCGGCTTTCCGCCGAGAGCGGCCCGCCCCCCCGGTCCCGGAGTTCCAGGATGTTCACCACCTCTCCCCGGGCCGAGGTGAAGACGCGGGCATGGCGGATGGACAGCCCGTGCTCCAGGCGGTGACAGCGCAGCACGGCCTCGAAGATGCGGTCCAGCAGCCCCGGCTCCTCCCAGTCCATGGTCACGATCTCAAAATCGCAACCGCCGTCCGGGCGGCCGATGGCCTCGATCAGCATGCCGCCCTGCCGAGCCAGGCGAGCCAGCTTTTCCTGGTGGCGCGCCCGTTCCCCGGCCGTGGTGCGCTCGAAATACAGCGGCGGCATCTCCGGGGCGGGGGGCGGCGCGGATGGTTGCGGCGCGGGTTTTTCTGTGCGGGACTGTTCCATGGGGTTCCACTCGCCGGTGGTCAGGGTGGACGGTTACGGGTTTCGCGCTCCATCATCCTCAGCGGGTTTAACGCCATCCTATCACATTCGAGGCCGTGGGGAGAGGAACCGCCAACTGCAATTGGAACCACGGATGAACACGGATAAACACGGATGAACGCCGATAACCGCTAACTGCAAGACCCCACCCCGCCCTACGGGCACCCCTCCCCGCGCGTGTATAGACCGGAGACATGGGTAACAGATGTACGAGGACATGGGTTACACATTAATCACCTTGATGATCTGTTCTCAAGTCGATTTTCGAGACGGTATAAGAACAGAACACCACATCCAACACACCGTCGATTTCGGTGGGTCGTAAAGCGACCTTGTACCCCTTGAACGCTCTGGGGATTTTGAATACCTGGCCTTTGTATGACAACACACCCTTCTCTCCCACCTTGCGTACCGTATCGGCCCAATCATATTCAATGGTTGGCAGCTTGCTGGGGAAACTGCGCGGGCTGACCTGATAGCGATCGGCTGGAACCTGGTTGCCGAGTGCTTCATGGGGCCGCTCATGGTTGTAGATTTGTCTCCAGGCATCAAACTCCCGCTGACAATGGCTCAGATCGGAGAAGTGCTGGTACCGCAAGACTTCGGCCTTCAGGGTACGGTGAAAGCGCTCGTCCTTGCCTTGGGTTTGTGGGTGATAGGGCCTCCCATGGCTGGTTTTAACACCCAGCCGCAATAACCACACGGTGAGGGGTGTGAAGCGGGTTCTGCCATCATCTCCCCATGGTGAGCCATTATCCATCAGCATTTGATCGGGCAGCCCATAACGCCTGAAGATTTGGGTCAGGCTTTCCCTGACGGTTTCCGTGCGCTCATTCCCACAAGCATAAACACCCAATGAGTACCGGGAGTGATCGTCCAGCACGGTCAGTGGATGGCAGCGGCCCTTGGACATGGGAAAGTGACCCTTGAAATCCATCTGCCACAAACAATTGGGCGCGGGGTGCTCAAAGCGCTGCCAGGCCTTGTGTTTGTACGATTCGGCGGGATCGAGCCTCCCATATCGCCTCAGAATGCCAGTGATCGTACTGGCCGCGGGAACCCCCCCATAACCTTGGTTCACCAACCTGGCATGCAGTTTACGCCCGCCCCAGGCAGGATGATCGTCCCGCAAAGCAATCACCTGTGTTTCAATATCCTCCGGGGTTTTGGCAGGGCTGTTCCCAGGGCGCCGAGATCGATCCTTGAGACCTTCAACACCTTCTTCGGAATATCTGCGGATCCACTTGTAACCTGCCTTTCGACTGATTCCGAACCGACGGCATAACTCGGCGAAATTGGATCCCTCTTTACCCGCCAACAAAACGAACTCTGACCGTAAAGACATTGTATCATTTACCTTCCATGGCATAAGACACCTCCTGTTTAAGGTGACTCATGCTATCTCAGAAAAGTGTTACCTATGTCTCCGTACGGGTGTTACCTATGTGTCCGGTCTGAACAGTAGGGTGGGGGGGGAGGGGGCCCCTGGTGCGCCCCCCGGGTGGGTGTTCGGTTTGGACTTGTTGATGGAATCATGAACGTGACCACCACCTTGAAGGCCACCTCAAATCCTCTCGTGCCTATCCATCACACACCGAGGGCTACCATTTTACCAACCACACCTACCTCCAGCCAACCAGACACCTACCTCCAGCTACTTCTAAAATAGTGAACATATATTCAGCAAAACCTTTAACCAACTACATCTCCTACCTAACCTGGATTTCCTTGGGATTTTTTCCAGGACTTCTGTGAACCCTTGCCCCCCCAAAAAGCCTTCCTTCCTTGTCCTTGGCGGCCAGGCGGCCTGGGTTTACTCTTTCGCGGTGCTCCTGGCTGGAGTTCTAACAGTGCGTATCCCGAATGTAGGTTGGAACAAACCTCTTCATTGTTTTTGCTGATTTTTGCTCCTCCACTGCCAGGGTGGTGACCCTTACCTCGGAAATGCCTCAGATTTGAATCTGGGGGCCATACTGGTCACCCCAAGCCCCTGTGGTGAGTAGTTTGTACCAGCAGTGTGCCAATCTTTTACCTGATATTAACCTTTGTGCCAGATTGTGCCAGCAGAAAAATATTGCACCCCATTGTATTAATTCAATAAAACAATATCCTCACTCGTTCATGATGAACACGGATTCCTCGTAGAAGCGGATGCGGCCCTCCATGGCGAGGTTTTCCACGAAATCGGAGAAGCGCGCCTTTTTGTCATCGTCGCTGCCCTCGGCGGCGAGGAAATCCAGCTCCAGGTTGATGCCCAGGGCCCGGCCCGGGATGAGATGGCGGGTCAGCCCGGTGGGAATGAGCAGACCCTCCCCGGCGGCTTGCAGCAGTTCTTCCTTGCGCAGGATGGGAAAGAGGCAGATGCGGTGCTGCACGTTGGCCACCACGGCGGGCAACTGATCGTAGTCGGCCAGCTTGATCCGCTCCAGGCGGCTCTGGCCCTCGTAGGCCCCCACGATGGCTTCCAGGATGCCTACCCGCTGGCGGACGGGGAGTTCGCCGGGGCCGCCATCGGGGAAGAGCCCCCACCAGCGCTGTGCATCCTCCACCAGCACACAGAGCACCTGACGCAGTTCCAGCAGTTTGTCCAGGTCGGCTTTTCCCACCGCCTCCACCCGCACGCCGGGCAGCTTTTGATACTGCTCCCGCAGGGTCAGCGGGGCGCCTTCGAGCAACAGGTGGTGCCATCCCTTCAGTTGGACGGCCGGATCGCCATAATCCACCACCTGCACGGGAATCAGGGAATAGCCCAGCGCCATGAAGGCGCTCACCCGGTTGGCGCCGTCCAGCAGCAGGTAACGGCCATCCCCCATGCCGGTCACGATGGGCGGATTGCGGAGCTGTGCATCGCGTTCGATGCGTTTTCTGAGGCGTTCGGTACGGTTCCCCTCGGGGTGCTCGTGAAACCGGATGCTCTGGGTGGGAACCAACTCCAACAAGGGCTTCAATTCGGAAGCGGCCATGGATTCCAATTCATCTCAGGGGTTCGTCACAGGGCCGGCGGGGCTTAAACAACCTCGCCACCAGAGGGATCTCAAGCATATTGTTCTATGCTTGGGGATGCTGTTTTTGATCCGCGGAAGGCGCGCCACGGAAAAGGGAACCGCTGGGCGCGAATTCCCGTCACCCTATCATGGGGCAGGGCAATCGCAAGGCAGGCCGATGGAGCCGGGCGAAGCCTCAACTCCCGGCCTTCGGCCCGGCGCTCGAAGCCTCAACTCCCGGCCTTCGGCCCGGCGCTCGAAGCCTCAACTCCCGGCCTTCGGCCTCCCTCCCTCTCCATCCCTTCGGCAAGCTCGGGACGGGCTCGATGGATAAATAAAAAGCGCCGTGTTTACAACGAAATAGCGTTGGAAGCCACCCCTTTCTCCATACGCTGTTTGAAAACGCCGTGGAGAAGGGTGCGGGGGGGGATGAGGCTTCGCCGGAATACCAGAAACCGTCCAAATTACATCGGGAGAAAAGCCCTCAACGATCTTGCGGTTTCCCCGTATCATGGGGGCGCTGAGCTTGCGGTAATGGTAGCGCCGCGCTTGCGAAACCCTCGCCGGTTTTCTACCATACCGGTTTCCGGAGGCGTAAGGGGAGCGGCGCTTCCCTTTACCCTCACCCTCCCATAACCGATCGAATACGGTGCCGGCGGCGTTGATGAGAATGTCTGAACTTACCGAGCAGTTCAAGGGCCGGGGCCAATTGTTGTGGATTGTGCTGGACGGCTGGGGTTTGGGCGATCATGGCGAAGGGGACGCGATTCACCAGGCCTTTACCCCGCACATCGACTCCCTGGGCCTGGCCTTCGCCAGCACCCGGCTCTACACCCATGGGCATTACGTGGGCCTGCCTGCCCCCAAGGACATCGGCGGCTCCGAGGTGGGGCACATAACCATGGGGGCCGGCCGCACCATTCCACAGGGCCCGACCCGCATCAAGGACGAGATGGACAGCGGCAGGTTCTTTTCCAGCGAGGCGCTGACCACGCTGATCGGAAACTGCCTGCAAGGGGATGCGCCCCTGCACCTGCTGG
>JACZSY010000155.1 GCA_022573975.1 SAR324 cluster bacterium | reverse complement strand
ACCCCGCTTTCCAGTTCCAGTCCGAAGCCGTCGGCCAGGCGGGTGAGGTCATTGAACAGGCCCCCGATGTGGGCCTGTTCATCGCCGAATGGTGCGGGCTGGAACCGGTGTGAGGGCGGCTGTCAGTGCTGAAGAACGGGGCCATGGCCTGGGTTTGAGGTCCGCCCTCATCCGGCTTTAGATTTTACTTTCCGGTTTTTCGGATTTTCCACGATGGAAAATTGAAGTCCAGGGGCGTCCAGCACCTGAGTGATGCTAACGAAGCGCGGGTTACTCCGTTACCATTTTCGGGTTCAGGCCTTTACGTTCCATAGCCTCGAACCACCATTTGAGGGATTCCTTGACGCCATCCGTCAATTCATCGTCAAGGATTTCCCGGCCAAACTTTTTGATAATCCCGAATGCCAATGTGTCCGAAATTTCTTCAGAGGCCACAATCCTATCCATGTGATGGAATTTTCCGGACACGTTCCGGGGAACCGCCACACATTCACGGGCGCCTGGTATTTTCCTGTGAAGAATAAGGAACGGAATATCTTTGTAGGTAAAGTTTTCCTGCTTGAGAATTACGGTATTCCTATGCGCCTCTTTCCTCTGTATGAAGCCTCCTGGCGTGTTTGGCTTCTCGTCCGTGATCGGCAGGAAAATCTTGCGTATGGTTTCCTGGTTTTCCCGTTCATTTTTCCGGGTGGCCTTGAGAGCCTTTTTTATTTGAGGAATTGAAAGGCTAAGGCCAAGGGCGTTCATTACTTTTTGCAGGTTTTCAAAGCGCGGATTGCCTTTGCCGGTGAGCATGTTTTGCAGGCTGACCCGATGGAGACCGGTTTCGCGGGAGAGCGCCGCCGCACCGCCAAATTTTGCATCCACCACGGTTTTCAGAGCGGTGAAGAAGGTCCCGTCATTTTCTTCAAGGGCGGTGTTCAGGTAGCCAGGAATTTCCTCCGGGTGTTCCCGAAGTGTTTCCACCATGTAATCCCGCCATTTCCTGGAAGCCATCTCAGCCCTCAAAATGCGATTTGAGCAGGTTCGCGGCCCTGGTTATGTCTCTGCGTTGTGATCCCTTGCGGCCACCGAACAGGAGAGTAAGGGTCGATTCTCCCTGGATGGTGAAATAAAGCCGGTATCCTGGGCCAAATTTCAAGCGAGCCTCGAAGAGACCGGGGTGGCCTGCCAAGGGTTTGTGATCTCCCAGGTTGCCCAGTTCGAAGCGGTCGATGCGGTTTCTGATGCGCTGAACGGTGACGGCGTCCTTGATCGATTCCAGCCACTCAATGAAGGGGGAATGTCCTTCCGCCGTCACGTAAATTTCAACTGTATATCGTGGTATCTGTTTCATGAAAAAAAGTAAAGTATAATTTACTATGCATCATAAAAACATACATGATAACAGTTGGATATATTTCATTCTCTGAGAAATACGAGGCTGCTGAGATCCTTGGCCCCCTACTCCGCCCGCCGCAGCGCTTCCCCCGTTTCCCCGGCTTCCACCACCCCGCTGTCCAGTTGCAGGCCGAAGCCGTCGGCCAGGCGGGTGAGGTAATTGAACAGGCCCACGATGTGGGCCACTTCCAACAGCGCGGTATCGTCGAAGCCAAGATCGCGCAGGGGTTGCCAGTCGCCCTCGGTGATGCGGGTGGGGGTGGCGCTCAGCTTTTCCGCCAGGTTGCACAGGGCGCGTTCGCGCGTCGATAGTCCCGCCACTTCGCGCCAGCGTTTCTCCTTGATGGCCTCCACCAGTCCGTCCGGCGGGTTCCCGGCGCTCAGGGTCTCCACACGCAGAAACTCCGCGTGGGACTGGGTTCAGTAGAAGCAGTCCTGGGCCGCCGACGCCACGCCGGCCACCATTTCGCGCTCGGCCCGGCTGAGATGGCCCGGCTTGAACATCACCTGGGCGTACAGCGCCCGGAACATGGGGCCGATCTCGCCGTGGGCCAGCAGCAGGCGGCTCATGTTGGGCACGAAGCCGAAATCGTAGGGATTCTTCATGCCGGGCTTGGCCGAGGCCCGCACGGTTTCCAGCGAGGCCAGTTCGATGAAGGCTTCCTTGACGGATGGGTCGCTCATGTCAGGCTCCGAAAGGGGAAAATGTAGGGGCACAGCACGCTGTGCCCAGGCGTTGATCCCGGTGCGGGGGCACGGAAAAACGGGAACGGCAAAAAGGGAACAGCAGGCTGTGCCCCTACGGTCAATCGTCCGTACGGGTGACGATGAGGGCGTCCAGGGCCAGCGCGCCTTTCCCCTCGGGCAGCACCACGAAGGGGTTGATGTCCAGGGTTTCCAGGGTGTCCGCATTGGCGGCGGCGAACAGGGACAGCCGGGAGAGGGCCTTGGCCAGGGCGTCCACATCGGCCTTGGGCCGGCCCCGGGCGCCGTCCAGCAGGGGGAATCCCTTTACTTCGCGGATCATGGCGCGGGCCTCGTCCTCGCCGAAGGGCGCCACGCGCAGGGCGACGTCTCCCAGCACCTCCACGAAAATGCCGCCCAGGCCGAACATCACCACCGGCCCGAACACCGGATCGCGCTGCACGCCCAGGATGGTCTCCACCCCCCCGGCGATCTGCTTCGCCACGGACACGCCCTCCAGGGTGGCCTCCGGCGCGGCTTCCCTGGCGCGTTCCATCATCGCCGAGAAGCCCTCGCGCGCGGCGCCGGCGCTGTTCACGTCGAGCAGCACGCCGCCGATTTCCGATTTGTGGGCGATGTCCGGGGAGACGATCTTCAGCACCACGGGAAACCCCAGCGCCTCCGCGGCGGCGGCGGCTTCCTCGGGCGTGGCGGTCAGGCGCTCCCCGGCGGCGGGAATCCCCGCATCGGCCAGCAACCGCTTGGCGGCCACCTCGCTCAAAGGTCCGGCGGGCAGCCGGGGCAGGCCGTGCGGAATATCGGGGAGCCTGCGGGAGCCGGCCGGGGCGGAGAAATTGCGCTGGAAACGGGCCAGCGCGCCGATGGCGAACACGGCGCGGGTGGGGTCCGCCAGGATCAGGAAGCCCTCCTGGTTCAACTGTTCCTCCAGGGATTCGGTAAACCTGCCGGCCAGCACCACCGGGGCGTCCGGATATTTTTGGCGCATTTCCTTGAGAGGCTCGATCAACGCTTCCATCATGGTCGGGTTGAGCCCGACGCTGGAGAGGAAGAACACCACCGCGTCGTAGCCTCCCAGAGAGAGCAGCACCTCCAGGTTTTCGCGCAGCAGGGACAGGTCGTTGAGAATCTGGGCCGTGGTGTCCACCGGGTTGCGGGCCGAGGCGAACGGGATTTTCTCTTTCAGCCGGGCCTGGGCTTCGGCCGGCATTTCGGATACATCCAGGCCGCACCGGTCCGCCGCATCGGCCATCAACACCCCCACGCCGCCCGAAACTGTAACCAGTCCGACCTTGTTTCCGGCGGGGTAGCGGCCCTGGGAACAGGCATAGGCCACGTCCACCAACTCGTCGATGGTTTCCGCCCGATGCGCTCCATATTGCCGGAAGATGGAATCGTAAACCCCGTCCGAGCCGACCAGGGAGGCGGTGTGGGATGACGCGGCCAGGGCGCCCACCTCCGAGCGGCCCACCTTCAGGATCACCACCGGCTTTCTGCGTTCCCTGGCTGTTTCCAGCGCCAGCACCAGCTTGTCCTTGTCCCGGCAGCCCTCGATATAGGCCACCAGCACGTCGGTGCCCTCGTCCCGGGCGAAAAAGTTGAGGCAGTCCGCCACGTCCACATCCACCTCGTTGCCGGTGGTGGCCCACAACTGAAGGCCCAGCCCCCTTTCCCGGGCCAGTTGATAGGCGTAGATGCCGAAGGCCCCGCTCTGGCTGATCAGCCCCACCCGTCCGGGAAGGGGCGGCCGGATATCGAACGAGGCGGTGAAGGTGCCCCACAGGCCGCTGGGCACGTTCATCACGCCCATGCAGTTGGGGCCCAACACGCGCATGCCGGATTCCCTGGCGATATCGCCGATGCGGGTTTGCAGCGCGGCGCCCTCTTCGTTCATCTCGGCGAAGCCCGATGAGAAAATCACCACGGTGCGCGCCTTATGCGTGGCGCAGGCTTCCACGGCGGCGACGACCCCGGCCGCGGGAACGATCACGAACACCAGGTCCGCCGGCCCCGGCAGCTCCGCCAGGGAAGCCACCGTGGGCACTCCCTGCACTTCCTCGAAGCGGGGGTTGATGGGATACACCTTGCCCGCGAACCCGTTGTCCTTGATATAGCGGAAGGTGCGGCCCCCGATCTTCTGGGGGTCGGAGGAGGCGCCGATGACCGCGATGGATTCGGGGTGAAAGAGCGGGAAGAGGTCATGGCTCCTGAGCGCGGAATCCCCCGCTTCCTCCTTCCCCTCCGGGGCCGCCTCGCCGGTCATTGGCTCACCGGTCATTGGCTCACCGGTCATTGGCTCACCTCGGCCCGGCCGTTGTTCAGCACCACGAGCTCCCGTTCCACGGCCAGGGTGCGGAAAGACACCACCGGACCGTCCCGCCACATCTCCGTGCGGAGGGTCTCCCCGGGATACACCGGAGCGCTGAAGCGCACCTGGATGGCTTTCAACCGGGCGGGATCGTATCCGCAGAATGTCTTCAACAGGGCATGACCGGCCACCCCGAAGGTACACAGCCCGTGCAGGATGGGCGCCTCGTAGCCGGCCTGTTTCGCCACGGCGGGATCGGCGTGGAGCGGGTTGTCGTCGCCGCTGAGGCGGTAGATCAATGCGGCCTGGGGCAAGGTGGGCAGATCGCAAACCGCCTCCGGGGGGCCTTCGGGAAGGGTGTGGGGTGGGGGAGTGGACACCTTCGGGCCGCCGAATCCGCCGTCCCCCCGGGCGAAGATGGTCTGCCGCGCGGTAAACAGGGAACGGCCGCTGGCAGCCTCCACGCCCTCGCGTTCCAGGAACAGCAAGGCTCCCTTGTCCGCGCCTTTGTCAATGATTTGGGTAATGCGGGTCTTGGAGCGAATGGCCCCCTGGGGCGGAAGGGTGTCGTGAAAGATCAGGCTCTGCTCCCCGTGCAGGATGCGCACCCAGTCCAGGCCGGTGCCGGATTCACGCGCCCAGAATCCTGGATGGCCCAACACCGCCGCCATGGTCGGCAGCGCGCGGAGCTCCTTCTCGTACACGAACCGCAACTGGGCCTCGTCCAGCGGGTCCATCCCCAGACCCAGCCCGAGGCCGTAGAGCATGGTGTCCTTGAGGGTGTAGGCTTGCTCGACCTCCGGAAACTCCATACTCAACAAATTGTCGTAATCGATCGCCATGGCAATGAAGGGCGCTCAAAAGCCCGTGGAAAGGTGCCCGTGCCCTGGCAGGCCGCCCGGCGCTGGCATTCGAAGTGTTTGGAGTGAGGGAAAAGGGTGTAGAAGGTCCGGCGGCGCCGAAAAGAAGGACGGACAGGCCCAGACATCCTCGGAGGGCTGCCGGCCCTGCACGGCGGACTATTGCTCGCCGCTTCTTTTCATGAAATAGGTCAGCACGGTGGCCACGACGCACAGGGTCAGGGCGCCCATGAAGGCGTTGGGAACGGAGGCGATAATGAACATCCAAAGGTAGAGGAAACCCTGGATGATCACACCTAAAAATTCAAACATGGTCGCTCCGCGATTCGATTTCCCCCTGCTTTTGCTTCTGGCTCAGGGTCCACAGAAACGACGTGGCCGCACAACCCAGAAAGAAGACAATTCCGGTAAATAAAACGCCCCAACTCATGGCCTGACCCTCCAAAAGGATGGTTGTCGGTAAATCGAGCGTGAACCCGGGATGCTAAAAATGCTATCCGATTCCGTTATCTTATTTCGGAAAAACCCCCGGCTGTCAATGGCCGGCTTGGGCAAAGGCCTCTTTTCTCAATCCAGAGATAGGAAATTTCCTTGGAATTACAAGGGATTCGTATCAGCAGAACATTTTTTGCCATGATGACCGGAAATATCCACTCTTGAATTGAGCGCGCAAACCCGATAGACAAGCGAAGGTGTTTTTCGCGCAAGCCCGCGGAAATTTCACCCCCGGCCTTGCCATCGAATGAACGCCAGGCCCACGATAGAACTGAACCAGCGAATTTAACGGCCCCGCCAAAAGCGGCGGGGAATGAACCGTAAAAAAAGATACACCGAAACCCTTACCCATCCCGGATTCCGATGGCCTGGCCCGAAACGATCATCCGCGTTCTCAAATCCTATCGGATTGAATTCATCAACTACCTTCCCGATGCGATGGGCGAGCGCCTGTTGAAACTGGCTCGGGAGGACAGCGACTTCGACCTCCTCCCGCTGGCCCGGGAGGAGGAAGGCGTGGGCACCGTCTGCGGGCAGATGCTTGGCGGGCGCCGGGGGGTGTTGCTGATGCCCACCTCGGGCCTGGGCAATTCGCTCAACGCCATCGCCTCGCTGGCGATCCCTTACAAAATACCCCTGCCCATGATCATCGGGTTCCGCGGCGGTCTGGGAGAATTCAACGGCAGCCAGGTGATGATGGGGCAAGCCATGCCAGATATTTTCCGGGCCATGCGGATTCCATATTTCATCCTCAAGCGAGAAGACGAGGTGGAAACCGTGACCGAGGGCTTTCTGCGCCTCACATTTTCCAACGAAGGCCCCGCCGCCTTGTTGATCTCAACCCAACTGGCCGGTTGGAAGGAATAGGGCCGGGGCCAAAGCGCCTCCTGGCGCGACGGAGCGCCACCAGCCGGCTCCGCGTTTCGGCAGCCACACTCTGGAACAGGAACCCTTTATGATCAACATGCTGGAAGCCACCAAAATCCTGGTCGCCCGCCTCTCCGATGACGACCTGGTGGTCGGGGGACTGGGAAACCCCAAGTTCAATCTGTTTCAGGCCAAGGACCGGCCGCGCAATCTGTACCTCTGGAACGCCATGGGAATGGCCTCTTCGGTGGGCCTTGGCCTGGCCATGGCCCGGCCGGAAAATCGCGTGGTGGTGTTGCAGGGGGATGGCTCCCTGCTGATGAATCTGGGATCGCTGGCCACGGAGGCCTGGCGCGCTCCCAGGAACCTGATTCATATCTGCTGGGACAACCGCATGTACGAACTCACCGGGAAACAGCCCACCGCCAGCGCCGGAACGGCGGACCTGGCCCGCATCGCCGAAGGCGCCGGGTTCGAAAAGGTGGCGCGGGCCGAAACCCTGCCGGCCTTCGAAGCCTCCCTGGAGCGGGCATTGGCCGAAGACGGCCCATGGTTCATTCACGCCCTGGTGGACGACCAACGCGCGGCGCGGGAATATCCACCCAAAAGCCCCACCTTCATCAAACATCGTTTCATGTCCGATCTCGGCGCCGAAATTTAACGGCCGGCCCGGCGCACACCCGGCATCCGCTCAATCTTTTTCCACTTGCACTCCACCCTTCCCGCCGCAAGGCTGTCCCAAAGCCTTTTGCTGACTCTTTTTGTGCGGGTCCATTCCCCGCTGCTTGCGCCGGTGCCATTCATTTTTCCGGATCGCCTTGACAATCTCCCTGGAAATTGTAATAAAAAGATTATAAATATTATAAATTTTTAACTTGTCTTCCCGGGAGTATCGGCCCGGGAGATTTAATCAGGGACCAAATTGGAAACCTTGGAAATTTTGATTGAAGCGCGCGCTCAGGGAGATTTTGCAATTGTGCTGGAAGAACTGCTTGCCACCGCCAAAAAGAGGGAACTCGAGCAATTGGTGATGGGTTTGACATCGAAGGTGGAACAAATGGAACCCGGGGAGGAACGGAATCAATGCCTGCGTGGAATTCAGTCCACCCGGGCCGCACTGAAAATCCGATTTTATGAACCAGGCCGCTCAGGAGATTGAGCCCGGCAGCGGGTTGTCTAGGGCTCAACGGCCTCCCGGATGGCCTTGCCGATTTCGGTCATCCGCTGGTTGGAGAGGCGCAAGGGGGGTCTGGCGGTTCGCACGCCCTCGTGGCGGGGAATGATGTGAAAGTGGACATGGAACACCACTTGGCCCGCCGGCCCGCCGTTGTTGAGGCTCAGGTTGTAATGGGGTGTGTTCATGGCCCGGGTTACCGCGCGCGCCACCTTTTGCACCGCCAACATCAAAGGCGCCAGCACGTCAGGGGGCAATGCATCGAAGCTGGCCACTGGGAATTTCGGAACCACCAGGGTGTGGCCCTCGGACTTGGGATTGATGTCCAGGAAGGCGAGGGCGTGATCGTCCTCGTATACTATTTCCCCCGGCAACTCACGGTTGATGATCCTGGTGAAAATCGATGCCATGGTTTCCTCTATTTGAATATCCAGCTGAAAATCCGCCAAATAAACCTTGCCATGGTTCCTGCCGGGAGAACCCTCGGCATGGAAAGGCTCAGTTGAAAAGCCGGAGGTGTTCCATCGAAAAATCCGATGGAGTGTTATCAGGTTTTCCAGCGCCGGAAAAGAGGGGGAGGGATCCCGGTTCATCTGTCAACAAGCGACCTCGACGCAAGCGGCGGGGTCGGGGTCCCATGTCAAAGCCTGGCCGCTTCGGGCGTCGCCAGCCCCTTTTATCCGCCGATGGAAAATGGTATCCTCCTGGTAGGTTTGGCAGGAAGCCGAACGCAACCCCCAGCCGGAGGTAGCACGTCATGAAGAGAACCCTCAAAGCCGGCCCCCGCTACAAAACGCCCCAACAAAAAAAACGTCTCAGCTACCTGCGGGACGCGCGCAGCAATTATGGTGAGAGCGACAAGGCCGCTCGCCGCCTGATTCCCAAATACAAGGCCTGGGCCCGCCGCGCCCTGCGCAGGAAGGCGAGGCTGATGCTCCACCACGCCAACCTGGTTTCCCCCGATCCCGTCATGGGAGGCGGCGGAAATGGAGACCCTGGTTCTCCCCGGCATTTTCATGGGGGTTGGCGAAAAGCCGAGGACGCCCCGCTGTGGATTCATGTGGCGCGGAATCTTCTGCGGCGCAAAGCCCTGGGAGGCTTCCGGGACGCCCCGGATTCCGGCCTGGGCAAACTGCCGGAGATGGCTTTCCTGGGACGCTACCAGTCCTCCCTGCGCCACTTTGGGGGGTATGCCCTCGCCCAGGAGTTGGCCGGAGGACACGCTTCCCGGCCCTAGCAGGGGGGGGGCGGGAGAGGGAGACCCCGCGGAGTTGGGGGTGTCAGGCGGGCGCGTTCGCTTTGGGCCGCGAGAAGATCCAGATCAGCCACGCTCCCCCGATCAGGATCAAGGGCATGGAAAGCACCTGGCCCATGGATACGGAACCCCATTCCCAACAGCTCATGTTCTTGTCGGCTTCGGCCAGGCGGACGAATTCGAAATATCGGGACAGGCAGCCGAGATTCCGGTCGGGCAGGCGGACGAACTCCACCGCGAACCGCGCGCAGCCGTAGATCAGCATGAACGCCGCGGGCTGAATGCCGGGCCGCTTCACACGCCTCAGCCACATCAGCACGATCAGCACGATCACGCCCTCCCCGAAGGCCTCGTAAAGCTGGGAGGGATGGCGGGGCAGGCGCTGGGGATCGGTGGGGAAGATCACGCCCCAACTGCCGTCGGTGGGTTTGCCGTACAACTCGCTGTTGATGAAGTTGCCGATCCGCACCAGCAGCACGCCCACCGGCACCCAGGGCACGATGAAATCGCCCAGGGTCAGAATGGGTTGGCGGATGTGGCGCGAAAACAACACGATGGCCAGGGTCACGCCCAACAACCCGCCATGGAAGGACAACCCCCCCTCCCACACCTGGAAAACGCGCAGGGGGTTCTCCAGATAGGGCATCCCTCCATAAAAAATCACCCAGCCCAGCCGGCCTCCCAGGATCACCCCGAACACGCCGAAAATCAGCAGGGTCGAAACCTCGTCCTGGGTCACCGGCGAATCCGGGCGGCGGCTTTGGCGCTGGTAGTACCAATAGCCTGAGAAAAAGGTGAGCAAGTACATCAGGCTGTACCAGCGGATGGCGAAGGTCCCCCAAATGGGAAGCAGCACGGAGTCGATGTTGTGTGTGAAAATCCAGCCGTCCATTCCGCGAACTCAATTAAAAGGGAAAGGAAAAGTGAGGAGCCGGCGGGGCCAAGCCACACCGAACGGGTTTCATCCCGGCCCCGCGTTGATCGGATTCTAACCCACCCGTTTCCTCGGGACAATGACCATTTGTATTCCGGGCACCGGCCAGCGCCTGACCTGGAGGGAATTTCTCGCCTAGGGCGCCAGGAACCGCGGACAGCGAACCGCTTTGGAACCGCCGATGGACGCCGATGGACGCGGATTTGAACTGCGAACCGCACCTCACCCCCTGGCCCCCTCTCCAAAAGAGAGG
>JACZSY010000385.1 GCA_022573975.1 SAR324 cluster bacterium | reverse complement strand
CATTGTTAATACAACGGAATTCCCCCTCTCTTTTGGAGAGGGGGCCAGGGGGTGAGGTGCTTTTGGGTGGGATTCGCGCACCGGAAATGCAAAGACGAGGTCGCCAATTTCCGCGGTTTTCGGGCTGAGGGGCTAATTCCTGAATAAACCATTGAATTCATTTATCAGAAACCCGTATTTGATGTAGCAATGGAATAGGCATTTAAAACTTTCAACAAGGTGTTGGAATGAGGGGTTAACATACTTGTTCTTCCAAAAAGAAAGTTTGTTGAAACTTTTCCAAATTTCCCCCCGGAGGGCCGCCGGAGGCAATATTGTTGAACCTTTGGTCTCAGGTCTTTTTGATCAACCCATTATCCACCGGCGTTTCAGAATGAGCGAATCCCAAATCAGGCTGGACAAATTTCCCGCCATCGATCACATGGTGCTGCTGCGGGTGTACGGCCCGGAGGGTGGGCTGCGGGCCATCCTGCCCAACCGGCCGCCCCACCAGGACGCCCTGCGCGTCCTGCACGGCGTACAGGACAAGGACGGGCGGATCGGTCCCGCCGAGGCCAAGCGCGGGCTGGAGGCCTTGGCCGGTCTGGGAATGGACAAGGGGAATCCCGCCGCCGAGGTGCTAAGGCATTGCGCCGCGGGAAAAGCCCACCGCATCACCATGGTGGCCAGCCCCAGGTCGGGCCTGCTGGAGCGCATCACCCGCCGGGAGGGCAGCGCGGAAGACACGGAGGCCTTCTTCGACCTGCTCAACGCGGGAGACGTCCGCGCCGCGGAGAAGGTGGACGGCGTCTGGCAGCCACAGCCCTACGTGATCGACGGCATCCTCAACTACTTCGGCGCCCATGATTCGGCGCGGATGGGCGAGCACGACTGGGACAAGGTGCCCCTGCGCATGACCGGCGCCTCGGACGCCGATTTCGAGGCCGACGGCGTGCGCTATTGCCCCGGCGCCATGGTGCGCGCCGGTTGCTACATCGGCCCGGGCACCGTGATCATGAACCAGGGATTCGTCAACGTGGGGGCCTGGATCGGAGGCAACGGCGTGATGGTGGACGTGGCCGCCCGCATCGCTTCGTGCGCCCAGATCGGCCAGGGTGTCAAGTTCGGCGGCGGCTCGGGCATCGAGGGCATCCTGGAGCCCGCCGGGCGGCTGCCCTCCATCGTCGAGGATCACGCCAAGATCGGAGCCATGTGCGAAGTTTCGGGCATCGTCGGCGAAGGCGCCGTGCTGGCCAGCGGGGTGGTGATGGCCTCGGGCAAGAAGATCTACGACGAGGACGCCGGCGAGGTGGTGCCGCCGCTGGAGATGACCGTCGGCGCCACCACCTACCTGATTCCGGTGATTCCCCCCTACCGCCTCGCCGTGGGCGGCTCCCTGCTCTCCGCCTCGGGAACCGTCGCCACCGACGCCATCATCCTCAAGCCCGGCGACCTCCGCGACACCGGCACCCTGAAGCACTTCGAAAGACAGGGAATTCTCTATCAATAGAGCCGCGGGGCCGCCCAGCTTGCTGGAACCTTGATTTTTGGTGCACGGACGCATTCCCAGCCGCTTGCGGCGGGGTCATTCACTCCATGAGAAGCCTGATGCGCCGCCGTCGAAATATAAATATTGTTTTTTTTACATTATACCTGTAACATTTCCTCCGCCTCACCGTCTAAAGATACAAGAAGCCGAAAGGTCGACCGGCAAGGGATGCCTGGAAATAAGACCATCGAAAAAAGACCTCGGAAAAAAAAACCGCGATGGGAGCGACGGCCATGAAAAAGAAAAAAGAGAAGAAGGAAGTCACCCGCGAGGACATCCAAAAGGCCTTGGAAAAATTCAATAAAGCAGGTGGACTGATCAAAAAACTTCCCAGCCTGCACGCCCCCTCACGGGTGATGGCCGCGGGAATGGCGATTCACGAAAATGTGCAGGCGTTGCCGGCCAGGATGGATTACGCGGGATAAGCCGGCAGGGACTGTCCATCATTCCGGCCAGCACCGGAAGGCTTGCGGCCCTCCAGGCAATCGAACCAGGCTCCTATGGTCCACGAAGCCTCCCCAGCGGTAGGCGCAGGCACAACCGATCCGAGCTTTTTTTTTAAAAAAATCCCTTGGCGACACTTTTTTAGTTGACTGTTAGCAAATGACCTGTTAGAGTGCTAACGAAAGCTTGGAGAGGGAAGTCGAATCCGTGGTTAGGAGTAAGCCGGATTCGATGGACTCTGACCGTGAAAGGATAGAAATGAGGAAGAAGCAGAAGCAAAAAATTGAAATCTCGGTGGAAGAAATCGCCAAGGCCCTGAAGAAATTTCAGGAAAAAGGCGGATTGATCACCAAACTGCCGGACGAGATCGCCCCCCGCCATGCCATGGTCGGCGCGAAATGGGGCATGTTCGAGGTGGTGAAGGATACGAGTGGCGTGATTTCCTAGGGAACCCGGGCCCCGCATCGGGGCCTGGATTCCCTGAAGTGCGTCCGCTCCCGCCCCACGGCATCGCTCCATCCCCCCCATCAGTCCCGACCAGTTCCCGCACCCTCCCGGATCGCTTCGGTTTTTCCGCGCTCCGTGTTTTTCGTGCGGTGGGCATCGTGCGCGGTATGCGGCACCGCCCGGGATACGCTTTCCCCGCGGGCGGGCCGCCTGCCGGCCTCCGCCCGGATTCAGTCCGCATTCCCCGGTGAGCATTCCAAAGATTAGGCGTTGCTGAGTTTTTTCCCGCCGAAATGGAGACCTTCCATTTTTTTCTCGCTCGCGTGGAATCATCCCTTCATTCTCTCTCCCGCCCCCCCAAGGCGCCCGGCTGCACCTCCAACGCCCCAGCCAGACTGCCAGCACCACGCCCAGCAACCACCCCACTTTCGCGTAGTGGGTCAGTTTGAAAAGATAATTAAACCAACACCACGTCATGCTGAGCGAAGCGAAGCATCTTCTTGTTTTTTTATGATTTGGGGCGTTTTGGAA
>JACZSY010000154.1 GCA_022573975.1 SAR324 cluster bacterium | reverse complement strand
GAGGAATCGGCCAGTTGCCGGCCCAGCGCCTCGCCCCAGACCTTGGTGCAGCCATACAAATCGCGTGGCCGGGTGGCGCCGGCCGGGTCGATCAGATCGCCGGGGGCGAGGGGGTCGGTGGCCGTGCCGGCCGCGATTTCGGCATAGGGGGTTTCACGCTCCCAGCCCGCGATCACCGCGCCCGAAGAGGCGAACACCACCCGCTTCACGCCCGCCTCCCGCGCCGCCTGGAACATGTTGTAGACCCCCACGATGTTGGGCCCCAGGAATTCCTCCATGGTGCCCGGCACGGAGACCTGGGCGGCCAGGTGCACCACGCAGTCCTGCCCCGCGAAGGCCGGGCGGATCGCCTCCAGGTCGGCCAGGTCCGCCTGGACGCAGCGCACGCCCTCCACGGCGCCGCGGTTGAGCGCGGTCAACTCGTAACGGCCTTCCAGCCGGGTTCGCAACAGCCGCCCGATCAGGCCGCTCATGCCGGTAATGAGAATTTTTTTCATCCTATTTTCCTATTTCGATGCGTGCTTTCTTGACCAGTTCCACCAGTATTTTCAACTGTTCCACGTAAAAAGAAAAATCCTGCACCTTTCCCCCCCTCACCGCGTCCCTGACAGATAAAAAACCAAACTCCTGGCCGTCGATGAAATCCGGCTCGAACATGCCGCCTTCGATCGCGATCGTCAAGGGAACCTGCTTGGCCTCGAACACGGCATCGATGTGATAGGCCAAATCCAGGATGAACTTCGGATCGTTTCGTTGCGTTTTGAGGAGGGTGAATATATCGAAGAAATCTCGAGCCCGGTTCTTGTTCAGCGAAAAACGATAGGCGGGATGTTGTTGGCAGATGGCGCGGATTTTCTCCAGCACCATCAATGCCGGGGAATACAGATTGATTTCGACTTGACCCATTTTGATTGTGTCAATGATTTCGCAGTATTCATGTTCGCTGAGTTGAATCTCGATCTTGCTGGAATGTGAACCGGTTGGAATCATGGCCTGCCTGATCCTTTTCTCCAGGCTTTCGTCCGCGTCCGAGTGAGGGGACAGTTTGAAGGAAAACACCCACCCGCCCCAGAACCCGTCCCTGCCGGCTCTGGGTCTCCTGGGCCGCCTGACATGCCTTGCATCGATGGCGTCCAGACCCAGTTTGAAAAAATGGTCTTGCAGGGCGGTTGCCATTGCCCCAAAGAACGACTCCGGGTCGCCGATGGTGGTGTCCGTGGAAAAATCGATGTCCAGCGACAGGCGGGGCTGGCCGGGTTCCAGCAACCGGAGCGCGGCGCCGCCCTTCAAAAAAAGCATGGGCCGCAGGTGTGGTGAAGAAAAGACCGCGAGGATCGCTTCCCGGATCACCTCTTCGATGGTCATGGGAAGAGACCCGGCGGGTAGGCCACTTTCCAACGGGGGTCGATCTTCCAGTTGGATTTGTACAACCGGTCCAGATAAAAAGTGAACCCCGGCTCCCCGAACGCATCCCGCCAGTCCCGGGTGGCATTTTTTCCGGCGGTTTTTTCCAGGATCAGGCCGATTCTCTGCCAGTAGGGATAGGTGAAATCCAGTTGCCGGTAATACGACAAAAGCCTTTCGATGGAGAGCCTTCTTTTCGCCTTTGCAAAAATTTCCATCACGTTGCGGATGCCCCCCGCCCGGTGGGGGAACACGGCGCAGTCCAGCAGGGTCCTCTCCAGGTCCGAAACCTTGAAGCGGATTCTTTTATGGTTGAAGACGATTGACCTGCCGGTCACCCCGAGCAGCCCGGTGGCGTTGCGTTCGGCAAGGGTGTATTTCACCCCCTGGTAGGCGGCCTGCCGGGCCGTTTCCCGGGGCGGCTTCATGAACTGTTCCTGAAGGTAGAAATCGTCGATCCCGGCGCTGTGCCGCCCCGCGGCCTTGGTTTTCCGCTCGATGGAAACGTAATAGTGGCTGGGCACCTGGTCCGTAAGCTTGCTCCAATACACCGCGGTTCCAAAGGACAGATAGCCTTCCTCCGCAAACCCCATGGCAATTTCCAAAGGATGAAATTCCCTGGGGCTGGCGAGGAGCCGTTTGGTCTTTCCGGCGGCGGGATTCCATTTCAGCTTCAGTTCCAGACCCGCGATCCGCTCTCCCAGCGCCTGGCGGGTGTGATTGTCCAATTCCACCCCCGCCAGGATGCCGGAAATCAGGGTTGAGGCTTCCCGTGAGTTTATTGGATGGTAAAGCCCTTTTTCAATTTTGCGTAAAATCGGATTCATGTGTGTGACTATGGCTGGTATTGACGACTTTGTAATCGATGTTATTAAAATGTGCTAGCACATTTTATATTAGATATTCCCGATTGTCAAATTTGACGCAACCTTTCCATTTGATATAATGTGCTAGCACATTATAAATTATTGTATTTTATTTGTCAATATTAACAAAATTGTCAATTTGCAAAGTTCACCCCTCCCTCCGCTGCGACACCCGTTGCCCGGTGATGGCGTCGGCGATGACGTTGCGCAGGGTCTGGGCGGTGCCGCCGCCGATGGTGAACATGCGGGCGTCGCGGGCCATGCGCTCCAGGGGGTAGTCGCGCGAATAGCCCCTGGCGCCGTGGATTTGCAATGCGTCGTTGGTGACGGCGATGGCTGTCTCCGAGGCGGCCACCTTGGCGATGGCGGCCAGTTCCCGGTCGGGGAAGCCCGAGACCGGGTCCACCTCGCTGGCCGCGCGGTGCAGCAGCAGGCGGGCGCCGTCCAGGCGGATGCGGGCGTCGGCCAGCATCCAGCGCAACCCCTGGAACTCGGCGATGGGGCGGCCGAACTGTTTTCGCTCGCGGGCATGGGCCAGGGCCGCCTCATAGGCCCCCTGGGCGATTCCGAGCGCGACGGTGCCCGCCCCCACCCGTTGGGCGTTGTAGGCCGCCATCAGCTTGCCGAAGCCCCTGGCGATCAGGTTTTCCTCCGGAACGCGGCAGTTGTTGAAGTGCAACTCGGTTTCCGGAATCCCCCGCAGGCCCATCATGTAGGCCCGGCGGCCCACCTCGAAGCCCGGCTGCCCCAGCTCCACCGCCAGGGCGCCGATGCCCTTCCCGGCGCCGTCCTCCACCAGCTTGGCGAAGACCAGGTTGAGGCGCGAGACGCCCCCGCCGGTGATCCAGCTTTTGCTTCCGTTGAGCACCCATTCCCCGTTCTCCTTGACCGCCGTGGTTTGCATGGCCGTGGCGTCCGATCCGGCTTCGGGCTCGGAGATGGCGATCACGGGCTTGTCTCCCGCCAGCACCCAGGACGCGTAGCGGCGCTTGAGGGCCTCGGAGCCGTACCGCATCAGGATGCCCAGCGCGCCCATGTTGCCCTCCACCACGATGCGCCCGGTGATGCCGCAGACCTTGGCCATTTCCTCCACCACCACCATGGTCTTCAAACTGACCCTCTGCGCCCAGCGAACATGGCGCAAACTAAACGGGTCGAACTGGCTTGCCGAGGTAAGCGAAGGCGTGAAATGGTGGTGTAAAGAATCTTGTGGGAATTTGATCTGAGATAGAAAAATGGGTGCTTTCCCTTTAGGGTTTGTTTGCGAACCATAACCCCTTTAAAGGAGAAGCACCCATGAAACTGGATTTCACGGTATCCGAAGTGAAAGAGCTGATCAATCAACTCAACGATCGAGAAACTTTTATGGAGACGATCCGGGTCGATGTGAGAGCAGCGGTGGGAAGTCTCATGTCCAATTTGATGGACACCGAATTAACCCGCCATCTTGGGCGGGACAGATACGAGCGCCTAAACGGAAGGTGTAACCACCGCAATGGAAAGTATGGCCGCAAGCTGACGTTGAAGGGGATCGGGGAGGTCAACCTGAAGGTTCCTCGTGATCGTTTGGGAACCTTCCAGACCCGGGTGATCCCAAAATGGCGGCGTTATGAGCAGACCTTGGTGGATGACTTGAGCCTGATGTTTTTAAGCGGGTGCAGCACCAGGAGTCTGTCCATGATTTCCAAGCGGTTGATCGGACGGAGTATTTCCGCCACCGAGATCAGCAATTGCACCAAGGAACTTTCCGCTGCGGTGGAAGCTTGGCGGCTGCGTGATCTTTCGCAAGAGCCGATCAAATACCTCTACCTCGATGGGGTCAACTTTTCCATGCGGCTTTGCGATGGCATCTCCAAGGTGCCGGTCTTGGTGATCATCGGCGTCGCCCTGAACGGCCAGAAGCTGGTGCTGGGGCTGCAGTCCGGAGACAAGGAGTCGGCATCCAGTTGGCGGGAGTTCTTCAAGGACTTGAAGGGCCGGGGGTTGCAGGGAGACCGCATCGAACTGGGCATCATGGATGGGCTTCCCGGCTTGGAAAAGGTTTTTGCCGAGGAATTTCCCAGAGCCAAGATTCAACGCTGTCAGGTTCATGTGGCCCGCAACGTCCTGGCCAAAGTGCCTCGCAAAATCAAGAAACAGGTGGCCGATGACATGAGATCGGTCTTCTACGCATCCTCGAAAAAGAAGGCCTGGGCCTTTCACGAGGAATTCGAGAAAAAGTGGGAGAAGGATATCCCCTCGGCGGTCAAGTGCCTGAAAGGCTCCGTCAAGGCCTGTCTGACCTATCTGGATTTCCCGGAGGATGAGTGGATCTCGCTGAGAACCACCAACGTGATCGAAAGGGTGAACAAGGAGTTCAAACGACGGACTAAACCCATGGAAATCGTGCCGGGAGAGGAGTCCTGCTACCGGTTGTTGGCCTTCATCTCATTGAAGATGGAGTTGCACTGGCGAGCAAACCCTGTCGGGAAGGTCAGGGAGAATTTACCCTTCTTCAAGCAGATCAAAGGAAAGTGAATTTACACAAAAAACTTTACACCACCGGTTTGTGTAAAATGAGGCATTATGTATTTAGCGACGAGTCCCGCCAAGATGCCCACAAGTTTGTGCTAATTGGCGGTATTAACGTTCCCAGCCATGCGTACGTAGAAATTCATGACAGGATAACATCTTGGCAAAAATATTCAGGGTTCCTCAGCGAAATAAAGTGGACGAAAATTAACATCGAGAATTTCCGCCATTACAAGTCGTTGGTTGATCTATTCTTTGAATTACGAGATCAGCGGCTTCTTGAATTTCACTGTGCGATTGGGGAGGCCGGTAAATTGAAACAAATCCCCAAGGACCCGTGTGATAGGGAGGCGAACTTTAATCGGATGTATTTTTGGTATTGGGTGAGCTTAATGGGAAGGATTACGGTTGAACGTAATCCAAACGCAAAATTCACTTTACATCCACATAAAAGATTGTGGAAAAGAAACGCTAAAGAGCCTGTCCGACAAATTGTCTTCGGAAGCGGTGGTTGATGCCGCCCGTTCACTGAGACTCCTTGGTCGATCTGCTAAGTCCCGTTGCGAAGGTGGAAAGGCGGGCGGGTTTGATTGGTTTACTCAATCAACGCGGCGTAGGCGGATCAACCCGCGGATTCGGTGGCCTAGGCGCAGAGGGGCTGGTAGCCCGAGCGCCAGAGCTTGAGCAGGTTGTGGGTCGTGCACCATAACGACCACTCTCCCTTGGCCCCGTTGATCCCCCGCAGCCAAATACGGTTCAGGCCGCGCATGGCCATCTGTCCGAAGACCGGCTCGATGGTGGAGCCTCGTTGCTTGTAGATTTTCTTGCCCCGCCGGGTGAGGAGCTTTCTTTCCATACGATCTCTGGCTGTCGCGTCCTTGGGGATAGGCCCGCGAGGGGCGCCTTTCTCTTTTAGTTCCTTGCGCTGCTTCCAGTCCTTTATTGTGGCGATGAACAGCTCGGTGGTCTCATTTTCCAGCCCGGCGTTTTCCTCGCTCCAATATCCCGCATCGGCCAGCGCCTCCTCCGGACGCCGCCCGGCCTGCGCCTCGCAAACCTCCAGCATCGGCGCCAACTGGTTGACATCGTTCTCGGCCTGGGTCACGTCCTGGGCCACGATCACCTGGGAGTCGCAGTCGGCCATGGCCTGGCCGTTGTAGCCCTGCAGCCAGCCGCGGCGGGTTTTCATGATCCGGCTTTGCGGATCGGTGATGTTGGCCTTGGCCTCGGTGTTCACCGCATCCTCCGCTGACTTGGGTTTGCGGCCCCGCTTCTTGCGCCCGGATTCCTCCTCGTCTTGCCGGCGGGCCTCGATCTTCTGCTCCTGCCGCTGGCGGGCTTGGCGCGCTTCCGCTTCCAGGCGGGCCCTGGCCTCCTTCAGCCGCTTCAGACGGCCTTCCCTGGTGCGCAGTTCCTCGGGTAGCTCGTCCCCCCGGCGATCCGGGCCGTACTTCTCGTCCTCCTCGGCGTCCACCCGCTCAGCCTCGGCCAGGATGCGGGCCACTTCCTTTTCGATAGCATCTTTGGCGCGATTCTGATCCAGGGCCGCATTGCCGGCCACCTTGCGTCCGTCCAGCGCCACCCGGCCCATCTTGGCCAGGCCCGCCGACTGGCAAAGCCTGAGCACATCGATGAACAAGGCCTCCAGTGCCGCAAGGTGATCCTTGCGGAAGTCCGAAACCGTGCGGAAATCGGGCTGCTGGTTGGCCGAGAGAAAGCGAAAGGCGATATCGTTCTCCAAAGCCCGGGCGATGCGCCGGGAACTCGTCACCCCACAGCAATACCCATAGAGGATCACTTTGACCATCATGCGAGGGTGATAGGCCGCCCGGCCCCATCCGTCCGCACGATAAGGAGAGTAGAAAATCTCCAGTTCGCCTTCTGCCTCCAATTGCTCCACCACCTCCGAGACGAACCGGGCCAGGCTGCTCTCCGCCACCCATTCCGAGAGATCCGGCGGCATCAAGTAGAGTTGATCTTGATCGTATGGTAGAAAGTTGTAGGCCATCGAAATCCCTTTCCCGGCTTGGGTTGCTCATCTTCCATGATCACTGGCCCATTATAACGCTTAATCGCTACCGCTCCAAATGGGGTTTGTCGGACAGGCTCCACAAGGACTTTATTGTTCGATGGGGTATCCATCTCACGCACTGCCGTACCATTGTTATGCCACTCTTCATTACAAGGTTGGCCTGCGGAGCAACAAAATGAAGTGGACTACTTCCGCGCCGAGGACAAGTATACTTCCGTCGTGAGCAGAGACCGGGAATGGGTAATTCGCCCCTTGGCCCACCTTCAGCCACCGCAGCGGAGCGGCCGCGGGACGGAAGGACTCCGCCATGGCTTCCAACAGCCGGGAAAAATCGGGGGCGGGGTGGAGAGCCGGGCCTGCAGACGGGAGACGGTCTTGCGCAGGCGCTCTTCGCTCACTGGCTTCAGAAGCTAGTCCGCCGCAGCGTTTTCGAAAGCCTGCACCGCGAAATGGTCGTAGACGCTCACGAACACGGTGTGGCAGCGGCTGGTGATCTGCGCGGCCACTTCCAGCCCCGTCATGCCCGGCATTTTGATGTCCAGGAACGCGATATCGGGCCGCAAACCACAGATAGACCCTGTCCCGTCCGCCGGGCGGGAGACAAGAGCATGAAAAAACCGACCGCCATCATCGCAGACGATGAAGCCCCCTTGCGCGCGTATCTGAGGCGCCGCCTGGCCGAAGTCTGGCCGGAGCTCAGGCTATGCGGCGAGGCAGCAAACGGGGCGGAGGCGTTGCGCCTGATCCGCGAACACGCCCCACCGAGTGTTCCGGCCGGGAAACCCGCCGTCTCGTCCAGGTGCCGGAAGGGCGGATGATTTTCACGCCGCTCAGCGTGGAGGAAAATCTGCGCCTGGGGGCCTATACCCTCGAATCCGGCAAAAAGATCGGCGCGGAGATCGACCGGGTAATGGCCTTCTTTCCCGATCTCCGCGAACGCCTATCCGAACCGGCTTCCAACCTCAGCGGGGGACAGTTGCAGATGCTGGCCCTGGCCCGTGGACTGCTGGCCCGGCCCAGGCTGCTTTTGCTGGACGAACCGTCGCTGGGTCTCGCCCCGTTGGTCGTGCGGGAACTGTTCGCCCTGATTCCCGCCCTGCGCGAGGAGGGCATCACCATCTTGTTGGTGGAACAAAACGTGCGCCAGGCCCTGGCCGTGGTCGACCGCGGGTACGTGCTGGAAAGCGGAAGGGTGATCCTTGGCGGGACGGCCCGCGAGTTGATGGAAAATAAATTGCTAGTTGAATCCTACCTTGGCACTCTGGAAAGCCGACCCCGAGACTGATTTACAGCGAATGATCCATTATGTCGGAGGCGCCGCCATGAAACCGATGAAAGCATTTTGGTTGATCCCTTGGGTGATCCCCCTGCTGGTCTTGATCGCGCCGGCGGCCGGGTTGGCCGCGAAGAGGGCGAAAGCGATTGTGACCTGTCAGCCGGCCGAGGCGAGGCTGGAATACGAGTGCAGGATCCTGCTCACCGGCAGGAAGTCGGGCCAACCCATTACCGGCGCGAAAATCCTCGTCAAAGCCGACATGCCCTCCATGGCGATGGCCCACAACGTGCGGCCTGTTCATGCGGTTCCCGTGAGCACACCGGGCATGTACAAAATGCGAATTAAGCTGGAGATGTTTGGCGAATGGACGCTACGCTTGAAAATTTCCGGGCCCATGCGGGATTTGGTGATCGCCAAATACAATTTCGGCACCCATCACGATGCAAAAGGCCAGGACGGAAAAACCCTATTTGTCACAAAAGGCTGCGACCACTGCCATGGAAATGAAGGGAGAGGCTTGGCAAATATCAAAAACACGCCTTTTCCAAGGTTGGCCGGCCAAAATCCCACCTATCTCGTGAACCAACTCAAGGCATTGAAAAGCGGTGCCCGCAAAGGCGCCATGTCAGCTATTATGCAGCCCCCCGCATTGACCCTTTCAGCCGCGGAGATGAAGAAACTCGCGGATTATTTGTCAAAGGTGAAATAAGCAAAGGTGCCGCCGTGTTGCCCAAGGTGATGTTGGGCATGATGGAGGCGTCCACCACCCGCGGGCCGCGCAGCCCACGCACGTTCAGCCGGGAGTCCGCCACAGCCGGCTCGTCCTCCCCCATCCTGCAGGTTCCCACCGGATGAAAGATGGTGGTAGCGCATTAATTAAAACAATGGCTTAGCGTTTCGGCGTTAAGCCATTGTTTGTTGCGGTGCTACTTCGGCGCTACCTTTGAGAGATATTTAGGGATATTTAGAGACAAGATAAGAAAACGAATTTCCAACGAGCACCACCCGCACAACACCCTTGCGTATCGAACTTCGCAGGCCCACTCACTCAATTAAACAGCACCGTTTGAACTTCTTGCCGCTGGCAGTCCAGGGTTTGACTGCCGTCCTGTGTAGGTGTCTGGGTCAAGGTTTTTGACTCCCTGGCTACAAGTCTGTAGGCACTAGGCTCCCCAATAGGCCGAGATAAGATGTTCTTCAAGAAGCGGAACAAAAAGCCGGGTCAACACGCACCCAAAACAAGGGTCAACATGGAACCAGCCGAACTTTTGAAGAAGGTGGACTCCCTGGCCAAACAGGGCCTCACACAAAAGCAGATCGCAAAGGAAATGGGAATGTCCACGACCTTCACCCTGAATAACCGTCTGGTGAGAGCCAGTCAGGCCACAGGAAAGCCGGTTCCCAAGTTTAGACCCCGTGGAAGGACGAAGCTCGAAAAGCGGGTTGAGGTGGTCGAGGTAAAAAGGCGAGGCAAGGGTGGGGCTTTCGGTGTGAACCTTCCACAGGAACCCCTTGTGCGGGCGGGAGCGGAAACGGGAACGAGGTTATCCGTGAGGGCGAAACGGGGGAGGATTGTGCTGACAATGCAATCGTAGAAGGTCTTGGGCAGGGAGCCGGGGCCGTTTCCACCCGCTCCACGCACTACCCCACCCTCGGACGGGTTTGGGTGACGTAGGGTGGGACAGTTGGCTGCTGTTCCCTATTCTGCTTTGAGCGAATACACCGAACCCACCACACTGGGCGCATAACCGCCGGGCGCAAAAGAATTGCTCAATGCAGTCTTGGCCCGCCATCCGGTGCAATGTCCCGGTGCCACCAGTCGGGGCCGGATGCGGGTTTCAAAATCGCGCACAGTATCGGAAATCCTCGCCTCCATTGCCTTGCCGGCCAAGTGATATCCGCCTAACACTGTGTCGATTTGCGCCCGGTCAAATTCGCGTTGTGCCCCCAGACAAACATTAACCACACCCGCATGTGAGCAAGCAGACAGGACGGTCGTGCCGCGCCCTTTTACCCGTCCGGCCAGATACCTCTCGTCCAGGATTAGTGGATCGGGTGTGACCTCGCCACCCCGGAACGTATAATGTCCAGCCAATCCGGTCTCGTAGGGGGTTTCCCGCTCGATTTCACCGCTCCCGAAAAAGAACCCATTGCACAACACATGGGCCTTGTCATTGGTTTCGATTTGGCCTCCGGCGGACTCGATGGCATCGAAAGTCGGCTCTTCCGGCAACAAAATCATAGTCCCTGTGGGCAGCATCACTCCACGGCGGTCAGGGCGGTCGG
>JACZSY010000153.1 GCA_022573975.1 SAR324 cluster bacterium | reverse complement strand
AACTTTGAAAAGTTTCAACAAACTTTCTTATAGAAAAAACAAGTATTTAAGCCTCTCATTCCAATATTTTATTAAAAGTTTTCATCCATTTTTTCCAAAAAATGGTCTGGGGGTGTGGGGGATGAAATCCCCCACGTATTTAGTTGGTCACAGGCCTTTTAAAAAGCTGCACCAAATTTCTTAAATTTATGCAACCTGTTGATGCAATACATTATTATAAAATTTCGAATTTTCCACAAAACCCTAACCGAGGGGGTTTGGGGGAACTAAGTTCCCCATGGCGTTTCCTTTTTTGGCTTTTTCAAATTGGTCACAGGCCTTCTCATGCTTGCTCCGATTCCATCAGGATATCGCCCAGGGTTCGCACGGTGGCGCGCCAGCCGGGGGGCACCACCGTGGTCGATCCGGTCTCTTCGATGATCGCGGGCCCCTCCAGCACAGCCCCGGCGGGGAGCCGCTCCCGGTCATGCACGGGCACCTGGGCGAACTCGCCCCCGAAGTAGACCGGGCGTCTTTCCTGCCCGGCGGGTTTTTCAGGATGGACGCCGTTCCCGGCCGGTTCCCAGCGGGGCAGCTCGGGCCTGGACATGCGGCCCAGCACGGCCAGCTTGAAATTGACGATTTCCGCCGCGCCCCCCGCGCGGTGACCGAAGCGCCGTTCATGAACGGCCTCGAAAGCCGCCTCCAGCTCCGCTCCGGAGCGGGCGCCGTCCGGCACCTCGACCTCGAGCTCCCAACTCTGTCCCAGGTAACGCATGCCCAGGGCGCGTTTAAATTCCACCGAATCGGGCGACGCCCCCTCGTCGGTCAGCAGTGCCAAGCCCTCGGCTTCCAGGGCGGAGAAAACGGCCTCGATTTCCGCGTCGGTGGCGTGGCGGGTTTGCAGGGTGTGGGTGCGTGACAGGTCGTGACGTTGTTCGGAGATCAGCGCCCCAAAGGCGGCGAAGGTGCCCGGCCAGGGCGGCACCAGGATGCGCGAAATTTCCAACTCCTCGGCGATGAGGGCCGCGTGCATCGGTCCAGCGCCCCCATAGGCGGTGAGCATGAAGTCGCGGGGGTCATGGCCGTCGGCGATGGAGATTTGCTTGATGGCGCTCACCATGCGGGCCACGGCGATGCGCACGATGCCCTCGGCCAGGGCGGGCGTGTCCAGACCCAGCCTGGCCGCCAGTGGAGCGATGGCCTTTTCGGCCAGACCGGCGTCCAGGACGATTTTTCCCCCCAGGGGGTTTCCCGCGCCGAGACGGCCCAACAGCAGGTTGGCATCGGTCACGGTGGGCTCGGCGCCCCCCTGGCCGTAGCAGGCCGGACCCGGCTGGGCGCCCGCGCTGCGTGGGCCGACGTTGAGGATGTCGCCGTCGTCCAGCCAGGCGATGCTGCCGCCCCCCGCGCCCACCGCGTTGACCTTGACCTGGGGCGTGCGGTTGGCGTAGGCGCCGATATACTGCTCGTTGGTGACCGGGATTTTCAAGTCCTCGATGAGGCACACGTCGGTGCTGGTGCCGCCCATGTCGCAGGTGATCAGATTGACCCCCCGGCCCCCCTCTGGCGCCCCGCCATTCCCGCTCACCAGGCCCGCCAGGTGCACTGCCGCGGCCACGCCGCCCGCCGGACCCGAAAGCACCGTGCCCACCGGCAGCCGCGCCGCCCGCCGGGCCGTGGAGACGCCGCCGTTGGAGGTCATGATGAACACCTCGCGCTGGAATCCCCGCCCTGCCAGGGCTTCGCGCAGCCGCGCCAGGTAACCGGCCATCAGGGGGCCGATGTAGGCGTTGAGCGCGGTGGTGTTGAAGCGCTCATATTCACGGAACTGCGGCAGCACCTCCGCGGACGCGCAGACGAACCACCCCTTGGCGGCCTCCCGCACCACCTCCGCGGCCGCCTGCTCGTGGGACGGGTTGGCGTAGCTGTGCAGGAAGCACACGGCGATGGCCTTATCCGATCCCGCCGGAATTTTTTCGGCCGCCCGGCGCACTTCGTCCAGATCCAACGCCTTGAGCACCGAACCGTCGAAGAGCATCCGTTCCCCGATTTCCAGGGTGCGGGTGCGGGGCACCAGCGGCGGCGTCTTGAGGGATTTGATGTTGTACAGTTCCGGCCGGTTGGTGCGCGCGATCTCCAGCACGTCGCGGAAGCCTTCGGTGGTGAGCATCCACACCTCGGCCCCTTTTTGCTCCAGGATGGCGTTGGTGCCGATGGTCACGCCGTGCACCAGCCGCTCCACCTCCGTCAGCTCCACCTTCAGCGCATCCAGCGCGGCCAGCACCCCGGCGGTGGGGTCCTCCGGCGTGGAAGGGGCCTTGGCGTGGCGGAAACGCCGGCCCTCCTCGTCGAACAGCACCGCGTCGGTAAAGGTTCCCCCAACATCCACACCCAGCCACAGCATCGCCGCTCCTTTGCTTCCCGATCGAAAAAAACCCCTGCCCGATAGGAAGATATAGACGAAAAAGGCTCGGAGGGGAACAGGGGGTTGCTGTTGAAGGGAGATGCCGCGGCTCCCTGGATTCCCTTTTCATCGGTTTTGCATGGTCGGGCGGCGGGCCTGGCCGGGGCCAGCCTCCTGCCGGGCCTTGCCGTTTCCTCGCGGGGGTACTCCTTCTTGACAACGGCAAGCCATTCCATGGATGCTGTTTTGCACTTCACTCAACCCCCTGTCGAGGAGGAAACACATGTCCGGAAATGAGCAAACCTTTTCCTACAGCCTTGCCAAGGACGCCAAATTCGGGACCGGTCTGAGGGACTACATTGAATATCGCGACCTTGGCTTTTCCGAAAGCACCAACGGGCAGGTGCAGGCCCATGTGCTGCGCGCCGTCAAGCCCTGCCCCGAAGGCGGCACCGGTCGCCATTCCCATGGCGTCGAGTTTCAGATGATCTACGTGCTCAAGGGATGGATCACCACCGAACTGGACGGGGAGGTGCATACCTTCCACAGCGGGGATTCCTGGGTCCAGCCCCCCAACATCAAGCATGAAGTGCATGGCTACTCCGAAGACATGGAAGTGATCGAAATCGTCCTCCCCGCCGACTTCGCCACCAGGGATGAGGAACCGCTGGGATAAAATCGCCGCCAAATGCCGGAGGAAGCGTAAATCGGCGCGGCGCCATGGCTGGGGATGACCGGCGGGGGCCAATGTCCCGGAATCCCGGGGGAGGGTTCCGCGCCATCCGCCCGGCTCACACATCGCTTTCCAGGTTTGCCCATGACCCAACTCCAGGCCCAGGCCGGCATCGCGCTCGACCCCATCTCGATCGGCGGCCTCCAGGTGATGCGGGTGGTGGACACGGTTGAGCATTTCAGTCCCCGCATCATCCTCAAAGACATCACCTACGATCATCTGGAACCCCACCTGGATTGGTTGCTGCCCCATTTCCTGGACCAGAGCCACAAGCTGCTGCTGCCGGTGCAGTCCTTCGTGTTCCGCACCCGGCATCACACGGTCATGATCGATTCGTGCGTCGGCAACGGCAAACGGAGCGGTTTTTCCCAATGGAACAATCGGCAAGGGCCGTTCCTGGCAGACCTCGCCGCGGCGGGGTTTCCCCCGGAATCCATCGATTACGTGTTCTGCACCCACATGCACGTGGACCATGCGGGGTGGAACACCCAAAGGCGGGACGGCCGCTGGGTGCCGACCTTCCCCAACGCCCGCTACCTGTTCAAGCGCGAGGAGTTCGATTTCTGGGAGGCGCGGGAGGAGGAAATCTTCCGCTACACCATGCAGGACAGCATCCTCCCGGTGGTCGAAGCGGGGCAGGTGGAATGGGTGGAGAAAGACCACGCCATCGGAGATGAGGTCTTCCTGGAGCCAACGCCCGGGCACACTCCAGGCCATTCCAGCGTTCATCTCGTATCGCAGGGAAAAGAGGGGGTCATCACCGGGGACGTAATCGTCAATCCGGTGGAAATCGCCGAGCCGCATTGGGGGCAGGTCAGCGACTGGGATCGGGAACTGGCCATCCGCACGCGCATCGCGTTCATCGAAAAATACACGGACACCGATGTGATGATCCTGGGCTCGCATTTCGCCGGGCCCACCGGAGTCCATATCGTCAGCACTCCCGAAGGCCGCCGCATTCGTATTCCCCAGGGGGAAACCAAATAGGCCGGGCGGCATTTTGACGATTATTCCCGGTTTGCATCGCGGGAAGAATGCATCGCGGGAAGAATGCATAGTGTGAAAATTGCATAGCGGGAAGGCCGCTGACGGCCCGGACACAGGCCCCCGCATCGAACCCTCACCCCCGATTTTCGCCATGGATCGATCCGAGCCGCGGGACAAGCTGGAAGATTCCGCCCAGGTCATGACGACCTTCCAGGAGTTGGATTCGGATTACGGGTTGAAGATTCATTCCATTTTTCATCTCTGCCTGGAGCCCCTGGTCGGGTTGCTGGATCGCCATTTCGATTTTTTCGCCATGGGCCGGCGGGGCATCGCGCCCATCACCTATTACCTCGAACTGACCAGCAATGGGATTCCCCTGGCCCTGGGGCGGCCGGTGGCGTTGGGCATCACCGTGGAACTGTTCCGCGCCAAACGGCCAGGCCGGGATGCGGGCCAACCCCCCGAAGACCGCTTGCTGCTCGATCAGAATATCACCCTCCAGGCCTTCCGCCGCTCGGGCAGCGCGCTGGAATTGGGATTCGACGACGGTTCGGGCGAGCAGGTGACGGCCGGCGCCTTCCGGCTGATCCAGATTTTCACCCGGCCCATGGCGCCACGCGGAGCGCGGCAGGTGAAAGAGGCGCCCCCGGAATTCGCAGCCTTGCGGGAACGTCCCTTCCCGGCGCCGTTGATCACGCCGGAGGATTTGTGGCGCGCGCCCGAAGGCTTCGAGACCCTGGAGCAGGCTCCGGCTCCCGGAGATGCCCGAGTTTGGGGGCGCGGCAACACGGACATCAACCATCATGTCACGGTGACCGAGTATTTGCGGGCGCTGGAGAATGAGTTCGCGCAACGCCTGCACCGCACCGGGCAGCAGGTGGGAAACCACCGGCTGGAGCGGTTGCGCTGCATCTTCCGCAAACCGTCTTTTGCCGGGGACGTGTTCCGGCTCGAAGGAACGCCGTACCGGCGGGGCGAAGAAACCCGGTTTCATTGTGGCGTGTTCAAGGAGCAGGAGTCAGGCGCATTCGAGACCTCGCCCGCCGTGACAGGGTGCCTGGAAGGAAGGATCGCGCCCCAGGGCGAAGGAGGCCCGGGTTGACCGGCGGCCAGGCGGCCGGAACGTAAAGCGTTCCCCGGTCAAAATCCGGGGATTCACGCAATTATGAATGACCTCACCGCAGGCAGTGAGGACTCAAACCTCGGGCTTCTTTTTCGCCGCAAGCGGCGCGGAATGGGCCTGTACAAAAAAATTCACTTACCAATAGAGGATGGACATGGCGGAACTTGAACGATGGAAAGGGAAGGTCGCCCTGGTGACCGGAGGCACCAGCGGCATCGGCGAGAAAATAGCCCGCGACCTGGCGGGCATTGGGATGAAGGTGGCGGTGACCGGGAGGCGGGCCGAACGGCTGGAGGCCCTGGCGAAGGAATTGAAGGCCGGCGGAGGTGAAATGCTGCCCCTGCCCGGAGACATGCGAAAAGAGGAGGACATCCTGTCCTTCTTCCCCGCCATTCGCGATGCCTGGGGCACGGTGGACGTGCTGGTCAACAACGCGGGGATGGGCAAGATGAGCACCCTGGCGGAAGGAAAAACCGAGGATTGGCGCGAAACGCTGGACGTCAACGTGCTGGCGGTGTCCATCGCCATCCGTGAGGCCCTGAAAGAAATGGAGGGCAAGGAGGATGCCCAGATCATCAACATCTCCACCATCTACGCCTACCGGCCACAGGTACCCAATTTCCCCTATTACCAGGCCTCCAAGTTCGCGATCCAGGCCATGACGGGCACCCTCCGCGCCGAGTTGCACGCCAAGGGCAGCAAGATCAAGGTGGCCATGATCTCCCCCGGCATGACCGCCACCGAATTTCGGGGCGTGGCCACCGGCGGCAAGCTGGTCTATGAGGATTATTTCAAGGACTTCCACCCCCTCATGCCGGCGGACGTATCCCAGGCGGCGCTGTACATCCTTGCCACGCCCGCCTATGTGCAGGTGCAGGACGTGCTGCTGAGTCCCATGGGCCAGGGATTGTAAGCTCCTGGCGGTGCGGGTTTTATGGCCCTGGCGGTGCGATGGCCGCCGTGGGCGATGGCTAGAAGATGGCTGATGGCTAAAAGATGCTGTCGCGATGCACGGTACCGCCATCCACGGTGACCACCGTTCCGGAGACGTAGGACGCCCGGTCAGAGGCCATGAAGGCGACCACGGTGGCCACCTCCTCGGGGTGACCCGCGCGGCCAAAGGGCAGGCCGGTGAGGAATTCCGGGTAGCGCTTGGGGTCGCCCAACTCTTTTTCGGCTTTTTGGGAGAGAATGGTCACCATCCGCTCGGTGGCGATCCATCCCGGGTTGACGGCCAGCACGCGAATGCCGTCGTCGGAGCTTTTTTGCCCCAGGGAGCGTGAAAAGGCCATCAGCCCGGCGTTGCTGGTGCAGCCGGCCACGTAGTTGGCGTCGGGTTTTTCCCCGCCCATGCCGATCACATGAATGATCACGCCTTCCCCGCGGGCCTTCATGAAGGCGTAGAATTCGCGGGTCATGTTGATGTATCCGAACACCTTCAGCTCCCAACCCTCGCGCCAGCGGGCGTCGTCGAGCTCGTCGATTCTGCCTCCCGGCACGGCCCCGGCGTTGTTGATCAGGATGTCCACCCCCTCGCATTGCCGGGCCAGGGCCTGGATGTCGGCCAGTTGGGTCAGATCGCAGGGATGGGCCGTGGCCTCCACGCCGAAATCTTCGCGGATGCGCGCCGCCTCGGACTCCAGCTTGTCCTTGGAGCGCGCGGCCAGGTGAACATGACAACCCTCCTCGGCCAGTTGACGGGCCACGGCCAAGCCGATTCCCTGGGAGGACCCTGTGATCAGGGCGGATTTTCCTGTCAAATTGAGGTCCATGGTCGTTTCCTTTGCTTGGGTTGCCGCCGGCGGGAGGAGGAGGCCGCGCGCCGGCCGGGCTCAGGACTCCTGCCGCACCACCATCAGGTATTTTTTCGCGATTTCCGGATCCTGCTCGAATTGCTCCATGGTGCCGTCGAAAACGGTGATCCCCCGGTCCACCACGTAAATCCGGTCCGCGGTGTCCTTGACCAGGTGCAGGTGCTGCTCGGAGAGCAGCAGGGAGACCCCGGTGGATTTGAGATGACGGATCGCGTTGACCACCTCCCTGGCCACCAGCGGCGCCAACCCTTCATGGGGTTCGTCCAGCAGGAGCAGCACCGGGTCGATCAGCAGGGAACGGGCGATGCTCAACATTTGCTGCTGTCCCCCGCTGAGATTTCCGGCCAGTCTGGACTTGAATTCTTCCAGGGGAGGAAACAATTCGAAGACTTTCTGGATGGTCCAATATTTGGCTTTCCCCGATCCCATCGGGCGGGGCACGATGAGGTTTTCCATCACCGACAGCGTGGGGAAAACGCGCCGGTCCTCGGGCACGTACCCGATTCCCATCTGCACCACCCGGTGCGGGGGCAGGCCGGCCAGTTCTTGCCCTTTGAACCGCACGCTGCCCTTGGTCACCCGGATCATGTCCTGCACGATACAACGGAAGGTGCTGGTCTTTCCGGCCCCGTTGCGCCCGACGATGCACACCACCTCCCCCTCGTCGATATGAAGATTGACCCCGTGCACCGCTTCGCTGGGGCCATAGGCCCCATGCACATCTTCCATGGTCAACATGGGGGTCATTTCACTCCCAGGTAGATTTCCTGCACTTCCTGGTTGTCGGATATTTCCCCTGGCAGGCCCTCGGCGAAGACCTTGCCGTTGGCCATCACCGTAATGTAGTCGGCGGCCCTGAACACGATGTCGATGTCGTGTTCCACGAACAGCAGGGTGATTTTGCGTTCCCGGATTTCCCGGAGCATCAGGTCGATCAAATCGTGGCGCTCCTGCAGCCCCATCCCCGCGGTGGGCTCGTCCAGCAGGAGCAGCCGGGGGCGGGAGGCCAGCACCATGCCGAATTCGAGGCGCTTGCGGTCTCCATGGGAAATGTCATCGACCACCCGGCCGGCCAGCTCCGCCAGGTGAATCGATTCCAGGTCTTCCATCACGGCGCCATGCATTTTCCGCAACAGGGCGGTGCTGAGGGAAAACCACCGGCCCGAGGCGGCGTTGTGCGCGCTGAGCATGTTTTCATAGACCGTCATGCGGCGGAAGGTGCTGCTGATCTGGAAGGTGCGGCCGACCCCCATGGCGGACACCTGGTGGGGGTACTTGTTCATCAGGTTTTTCCCCGCGAAGACCACCCGCCCCGCATCGCCCGCCAACTGTCCGCCCAGCACGTTGATCAAGGTGGTCTTGCCCGCCCCGTTCGGCCCGATGATGGCCCGCACCTCACCGGCCCGCACCTTCAGGTCGACCCCGGACAAGGCCATGAAACGGCCGAAGGATTTTCGCAATCCGGAGACGGTCAGCACGGTTTCACCCGGAGGGGCGGCTGGGGTCTCAGGCATTGGAGTTCTCAAACATCGGAGCCGCCCCGCATCCGTTCTTTGATGCGCTCCACGATGCCCGCGATACCGCTGGGTGAAAAGAGGACCACCGCCAGCAGGATCACGCCGATCACCAATTGCCAGTAGAGGAAAAAATGGGAGACCAGGTTGTCCAGGGTTTTGTAGACGATTGCGCCATAAATTCCCGCGCCAAAGCTGTGCAGCCCGCCCAGCAGGACCATCACCAGCCCATCGATGGTGTAGCCCACCCCCATGTAATCGGGGAATACGTTGCCATGAAACACGCCGAACAGCGTCCCGGCGATACCGGACATGAAGCCCATGATGACGAAGGAAATCAGCTGTACCTTTTTGCGCCCATGGCCCATGGCGCCGGCGCGGATCGTGTTCTGTCCCACGGCGCGGATGGTCAGCCCCAGCGGTGAATGGACAATCCGCCACAATGCCAGAATCGAGAGGGTGACCACAACCAGCACCACCACGCCATACCAACTGGGGCTCAGCCCCAGCATGGCGGGCACATGCCCGGAAATGCCGGAATCCCCGCCGGTGAAGTCGAACCACTGAAAGGCCACCGCATAAGTGACTTCGGCGCAGGCCAGGGTCAGCATGGCCATGTAGATGGTGGTCAGTTGCACGCAGAGAAAGCCGAACACCAGGGCGAACAGCGCGCTGACGACCGGTCCGGCCAGGATGCCCAGCGGCATGGGCCAGCCAAAGCGCTCGATGGTGATGGCCACGCCATAGGCGCCCAGGCCGAAATACACCGCATGGCCGAACGAGAGGATGCCCGCGTAGCTCAACCACAGGTTTAGGGCGCTGGCGAAGAGGGCGAAGATCATCACCTCGATCAGGGCGAAGACCATCAAGGGAGGCAGGGTGAACAATCCGAGCACGGACACCGCCATCAACGCCGCTGTCAAGCGCCAGTTAATGCGGTATTTGTCCAGCATCGTCATGGCGTGTGAATTGCCCGGTGAAAGACTCCCGGGTGTTGCCGGGGAAGGTTCGTTGGCCATTGACTTACTCCACGCTACGCCGAAAGGAGCGCGTCATCAGCACCGCCGCCATCAGCAAAAAAATCAGCACCATGGACAACCGTGGCGCATATAACAGGCCCAGCGCCTTCAGCACGCCCACCGCCAGCGCGCCGAAGAGCGCGCCGTAGAGGTTGCCCAACCCCCCGATCACCACCACGATAAACGCCGTCACGATAATCCGGGTGTCCAGCAGGAAGTTGACGCTTTCGAAGGCCGCGGCAAGCCCTCCGGCGATGCCCGCCAGAAACGAGCCGGCGGCGAACACGGCGGAAAACACGATGGACTGATTGATGCCCAGCAGGGCCACCATGCCGCGGTCGTCGGTGGCGGCCCGCAGAATGATGCCCACCCGCGTGAAGCGCAGAATGGCCCAGATCGAGGCCAGCACGAAAATGCCGATGGCCACCATGGAGAGTTGAAAGGTGGGCAGGTAGGTTTCGCCGATCACCATCGCCCCGGACAGAGCCTCGGGCAGTTGCACGGACACGTCGTCCAGCCCCCAGAAGAACTTGACCGTATCGCGGATGATCAACACCGCCGCCACCGTGACGATCAACTGCATCATCTCCTCGGCCTGGTACACCCGCCGCAGCACCAGCATCTCGAAGCCCAGGCCCAGCGCCGCGACGATCAGGCCGCACAGAAAAATGGACAGGTAAAACCCGTACACCGTTCCGAACATGATGTAGGGATAAATCTGATAGGTGAGGAAGGCTCCCAGCATGTAAAAAGAGCCGTGGGCGAAATTGACGATTTTCGAAACCCCGAAAATCAGAGTCAACCCCGAGGC
>JACZSY010000152.1 GCA_022573975.1 SAR324 cluster bacterium | reverse complement strand
ACGATGTTTTTTTCCTCTCCGTCGAGCCTGTCCTGAGCTTGCCGAAGGGATGGAGAGGGAGGGAGGCCGAAGGCCGGAAGGGATGAGGCTTCCCCCGTCGAAATCCCCATCCCCCCAAATCCCACCCACCCCATGGACAGAAATCTCCCCTCCCTTGAGCTGTTCAACATCATGGTGCGGGGATGCGGGGTCAGTCCTTTTCCGTCTCCGGCTGGCGGGAAAGATTGGCCAGATTTCGCAGGATTTCACCGCACACCCGGTTGATGCTTTTGCCCTTGGTTTCGACGATCAGATCACTTTGTTCGTAAACCGGCAGCCGTTCGGCCATCAGCCGGGTCACCGTTTCCTCCAGGCTTCCCCCTTGAACTTTTGGGCGGCGCGAATCTCTTTCCAGCCTTTTGAGCAGGTCTTCGCGATGCACCTTGAGGAAGATCAGAGGCCCCGCGCGGCGCAGCCGTTCGAGATTTCCCGGCGTCATCAACAATCCGCCCCCCGTGGCGATGACCGTGTTCACCAGCCGGTGCAGATGATCGGCCACGCGGCTTTCCAGCTCCCTGAAATATTTTTCCCCCTGAATCGAGAATATTTCGGGAACGGAGCACCCCACCTCCGCTTCGATGAACTGGTCGGTATCAAAAAACGAATACCCCAGCCGCCTGGACAACCGTTTTCCCACGGTGGTTTTTCCCGATGCCATGAAGCCGACCATGACCAGGTTCATCGCCCCTCCTCAAATATTTTCCACGGGGAGAATCCACCCTCCGCCCAGCAGCACGTCGTCCTGGTAAAAAACCGCCGCCTGCCCCGGGGCGATCGCCCGCACCGGGGTTTCGAATTCCACCCGCAGCGTGTCCTCCCCCCCCGGTTGTTTTTCCGGCACGATTCGCGCCCGTGCGCCCTGGTGGGAATAGCGGATTTTGACCTCCGCCTCGATGGGCGCGGTGATGGGAGGGCGGGAGACCCAGTTGGCGCCGCCCACGCGCATGCCCCTGCTGAACAACTCCGGCTCGGCGCCCAACACCACCTCGTTGCTTTGGGGACGGAGGGCCACCACATACAGCGGTTCGGGGGCGCTCAAGCCCAGTCCCCTCCGCTGTCCCACGGTATAAAAAGGAATGCCCCCGTGCGTTCCCAGTACCTTGCCCGAGCGGTCGACGAAATTGCCGGGCAGCACCGGCTCCATCCGCTCCCGCAAAAATTTGCGGTAATCGCTGGGAACGAAACAGACCTCCTGGCTGTCGGGCTTGTTCCAGGTGAAAAACCGGCGTTTTTCCGCCACGGCCCGCGTTTGGGTCTTGTCCAGATCGGCGAGGGGAAAAAGCAAATGAGGCAACTCTTCCCGTGGCGTGCCGAAAAGGAAGTAGGTCTGATCCTTGTGGCGGTCCCGGGGGCGCGCCAGTTCCCAGGCCCCATTGCCGCTTCCGTCACCTTCGGCGCCCTTGGCGGAGTGGCGAATGCGCGCATAATGTCCCGTGGCCAGAAAATCGCAGCCGAATTCCCGCACCCGATCCAGCAGCACCGAATTTTTCACCTTGCGGTTGCACATCACGCAGGGGTTGGGGGTTTCCCCCGCGCGGTAACCGTCGATGAAGTAATCGATCACCGAGGATTGGAAGCGTTCCGTGAAGTCCAGCACATAAAAAGGAATGCCCAGCCGGGCGCAGGCCTGGCGCGCGTCCAGGGAATCGTCGATGGAGCAACACGATTTGTCCCGGCGTTCTTCGGAGGGCAGGTCGTGCAGCTTCATATGCACCCCCACCACCTGGTAGCCCTGATCCACCAACAGCGCCGCGGCCACGGAGGAATCCACCCCGCCGCTCATGGCGACGGCGATGCGGGCCGATGGCGGCGGGAAGCTGGATTTGAGTTGGGACATAATTTCAGCAATGTTTTCAGTCGGCGGCCAACAGGGCCTCATCGATCTTGATGGTGGCTTTTTTCCTCAAACCGTCCAACCATTTCCGATAGGCGGCGTTTTGTTTGGATCGAATCAGCCTGCGCCGGATTTGGCCGCGGGCCCGGCGGAATCCCACCCTGCCCGCCCCTCTTCGCCCTTCGAGGCGGAAGATGTGAAACCCCATCTGGGTGCGCACCGGTTTTCTGCGGGGGCTGATGCTGCCGATGGTGGACATTTTGAAGATGACCTCGTCGAACTCCTTGGGCAGGATGCCGCGCGTCACCCACCCCAGCAACCCGTCGGCCTTTTTGTCCGGGGTGGTGGAATATTTACGCACCAACTCGATGAAATTTCTCTTGCGTCTCAACGCCCGCCGCACCCGGTTGTAGGTGGAGCGGTTTCCCACGGCGATATGCCTTACGTTGACCATCGCTTCCCGCCGGAAGGAATTGCGGTTCCGGTTGTAGTAGGCCCGCATTTCCGCCCGGGTGGGGCGAATCTTGTCCAACACCTCGCGTTGAACCAGTTTTTCGTGAATCAGCCGGCTTTTGAACTTGCGGTTCCAATCGGCTTGTTTAATGTTTTGCCGCCAGCCTTCCATGCCGCCATCCGAGGCGTTGGAAACCCCCATCAACAGGTTCAGACGGATGCTCAATTCCGCGTTGTCCACTGTGATCCCGCGGCGGCGGGCTTCCTGGTCCAGCAATTTTTCTTCAATTTTGCGAGTCAGCAGCAGTTTCTTGATTTCCTTTTTTTTACGGGGATCTTTCTTGATGATGCGGTCCCATTGGGTCAGAAACAATTGGTATTCGTTCTGGAAATCCTCGAAATGAATTTTCTCGTTGTTGACAATGGCGATGGCCCTGGCGAGGGATTCGTCCCCTTTTTCCCGGCGTTTGGTTTCCTCGCATCCGGCCAAAAGGAACAACACGATCGCGCCCAGCACCCACAGCGCCAACGGGGACGTGACCTGCCCTGGAGGGGAATATGCCAAACTCCGGGCCATGGCGCCGCCCCGCCGGACGGAGCCATGGACTGGGGCGCGCGCTCCCGCGACGGTGTCTTTGGCGGTTATATTATTGGCGGCTTTCATCTGACCGGCCGTTGGGTCATGTGCATATGTCATGTCTTCCTTCACGATCTTCCATTTTTCGCCAATTCTCAAGCCGCCGCGCGGTTCCCCCTCACCGCCGGTTCCAGCTTGGCCAGTCTTTCCAGCACGCCCTGTGGCGTTTCCGGCATGGGTCCCATCAATATCCGGTCACCAGGCTGAAGCTTGAATTCCATTGTTGGATCGTTCACCAAGGCCATCAATTCGTCCAGTTCGACCCACTCCGGACGGCCGAACCTGCCCGACAACACGCCCCTTTGGTTTTCCAATGCGCTCAGTCCAAGCCGCATGGCCAGCAGGCGCACCTGAATCAGCACGAACAATGAGGCCAACTCCGGCACCGCCTTGCCGAATCGGTCTTCCAGGGTTTCGCGCATTTCCCAAAGTTCCTCCTCGCCGCGGATTTCGGCCAGTTGCTTGTAGACGTCCAGCCGCTGGCGGGTGCTGGGGATATAGGTCTCGGGAAGCAGGTAGGGAAAACCCAGCTCCAGCTTGCATTCCACCCTGTCCGCCGCCGCCGGTTTTCCGTCCTGCAATTTTCCCACGGCTTCTTCGACCATGCGGGTGAACAATTCCAGGCCGATATTACTGATATGGCCGGACTGTTCGCGTCCCACCAGATTGCCGGCGCCCCGGATTTCCAGGTCGTGGGATGCGATCTTGAAACCGGAGCCCAGGTCGTTCAATTCCTGCAACAGGTTCAGGCGCTTTTGCGCCACTTCGGTGAGGGCCTTTTCCGGGGACACCAACAGGTAGGCATAGGCCTGCACGTTGCTGCGCCCCACGCGCCCCCGCAATTGGTAGAGTTGGGCCAGTCCGAAGCGGTCGGCATGATGAATGAGGATGGTGTTGGCCCGGGGAATGTCCAGTCCCGATTCGATGATGGAGGTGCTCACCAGCACGTCGATTTCCCCTTTCACGAACGCCAGCATTACTTCTTCCAGCTGCCTTTCGGGCATCTGCCCATGGGCGATGGCGAGGCGCAGGTTGGGCAGCAGGGATTGAATGTAGGTTCCGAAAGCGTGGATGTGTTCCACCCGGTTTTCCACCACGAACACCTGCCCTCCCCGGCGAACCTCGCGCTCGATGGCTTCGGTGATGATATAATCGCCGGCCTTCACCAGCCGGGTGCGCACGGCGATGCGGTCCATGGGCGCGGTGTTGATGATGCTCAGGTCGCGCACCCCCATCAGGCTCATGTGCAAGGTGCGGGGAATCGGGGTGGCGGAAAGCGTGAGCACCTCCACACCGGTTTTGAGGCGCTTGATTTTTTCCTTGTGGGCCACGCCGAAGCGTTGCTCCTCATCGATGATCAACAGCCCCAGGTTGCCCGGCGCGATATCCTTGGAGAGCAGGCGGTGGGTTCCGATCAGGATATCCAGGCCCTTCCCGGCAAACCGCTTGACGATCTTTTTTTGCTGGGTTGGCGTGCGGAAGCGGCTGATCACCTCGATGTTCACGGGGAAACGCTCGAAGCGCTGGTTGAAGGTTTCGAAGTGCTGCTGGGCCAGAATCGTCGTGGGCACCAGCATCATCACCTGAAAACCGTCCAGCACGGCCAAGTAGGCCGCCCGCATGGCCACCTCGGTCTTGCCGAAGCCCACGTCGCCGCAGACCAGCCGGTCCATGGGCTTATCGCCGCTCAAATCGTCGAGCACCTCCTGGATGGCCGTTTCCTGGTCCTCGGTTTCCTGATATGGAAAAGCCTCCTCGAACTCGGTCATCATGGCCCTGTTGGGTGGGAAGGGGTGTCCCTCACGGGCTTTGCGCTGGGCATGGGTGGCGATCAATTCCCCGGCCATGTCCTCGATGGCCTTCGAGGCGCGGGTCTTCGACCGCTGCCATGCCGCATCGCCCAGGCGGTTCAATTGTGGCGCCGTGTCGTCCACCCCGGTGAATTTCTGCACCAGGTTCAGCTTCGAGACCGGGACGTAGACCTTGTCCCCTCCGGCGTAGGACAGATGCAGGAAATCCCCTTCGTCCCCCCCCGCTTCGAGACGCCGCAACCCCTCATAGCGCCCGATGCCGTATTCCACGTGCACCACCAACTGGCCCTCTTTGAGATCCCCCAGGGAGGCGATGAAATGCTGGAGCTTGCCTTTTTTTAGCCGCCGTTGCCGTGTTTTTTCCCCCAGCAGTTCCTCTTCGGTGATGAGCGCCCAGTGGGTTTCCCCCGATTCGCCGATCACGCGGAAGCCGCTATTCGGCGTCCGATCAAGCAAAGCGATGTCCGCCACTGTGTCTTTTTCCAGCGAGGAATCTTCCAGCGAGGATTTTCCCGGCCCGGAAATTGGCATTTCCAGAGGCCGCGATTCCGCGCCTTCGAGCACTGTGTGATCGAAAACAGCGTGATCGAAAACCGGATCGTCGAACAGGGGGGCGTTTTCTTCATCCAGCCGGACGCCCACATCGAATTGCGCCATCAATTCCCGCAGACGCTCCGCGCTGGTGCGGGTGCGCGCGGCGATATGGAGGCGGGCGCCGGCGTCGCGCCATTTCACCAGCCGGGCCAGAATTTCCTCCAACACCGGATGGGGTCCGTTGGCGTCCTCGCCGGGGAGACGCAAGGCGCTGTTGTCCGCGAAGGGGCAAAGAAGGGTTTCCGCATCGCCATTGAGCCGCAGGGATTGGGTGCGCACCCGATAGAAACGGGCCAATTCCCGCTCCAGGGCTTCCGGGGTGAGAAAGAATGTTTCAGGATCGAGGGCCAGATTTCCCTGGCGGAGATTGAATTCCTGCTCGCCCAGCACCTCGTCGAAAAAACCTCGGGCGGTCTTCTGCTGGCTGTCCGGTTCGTCCACCACCAACACCACGTCTTGGGGGAACGCCTCGAACAACCACCCGGCCCGCTCGTAAAACAGGGTCATCATCTGTTCGCAACCGGGAAAAGGGGCGGCCTGTTCGATGTAGCGGTACAGTTGGCGGTAGGATTCGGGTTGCAGTTCCCCCTTGAAATGGGGCAACCGGCGGAGGGCGAAATCGGCCGTTTCCCCGTTGACCACCACTTCCGAGGCAGGAAAAACGACAATGGCTTCGGTGTCCCGAAAGGATTTCTGGGAGCTCACTTCGAAATAGCGGATCGTGTCCAGGTCATTGTCGAAGAAATCCAGCCGCACCGGATGTTCTTCCTGAATCGAAAACACGTCCACGATCCCTCCCCTGGCGCTGAATTCTCCGGGCGCCTCCACAAGGTCCACCCGCACATACCCGGCGGCCGCCAGTTTTTTCAGCAGGCCGGCGCGCGGAATCGATTCGCCCCGGCGCAACCCGAAGCGCAACGCGCGGAACACTTGCGGGGGCATCATGCCCTGCATCAGCGCCTGCCGGGTGGTCACCAGCAGCATCCGCTCTCCATCCATCAAGGACGCCAGGGCGGTGAACCGTTGCGCCATCCCCTCCTTGTGGGGAGAAAAACTGTCGTAGGGTACGGTATCCCAGTGTGGAAAAAGCAGCGCCGGCAATCCCGAGGCGGAAAAATGGTTGAAAAAATCCAGGTCCTCGCACAAGGTCTCCGCACGGCCCAGGCTGTCGCAGACCACCACCATCGGCTGGGATATCCGGCTGGCCAGCGCGGACAACAGCCAGGCCTTGCTGCCTCCCTGGAGTCCGCACAGGGTCAACGGGAGGCGTTTGGCGATCCGGCCGCGGGCCTCTTTCATCACGGAGGCCATCAAAAGGTGGGGGGAAGCGTTTTGCAGTTGCATCAATTGAAGAAAATGTTATTTTTCATAAAGGGCCTGGAACCCCCTAGAATACACCACCATGGGAAAGGGTTTCCACCTTTTTGTCACCATTTCGCGCCGCCGTTCCGGAGGATAGTCCCTTTCCCGTGATGGGAGGGCAACCGGACGGCGATCCCTTGCAGCGGCCCAACTGGCCGGAGGAAGGCCGGGGCTTCCCGCGGACTCCCCCATGGGGCGCCAAAAGCAGGGGCCGAAACGGCGCCTAAAAAAAAGAAGTCCGGGGCGATTTTTTGCAGGGTCCCCGGAGCTTGAACCGGCTTCGTTCCCGGTGATTTTTTCATTTTCCAATCCCTCCCACGGAAGGAGCCGCCCTGATGCTGACCGAAAGGATCGAGAAAGGGTTGACCTTTGATGATGTTTTGCTGGTACCCGCCAAATCGGAAGTTCTCCCCAACGAGACTCAACTCAAAACCCGTCTGACCCAAAATATTGAAATCAACATCCCCTTGCTGAGCGCCGCGATGGACACCGTGACCGAATTCCGCACGGCCATCTGCATGGCCCAGGAAGGCGGGCTGGGCGTGATCCACAAGAACATGGACATCCAGCGGCAGGCCGAGGAAGTGGACCTGGTGAAACGCTCGGAAAGCGGCATGATCTCCAATCCGATCACCATTTCCCCCGACGCCCCCATGCATGAAGCGCAAAAGCTGATGGAACGGTTCCGCATCTCCGGGGTGCCCGTGACCCAGGGAAAGGAACTGGTGGGCATCCTCACCAATCGCGACCTGCGCTTCGAAACCCAATTCGACCAGCCGGTAAGCAAGCTGATGACCCAGGGCCGGGAGAACCTGATCACCGTTCGGCCGGGAATCGACCTGGAAGGGTCCAAGGGGATCCTGCACAGGCATCGCATCGAGAAGCTGTTGGTGGTCAACGATCAATTCGAGCTGATGGGCCTGATTACCGTCAAGGACATCGAAAAGGCCCGCAAATATCCCAATTCCTGCAAGGACGAGCATGGAAGATTGCGCGTCGGCGCCGCGGTGGGGCCCGGCGCCGATTGCCTGGAACGCACCGAAGCCCTGCTGGCCGCGGGCTGCGACGTGGTGGTGATGGACACCGCCCACGGCCATTCGCAAAAGGTGTTGCAGGGTATCCGGGCCATGCGCGAAGCCTTTCCCCATATGGAGTTGATCGGTGGAAACATCGCCACGGGGGAGGCGGCCGAAGCCATGATCCAGGCGGGGGTCAACGCGGTCAAGGTGGGCATCGGGCCGGGATCGATTTGCACCACCCGTGTCATCGCGGGGGTGGGCGTGCCCCAACTCACCGCGATTCATTCCGTGTATTCCGCCACCGTCAAGAAAGGCGTTCCCATCATTTCCGACGGTGGCATCAAGTTTTCCGGCGACATCGTCAAGGCCCTGGCCACCGGGGCGGAAAGCGTGATGCTGGGCAACCTGTTCGCCGGCACCGATGAAAGCCCGGGGCAGGTGATGCTCTATCAGGGCCGGCGCTACAAGACCTACCGTGGCATGGGCTCCATCAGCGCCATGCGGGACGGCTCGGCGGACCGCTATTTCCAGGAGAACGTCACCGAGGACATGAAAACGGTGCCCGAGGGCGTGGAGGGCAGGGTTCCCTACCGGGGGCCCCTGTCCGAAAGCATTTTCCAATACATCGGCGGGCTCCGCTCCGGGATGGGCTACCTGGGCGTCCCGGACCTGGCCTCCCTGAGGAACAACGCCAAATTTATGCAGATCAGCAACGCCGGCCTGCGCGAAGGCCACGTTCACGACGTTCAGATCACCGAGGAAGCCCTCAATTACCCCGTTGGATATACCCCATGATGCGCTCCACCGTATCGGCACGCCTTTGCGCTCCCGGAGACTTCCGGCGGCCCCCGCTCCGTTTTTGGCCGGCCCCGCTCCGTTTTTGGCTGGCCCCCGTGTGGAGAGTGCTGGCGGGACGGTTCCTGACCGGATTGTTGCTGGCGGGATTGTCGTTGGCGCTGACGGGATGCAACATCAATTTCCTGGAAGGCGAGCGCCTGGAACGGGAAAAACGCTGGGAGGAGGCCGCCAACGCATACCACCTGGCCCTCATCGACAACCCCGGCGATGACATCGTCAAACAATCCTTCGACCGGGTCAACAAGGTGTTGGCCAGGGAAAATTTCCAGCGCTACAAGGTCTTTCTCGCCAAAAAATCCTTCCGCAAGGCCTTTCACCGCCTGGTGGACGCCACCAGGCAGGACCCCCTTCTCGCACCGGCGCGGGTGGAAATGACCAAATGGGAACGCGTCCTGGTGGCGGGACAGCTGAAGCTGGTGTTGGAGAGCGCGCAGAGCAGATTGGCGCTCGCGGACCAGGTCGACATGATCGTCCGCATCAACACCCCCAATCCCGGCAAGACCATCGACGCCGTGGTGGATATCGAAACCGGGAATTTTTTCGGTGAAGACCTGCTCTATGACCGGCCCTCCGATATCATGGTGTTTTATTCCATCAATTCCGTCGGCGCCTCGATGTTATTCGGCCGCAGCCGGATCAAGAAATTCACCTCGAGGGAATACCGGCGCTTTATCCGCTTCCGCACACCGATCCTGGATGAACTGAAAGGGAAGATCCGCATCGATCCGTACCAGGAGGCCAGGCCGATCTGGAGCCACCGCAAGACCCTCCCGCCCGAATCGTGGCCGGCGGATGGGGTGGCGCCAAAGATGAATCCCCGCTATTCGCTCAAAATCGTGGGCCGGCGGATCCTGGTTTCATCCAAAAATCAGCGCGCCGATTTCACGCCGCGGTTCCTCTATCTCAACAAAAAAGGACGCCGCGCCTTCGTCGATTTCGGACGGTACGAAACCCGGTATGACGCATCGCGCCGCCGTTGGATTTTCCGCCGCCTTTCCCTCTCCGAGTCGGATTATTTCACGATTTTTTCACGAAATATTGCGCTCCAGCCATATTTTTTCTATCGTGGAGACGTGTTTGTTTTTGAATCGGCCCGGAAGACGCCCGGTGAAGGATAGGCGTCAATCGGCGCGGCTCCAGCCGGGCAGGCGGGGATGCCCGATTGCCGGAAATTGAGATGCTCCCGACCAACATGGCCACCAACATGACCGACATGGGCACCCTTACCGAAATCAGCGATTATCCCTGGCGCTGGCGCCGCGATTATCTGATGCTGGTGGCCGCCGTCGCGGTCAGCGACGAGGAGCTCCATCCGGACGAAATGGAGCTGCTGAAGCGATGGGTCGAACAGTTCCGCCTCCCCCCCAAAAGCAGGGAGGCCGTGTTCGCGGTGCTCAAAAACAAACCCCTCGACCGTCCACGGATCGAGCGCCGGCTGAGCCGCACCGATCTGGTGTACAGCCTGATGCTGGACCTGATGGGGATGGCCATGGCCGACGGCATCCTGATGGACAAGGAAATCCATTTCCTGAGAGGCATCGCCGAAAACCTGGAAATCGATCCGATCGATTTCAACATTCTCATCGAATTCATTCACTCCGCGCACCAGGCCGCCCAAATGGACAATCCCGAACCGCTCTACGAACACAATATCGAAAGCGCCTTTCAGTTGATGCTGAAAAGGAACGTGCGACTCTTCCCCCATACCCTGCTCTGCGTTTCCTCCCCCGAATACGATCTCCAGTTGAAAGAGCGCTGGATGCGTTTCGTGGCCCGTAACAACAATCGCTGAATTTTTTCC
>JACZSY010000151.1 GCA_022573975.1 SAR324 cluster bacterium | reverse complement strand
AGATAACGGCTTCCTTGTCCGGTGCGCGAAGACAGACATGACCGCCCGTGTCGTCCGGAATGGGCGGGGTGTTGGCACGGGCATTGAGCCAGAATTCCGGATATTTTTTCCCAAAGCCGATGGTGTTCTCACGATCGACCAACCGCCTTAACCCAAGGGGTTGAAGAACACTTTCGTAAAATTCCGCGCTTTTGCTTAAGTTTGAAACGGGTATGGATACATGGTCGATCATTTTCCTTGCCCCAATTCGAATGAAATTTTAATCGAAAACCTCCGAGTCAGCACACTAACCCGGCAACCCCGGAAAAATCACCTTCCTGAACGCCTCAAGCTCGGGGCGCGGCATGTCGTATCCGCCATCCCTGGTGTGGGTCGGAAAGATGAACACCCGCTCCACGCCCGACTCGCTGGCCGCCCTCTTGAGGCGGTCGAGGCATTCCCCGGCCGTGCCGAAGAGCCCGAAGGCGTCACAAATTTCCGCCGCCTGGGCGTCCGTGATCTCCTCCGGGACGAAGTCATCGGGAAGATCGATCCCGGATTCCCGCAGCCAGTCGAGGTTGGCCTTGCTGGGGTATTTGAGATAGGGCTGGCCGGGCTGGAACCACCGCTGGGGCCAGCGCCGGGCCTCCTGGCCGTCCTCGTCCACGGTCATCGGCGTGATGAAAATGGTCTGGAAATCCTTCAGCTCCCGGCCCGCCCGCCGGGCGCCTGTTTCCAGCCTGCGGCGGGCCGCCGCGATGGCCCGGGGGTGCAGACCCACCAGCATCATCGCCCCGTCCGCGACCTCCCCGGCCAGTTCCATCATTTTCGGCCCGGCGACGGTCATGTAGACCGGCGTGGGCCGCTCGCTGATATTCCTCAGCTTCGTCTCGACGCCGTTGAAGGTGATTTTCTCCCCCCGCAACAGGCGCCGGATGGTTTGGATGGCTTCGCGCATGGTTTTCAGCGAGGCCCTGGGATGGCCGATGCTGCCCACGGCAAGGAAGCCGGCCCCTACGGTCAAAAGGGCGCGCCCCGGAGCGATCTCCTCCATGGTGTGGGCGATGGAAGCCAGCACCATGGGGTGGCGGGTCACCGGATTGGTGGTGGCCGGATACAGCGTGATGCGCGAGGTGCGTTCCGCCGCCAGGGCCAGGGTCAGAAACACGTCCCGGCCGCTGTGCTGATGGTCGTGAACGCCAACGCCGGAAAAACCGGCGGCCTCGCACTGGGCGATAAAATCCGCGGTCTCCGGCACGGGCAAACCGACGGGAACACGGATATCCACTTTCAGGGCCATCGCTTGACGCCTCCCATAGGTTCCCGCCGGCTGGGTGGCCGGCCAGGCCGGTGATCCCTTCTATCCCTGTCGGCTACCATATGAATTGGAAGAGGAGCAAGCCCGGTGATGTCTGCAAGGATGATTTGTCCCATCCAACTTTCCGATCTGGATCGAAAAAGCGATGCGGGCGGGCGCGTCGGCCAGGCCGCTGCTGCTGGCCGGAGTGGGCGTGGGCAGGCGCCCCTTGCCAAAGAACCGGGGACAGGGGAAGGTGTTTGCCAAACACTGTCATCAAATAACTTATTTTGTTTAGGAGGTGGCCATGGCTGAATTCTCGGTGATAAACTCTCTACTGGGAGGCGTGTTAATCGGGTTGGGTGGGGGGCTCCTGTTGTTGTTCAATGGAAGGATCGCGGGGATCAGTGGCATTATGGCTGGGGTGGTGTTGCCGCGTGCGGGCGAATGGCTCTGGCGGGCGGTTTTTCTGATTGGCCTGGTCATCGGAGGGTTCGCCGCCAGTTGGTCCGCCGTAGGCGTCATTTCTTTCGGGCTGGAACGTTCCATGCCAACGCTGATCGTCGCCGGCCTGCTGGTGGGCTTCGGCGCCCGGATGGGGTCCGGCTGCACCAGCGGCCATGGCATGTGCGGCGTGGCACGTTTATCAAAGCGATCCATCGCGGCCACGGGGACTTTTTTCCTCACCGGGATTGCAACGGTGTATATTGTGAATCACCTGCTGGGAGGTTCCCTATGAAAAACATCGCGGCCGCACTGATTTCGGGCCTGTTGTTCGGTGGGGGGCTGACCCTGGGGGGCATGACCCAGCCCAGCCGGATTGTTGGCGTAATGGATGTCACCGGGGTTTGGGACCCAACTTTGGTATTCCTCTTCCTGGCTGCAGTGGGCACCTACCACGTGATTTATCGCCTGGCCGTGCCCCGCGGCAAGCCTCTTTTTGCAACCAATTTCGAAATACCGACGCGAAAGGATATCAATCCGACTCTACTTTCCGGCGCGGCCTTGTTCGGGGTTGGGTGGGCGCTGAGCGGTTATTGCCCGGGCCCGGCTGTGGTTTCCCTAGGGTCCGGGCAAGCGCAGGCCATTGTGGTAGTGGTAGCCATCGCCGCGGGGATGGCGCTGTTTGACCTGGGTCCACTCGTCCCCCGCGGATTGAGGAACATACCTAAGAAAGCAACGTAAACTCCAGACGAATAGCGCCTCCACCAGTGCAGAAAAAGTAGAAGACGCTCCGCCATTTACGAGGGAGCAGGACGGGTCTCAGTCATGCGAACCGCCGCCAGCAAACCGGAGGCCAAGGTCAACGCGGCCACTGTCCAGATCGCCGGAACCAGGCCAAAAGCATCGGCGACAACCCCGGCGATAACCGCGCCAAAAGCGTACCCCAGATCGCGCCATAACCTGTAAACACCGATCGCCGAGGCCCGCCACGACGGAGCAGCCACATCGCCGATGGCCGCGAGCAAGGTCGGATAGACCATCGCCGTGCCAGCCCCCAGCAAAGCGGCGTGGAGCGCAAAGGCGGAAAAATGCTCAGACATGGCGATGCCACCGATCCCAAAGGCCTGCAGAAACATGCCCCAGACGATGAGCCCCTTGCGCCCCAGACGATCGGAGAGCGCGCCGGTGAACATCTGGCCGATTCCCCAAACAGCCGGATAAATCGCGGCAAGCACGCCGATCTGTTCGAGTGTCATGCCCGTTGTGGCAAAGTACAAAGGAAGCAGTCCCCAGGCCATTCCATCGTTGAGATTGTTGACCAGGCCAGCTTGGCTGACCGAGGACAGGTTTCGATCGAGCGCCGACGTACGCCAAAACACTTGGCGGGGCGTCGGCACGTCGGTGGTGGCCTCGGCCTGCGATAGGGCCTCCTGGATCACATGCCCGCGGGTATCCCGCACCAGCAAGATGGAAAGACTAAGTCCCAAAAGGATGAACGCGATGCCCAGGTAAAATGGCTCGGGCCGCAACCCATACCGCCCGGCGATCCAGCCGGTGGCCAGGGCCGCCAACGCAACCGCCACGTAGCCGGCAGACTCGTTGATGCCCATGGCCAGGCCCCGGCCTTTCGAACCCACCAAATCGATCTTCATGATGACCGTCGTCGACCAGGTCAGGCCCTGATTCACCCCGAGCAGCACGTTGGCGGCGAGTACCCACTCCCATGTCGGCGCCCACATGAGGGCAAACGGCACCGGGATGGCGACGATCCAACCCGCGATCAGGATGCGCTTGCGGCCAAACGAATCGGCCCATCGCCCGGCAAAGTAGTTGGCCATCGCCTTGGATAGCCCAAAGACGACTATGAAGGAGAGAATTGCGGTGCGAGCGACGAGACCAAATTCCTCCTCAGCCATCGAAGGCAGAATGCTTCGTTCCATGCCAACCATGCCACCCACGAAACCGTTGACCAATACGAGCAGGCCGAACTGACCGAAGTTGGCGCGCAGACCCAGCACCGGGGGATCGACGGCCTCCCCGGCCTCCGATGACCGGCTGCGATGGGTCTGAGAGTGCTTGTCATCCATCTGTGAAATCCCAAGAGGCGAACCAGCCGATGGAAAGGCCGAGAGCTCGCATTACGACACTTCGGCCGAGGGCTGGGTCGGAAAGCCCAGGGCTTGCCACCGCAACAGGCCGCCCGGAAGATTGGCCACCTGGTCAAACCCAGCCTTCTCCAGGATCAACGCCGCCTGCGCCGAGCGGGCTCCCGCCTGGCAAACGGTGACAACTGGTCGATCCTTTGGGAGTTCGGCGATTTGCTCGCGAAATTGGCTGAGGGGAACAACCCGTGAGCCAGGGATCAGCCCCAAGTCGCTGATGCGGAGCTCTTGTTCATCGCGGACGTCGATGAGCAGAACATCTTCCCGGTGTTCGTGCACCCAACCGGGGTCGATTTCCCACACCCCGGCGAATGTTCGAATCACCGGGCCCCAATCCGGAGTCTGCGGTACGGTGTCGCCGGCTTTCGGGCGACCGCACTGCAGGTTGGCCGGGACAGCGTCGTCCATGCGCTTGGGGTGTGGCAATCCGAGGTTTTGCATGTAGCCCGTAAAATCCTGCTCTCGCTTTCCGTCGCCCAACCGCGGGTTGTGAGCGCGCTCTTCGCCGACGGTGGTCACGGTTCGGCCACTGTAGTCGTGGCCGGGGTAGAGCAGGCAGGTCTCCGGCAGTGAAAAGATCTGCTCGCGCACCGAACGAAACAACTGACCCGCATCGCCCTGCTGAAAATCCGTGCGCCCCGCTCCTCGAATCAGCAACGCGTCGCCGGTAAACGCCATCGACTGATCGCTGAGCACATAGGTCATGCAACCGGCGGTGTGGCCTGGCGTCGCACGCACCTCGAGACACAGACCGCCTACGTTGACCATATCGCCGTGAGCGAGATACAAGTCGGCACCTTCTGCCCCGGAAGCCTGGCCGAGGGCGATCTTGCTGCCCACCGCCTGGCTCATGAGCCAAGCGCCAGTCACGTGGTCGGCGTGCACATGTGTATCCAGCGTGTACAGTAACTCCAAATTGAGTTCCCGAACCAAAGCGAGATCCCGCAGATGATGCTCGAAAACCGTGTCGATCAGCACGGCCTGCCGCGTCTGATCGTCGGCAAGAAGGTAAGTGTAGGTCCAGGATTCGCTATCGATCAACTGTCTGAAAATCATGTGTATTCCCCTCAGAAATCACCGCCGATCACGGTTCGATTAAGCATCTTGTATCCCAAAATCTCGGACATACGAGCCCGTGTGGCCTATGATAACGCCGTCTTTGGAGACCGCGTGAACATTACCGCGCGGTTGGAAGCGATGGCGGGACCCTGCTAGGGAGAGCTAGAAACCGGGATCCCTGCAGGATGGATCAATTTTGAGCACCTGCCCTAAATGTCTACGGGCGCCATAGTACCGCCCATTTCCTTCCACGCCTTCACCCCGCCATTCAGGAAGGAGACCCGCGGCAGTCCCATCCGTTTCACTGTCTGCGCTGCCAGCGCAGATCGGCCGCCGCTCGCTCAGTAGAAAATGATCTCCTTTTCCTCCCCGAATTCCTCCTTGAAGGCGGGGCTGTTGGGGTCCACGTGGAGCTCCAGCATGCCCCGGGGGGCGTGAAGGGCGCCGGGAATTTTTCCGTCCCTTTGCAACTCATGGGCTTCCCGGACGTCCACCAGCACGATTTCTCCCTTTCCGGCCAATTCCATCACTTCCTCTGGTGAGCGGTTGGGCACCTCCTCTCTGGCCGCGGATACCATTTCATTGAAACCCAATTTGATCATTGTCTGTTCCTTTTTCGGGTTCGGCAGGGTCTCGCGGCGTTTTCCGCCGCGAGTTGGTCTCCATTCTTTTCGGACATTGCCCAGATGGAACTGCCAGAAACTCGACGGCAACCCCCAAGTTTCATAAATTACGCATTCCGATATGCGAATGCAAGATTTTTGTCTATATAGTCGTCCCTGAATAAGACTTTTTCAGGGACGACTAGCTAACGGGAAAATATATTTAAACTCCGCTTCGGCAGAATATTTTTCCGAAGCACCTTTTGCTTAAATTTCGGTTCTTCAAATCGCTGGTACATGCCTTCGCGGAAGTTTTTCCGGAGGGCAGGTGGGGCAGCCTCGAGTTCCCCCCACCTCACCCCCCGGTCCAACTTCCGTTACCGCATGGCGGTGTTGGCAGGGTGGAGGCGGTGTGGGCGGATGCGACGCCGGGCGCCGAGGATGTCGATAAGCGCACTGGGCACGGTCACGATGCCCACGGCAAGGAGAAGGGTCAGGCCTCGGTTGCCACACGGCGCTGAAACCAGGCCAGCGCGCAGACGGCGCAACCGGCAACCGCCAGCATGGGCAAGGAGAACCACAGCACCTGCCCCCATCCGGCAATGTGCAGCACCCAACCGGACGATAGAGAGGCCAGGGCCATCGTGCTGAAGGTCAAAAACTCGCTCAAACCCTGTGTTTTGGCTCGCTCGGCCACGTTGTGCGTGCGCGTGAGAAGCGTCGATCCTCCCACGAACATGAAGTTCCAGCCAAAACCCAACAGGAACAACGCCAACCAGAAATGATAGAAGGTTTCCCCGTCCAGGGCCACGGCCACGCAAGCGGCCTCCAGCAAAACACCGGCAAAGATCACTGGCAACTCCCCGAAGCGGGCGATCAGAATTCCGGTGAAAAAACTGGGCACGAACATGGCGAAGACATGCCATTGAATGACCGTGGCGGAATCGTCGAACCCGAAATCGTGAGCCAACATCGCCAGTGGTGTCGAGGTCATCAGATAAGTCATGGTTCCGTAGCCCGTCAAGCAACTCAGCGCGGCCACCATGAAACGCGGTTGAGCGGCGATCGCGCGCAATGGACGCTCCCCCTCGGCCGACCCATCCCCGCCCGGCGCCACCTGCGGAATCCGCAGTTGGGTCAATACCAGCAGCAACACAATGAACAGCCCGGAGACCGACAGATAGGAGCCCAGGAATTCCACGTCGGGAAAAACCGTGCGCGAAAGCTTGGCGATTTGGGGTCCAATGAAACTGGCCGCCAGGCCCCCCAACAGCACCAGCGAGATAGCATTGGCACGGAAATTTACCGGCACCGCGTCCGTGGCGGCGAACCGGTATAACTGGGCGGTGGCGGCGAACATGCCCACCAGCATCGTTCCCAGGGAAAAAAACCAGAACGATGAGCCTGCCAGGGCGAAATAACCGGTCAACGCCCCGGCCAAACCGATCAGGGCGCCGACCATAAAACCGGCCCTGCGTCCGATGCTTCGCATCATCAACGATGCGGGCAAGACGAACAGCGCGGTGCCGACCACGAAGGCGGAAACGGGCAGGGTCGCCATGGATTTATCCGGCGCCAGGGCCAAGCCCACCAATCCACCGATGGCGACCAGCATGGAGGCGGCGCTGGTGAACAGGGTTTGGCTGGTAGCGAGAACGATCAGGTTTTTCTTGTGAATGCCCGCCAATCCCGCGGGCGCGTTTATTGCCCCGGTATTGGCTCCGTCATTTCCATCGGTCATTTCCACTCCAGCAGATAGTGCGGATCATCGGGACTGGGCAGGGCCTGGAAGGCCGTCATTGCCAGCAGCCGCATGATCGCCCGGGTGAAGCAACGGCCTCGCCGCAAGCAGCAAGGGTTCAAGACACTTTTTTTTTCGGCTTAAGCGGTGGGAAATAAACCCGCATAAAAAAAATTCCAGTTCCAGCATATTGATTGGGGTCAAGGTTGGCCATCCCTCTCGTGAATATCAAACGGAGCGAACGCCTGCCGGCGAGGAAAACCCCATTGCTGAAAATTTGAAATCGAATGTTGCGGCCCGCTCAGGGAGACTGGCGGGAGATGGTGAAATTGTGCTCGGGAGCCGCATCGACGGGGATGAAGTCAGCTTTTGCCGTCTGGCCTTCCGGGGCCATTTTTGCCCTGGCCCTTTCTGTCAGGAGCGAGACGTTTTTTCTCCACCTGCCCGTCCCTTGCTTTCCGAGGTGTCTGCCTGCCGGGCTTCGTCCAACACCTTGCGCAGGACCTCGCCCATATCCTTCATTTTAACCGGTTTGTAGAGGAAGGCATTGATCCCGGCAGCCTTGCTCCTTTCAGGGGTCATGGTATTGCTGTGGCCGGTACACAGAATGATCGGAATATCGTGTCTGGCCTGGCGCATCTTCGCGGCAAGCTGGGCTCCCTCCAGATTGGGCATTCCCTGATCCGTCACCACCAAATCGAAGCGATTGGGATTATCCTGGAACATTTTCAGAGCCTTCCAGCTGTCCATGCTGATGGTGACCTTGTACCCGAAACCCTCGAGCATGGTTTTTCCCATCTCCGCGATCTCCACTTCATCATCGATGAAAAGAATGGACTCTCCACCTTTGGGAACAATGGATTCTTGAGCAATTGGCTCTTCAATGCGTTGTCCGGCTGCCGGGAGGTAAATTTCAAAGGTTGTTCCCCGGCCGGGTTCGCTGGAGACGTTGATCCCACCCTCATGGTCCTGGACAATCCCGAAGACGGTCGATAGCCCCAGGCCCGTCCCCTCACCGGTTTCCTTGGTGGTGAAAAACGGATCGAAGATGTTGGAAAGGGTTTCAGGGTCCATCCCGATCCCTGTGTCCGCCACGGTGAGCCGAACGTGTTTCCCGGAAAGGATTTTTCCGAAAAGGCACTTCAACCCATCAAGATCAACGGTGTTGAGGGTGATTTTCAGGTTCCCGGAGTCTGTCATGGCCTGTCCCGCATTGACGCAAAGATTCATCATCAACTGGTGCATCTGCGAAGGGTCGCAATATACGGGAGCGATATATTTCGCGATATTTTTTTGCGTGGAAATCGATGTGGGAAGGGTCGAGCGCATAAAATTGACGACCTCCTCCACGATGGAACCTAAATCGCCGATAATTTTTTCCGACCGGCTACGCCGGCTGAAGAGCAGAATCTGAGCCACCAAATTTTTTGCCCGGGTGGCCGATCGAAAAATCACGTTCAGGTATTTAAGGTCCTTGCTGTTTGCCGTGGCCTTTTGCAGCATCATTTCGGAGTAACCGAGAATCGGACTGAGAATATTGTTGAAGTCGTGCGCAATGCCCCCGGCCAATATGCCAAGGGATTTCAATCGTTGGGAATGGCGCAGTTGCTCTTCCAGGTGAAGCCGGTCGGTGATATCGTGCGTGGTGCCGAACATGGTCACCACCCTTCCCGACTCGTCGCGCTTCAAAATTTCTCCGTAGGCCTGCAGCACCCGGACTTCCCCGTCCGGCCGGTTGATTTTGTAATGCACATTGAAGGGTTCGCCCTCCTTGATGGATTTCACGATGGCCGAGGTCATCTTTTCCTTGTCCCCGGGCGCCACATAGCTGAAAAAATCCTGCGAACTGCCGACGTAGGGGCCTTTCCCCAGGGCGACGATGCGGTGGGCCTCCTCGGAGCCTTCCATGCGGTCATCGAGGAGATTCCACTCCCAGTTCCCCATGTTGGCGATTTTCTGGGCGCGGGCCAGGTTTTCCCGGCTTTTGCGGAGTTCCTCCTCGACCAGCTTGCGCTCGGTGATGTCGATCACGGTGCACTGGATGGCCCGGCGGCCCTCCCATTGCATCAGTTGGCTCAAATTTTCCACCCAAATTTCCGTGCCGTCCTTTTTCAGGGCGGGCATCTCGGTGCGCAGCGAGGGCGTTTCTTCATTCAGCAGTTGGCTTTCCTGGCCGCGCAATTCCTCCACTTGCTCGGCCGTCACCAGGACGTCGATGCTGGGAAACGCCATCAATTCGCCGGTGGTTCGATAACCATGGATGTCGGCGAAACTCTGGTTGACGAAAAGCGGCTTGCCCTTGTGGTGAATAAGAATGCCCTGGATGGAGTTTTCCACCAGGGCGCGGAATTTTTCCTCCCCGGCGTCTTTATAAATTTGTTCGGTCAGTTTGAGTTCGGTGACGTCATGGGTGGTGCCGGCGAATTTTACCATCCGTCCCTGGTCGTCCCGCACAGGATTTCCCTGGGAGAGCATGTGGTGCAGCGTGCCGTCGGGATAAAAAATCCTGTACTCGAACTCGTAAGGCCTTTCTTCCTCTACCGCGGCGGAGAAAGCCTCTTGCAGGGGGCCCAGGTCATCTCGATGCACGAATTTTTGCAGATAATCGGAGAATTTTTCGAGATTCCGGGCTCCTTCCATTATATTGCCCCATACCTCGTCCACCCATTTGAAATCCTCGCTTCCAATGGAATATTCCCAGGAACCCACCAGATGAATCCTTGGCCCGGAAAGGAGGGATTCTTCCCGCGAGAGGCCCTCGGGTTCAGCCGCGGGAGTGCTTGGAGAGGAGGAAAGTGCGGGGGTTTCGGTGGACTCCCCAGGCGCCGGGGTTGCCGGTCCAGGCGCCGGGTTTTTTCCATCGTGGGTGCGGGAACGTTTCATCATCGACTCCCGGCATGTGCCGTATAGGGTCGAATTCCGGGTAACTTCTTGAGTGAAAATTGTTCGGGTAAAATAAATTTGTATTACGATTGCGAGCATAAAAGCAAGCCATGGATTGCCAGTCGCTGCCGGTGGACGGCCCCTGTTTTTGATGGAATGCTGTCATCGTTAAAAACGTGCCGGGCCATGGAAATCAGGAGTCATCTCCAGCGGGATGCCGGGCCGGATGGGCGGTGGGGATGTGTTGCTTGCCGGCATCCG
>JACZSY010000150.1 GCA_022573975.1 SAR324 cluster bacterium | reverse complement strand
TAAAGCTGCTGGGATATCGGGGGCGAAGCCCCTGACCCGCCGGAGGCCAATAAATCACACCCCCTTTTAAATTGTAATTTAAATTCCCTTTACCGTGGGCGGAAATCCGGTGGATTGGCGGCGGGCCTGCAAAACCGCTACAGTAAGATCATCAGGCGCTGCTTGGGGGGCCATCCCCCGAGTCACCGGCCCTCCAACCCCTTCCCTCCGGCCCTGTACACCTCAATGTTTCGCGCAATCTTCAAAATGCTGGGCGGTTTCACCCTGCGCTGTCCCAACTGCCGCGGGGAATCCATGTTGCGGAATTATTACGTCTTCAAGCCAAACTGCTCCAAATGCACATTCAAGTACCTGGTGGACGAGGGGGATTTCTGGGGGGGCGTGGTCTACAGCTACACCTTCGCCGGCGTGTCCGGCCTGTTCGTGGCCTTTCTCCTCGATACCTTCAGCCCGCTCGGCTGGCGCACCATTCTCTACGCCAGCGCCGGCGCCGCCATCGCATCGATCCTGCTGTTCTTCCCCTTCGCCAAATCCCTCTGGGTCTACACCCTTTTCTTGACCCGCGGGCAGTATGAGGAATACCGCGTCAAGAAACCGCCGGGCGACCCTGAATGACGTCGCCCCCCCCCCGGCAATCCCCTACAGAATCGGCTCGGGGCGGTAATGTTCCGCAGCGGGAAAACGCTTTCGTAATGGGGCCAGGGCGGTCATGAAGCCCTTGGCCTGTGCCGGGGCGTCGCCCAGGAAGCGGGCGGGGTCGCCCAGCACGGCCAGCACCTCCCGGCGATCCAAGGGAAAGGCCGCATCGTCTCCCAGGCGCTCGGCCAGATCGTTCTTGGCAAGTGAACCCTCGTGCAGGCCCCGGGCCACGGCCACCGCGTGATCGCGGATGATCCCGTGCAGGGTTTCGCGGCCCCCGCCGGCCTTGACACCCTCCATCAGCAGGGTGGTGGTGGCCAGGAAGGGCAGTTGGGCGCGCACCTCGCGTGCAATCACCGCCCCGTGCACCTGCATCTCGCCCAGCACGGTGAGGAAGGTCTCCAGGGCGCCGTCCAGGGCGAACATCCCGCCGGGCAGGGCCACCCGCCGCACCACCGAGCAGGCCACGTCCCCCTCGTTCCATTGCCCCCCGGCCAGCCGCTCGGTCATCTGCAGGTAGCCCGCCAGCACCGTGTGAAAGCCGTTGATGCGCTCGCAACTGCGGGCGTTCATCTTGTGGGGCATGGCCGAGGAACCCACCTGGCCCTCCAGAAAACCCTCGCTGACCAGCTCGTGCCCGGTCATCAGCCGCATCCCCGTGGCGAAGTCCGACAGCCCGGCCCCGGTCTGGTAGAGCGCGCTCAGCACCTCGAAGTCCAGCGCGCGGGGGTAGATCTGGCCCACGGCCCCCAGCACCCGCGAAAAGCCAAGCTCGGCCGCGATGCCCCGTTCCAGGCCGTCCAGCCGCTCCGATGCGGAGCCTGCCTTTGCCTCCCCGCCGGTTCCCGGTGTTCCTTCCGTTCCGTCGAGCAGGGTCAGTTGATCCAGCCGGGTGCCCACCGCGCCCTTGATGCCGCGCAGGGGGTAGCGCTCCAGGGCGTCGTCGAGACGCTCGAAGCCGCGCAGCAGGGTCTCGCCGAACATGGCCAGCCGCTTGCCCAACGTGGTCGGCTGGGCGGGCACGTGGTGGGTGCGTCCCACAATCGGCGTCGCGGCGTGTTCCACGGCCCGCGCGGCCAGTTGCAGCAGCGCGGCGGCGGTCTTCTCGCGCAGCAGCACCAGCGAGCGCCGCACCTGCACCTGCTCCACGTTGTCGGTGAGGTCGCGGGAGGTGAGGCCCTTGTGAATCTGCTCGTGCCCGGCGGCGGCGTTGTAGGACTCGATGCGCGCCTTCACGTCGTGACGCAAAACCCGTTCGCGGGCCTCGATATCGGCCAGGTCCACCTGCTCCAACACGGCCTCGTAGGCGGCGATGGCCTCGGGCGGAATCTCCACCCCCAGCGCGGCCTGGGCCTTCATCACCGCCACCCACAGCCGCCGTTCGGACACGATCCGCCCCTCCGGCGACCACACGGCCAGCATGGCGCGGCTGGCGTAGCGCTGCGCCAAAACGTCGGGAATCTGGGGGCGGGGGGGGGTGGCGGGGGTATCGGACATTCCGAAAAATTCCTTTAAAATTAGGTTACCGGAATTTGAGTTTTGGCATTTCCGATTTCGAGGGCTTTTCCAGTATTTTTTGCCCAAATTCTGAATCGGTCATGAATTGCGGCCAGTCCAGATTCAAGACGATCAAAAATTCATTATCCAATATTTTAATGGCATTCAAAAATTCTAAATCAACAAAATCCCTTACGAAGGCGTTTCGTTGTTTTCTCAGTCCTTGGTAACCGGGGGAAACAAATTTTTCCGTGTCCCAAATATTTGACTTCATATCTTTTTGATCCATCAGATAATCCAATATCCTGATTTGCCGCTCATTGATGTGCCTGCGCCTTGGCGTCTCATATTTTTTGTAGACCCTGTACATCATGTTCTTGAACAGCACGATCTTGTTTTCGCGCAGGATGATGTTGCGGATGCGGGCGCATTGGAGGGCGATCCCTTTCAATCCGAACACGAAAAACTTGGTGAGATTGCCTTCCTCCCCACGGGTTTCCGCCAGAATGCGCAGGTAGTTCTCCCGTTCCTCGTAGTAATAATTGGACAGGCCGATGAAGCCATGGATTGCATACCCGGCCCGGCGCAGGAAATAGGCCTCCACGCCGCGGGCGCAGCGCCCGTTGCCGTCCTGGAAGGGATGCATGGCCGCGATGTGATAGTGCAGGGCCAGCCCCTGGAGCAACGGCTCGCTCTCCAGGAAATAGGTGGCGGCGGCATCGGTCAGTCCTTTGAAGGCCTTGGCGACTTCCCCGCCCCCCTCGGCCCCGCGATGGGGCGGGCGGCCGAAGGTCACGTTCTGGTCCTGCTTGCGGAGGGCGCCGGGCTCGCAATGGTCGTCGTCGCAGCCGGTCACCATCAGCCGGTGGATTTCCAGGATGGCGCGCTCCACCGGCAGGTCCAGCGGCGCGGTTTCGATCCATCGATAGGCCTTTTTGGCGGCGGTCGCCTGCTGCTGGCTGCGCGTCCTGGCCTCCTCTGGCGTTTCATCGCGAAAAGCCGCTTCGAACTCATCGCCGGCGAAGGTCGCGCCTTCGATGCGGGTGGTGCCCTCCACCTCATGTTTCAGCTCCATCTCCCGCAAAGGCTCCATCCAGTTTTTCTGGTAGGGCAGCCCGCGCAGGGATTCCACGCCGGACTTGGCGGCGACCAGGGAATCGAACATTTCCTGGGTGAGATCGTATTGCAGATAACGCTTGGGCGGGAGGTATTTGATCACCATCATTGTATTTCCAATGCTGACCTCGTTTATGAAGTCATTGGTGATTCCATTATTTACTAAACTATTGTTTTATCTCTTATAAATATCACATGACATGGTTTCATTGTCAACTGAATGTTATCCCCATGTCAACTCAATCCGCTAATTCTCTCCCGGTTATTCCCCCTCCCCCTCCTCCATTTTCTTTTTCTGGCGGTGGGCCATTTTGAGGGGCAGGGCGTTGAGGCCGATGAAGCCCCAGGCGTCCTCGGGGCGGTAGGCGCCGCCGTCGTCCTCCATGGAGACCGCGCCGGTGTCGTAGAGGGAATAGGGGGACTGGCGGCCGGTGACCTGGCAGCCGCCCCGGTAGAGTTCCAGCCGTACGGCGCCGGTGACGGGCCGCTGGGTCTCGCGCACCATGGAGAGCAGCACCTCCATCTCCGGCGAGAACCAGTAGCCGTTGTAGACCAGTTGGGCGAAGCGGGGCATGAGTGTGTCTTTCAGGTTGATCACGCCCCGGTCCAGGGTGATCGACTCCATGGCGCGATGGGCGATGTGCAGGATCGTGCCGCCGGGAGTCTCGTAGACCCCGCGCGACTTCATGCCCACGTAGCGCGACTCCACCATGTCGATCCGCCCCACGCCGTGCCGGCCCCCGGCCTCGTTGAGGCGCCGCAGCAGGGCCGCCGGGCCGAGCCGCTCGCCGTTGACCGACACGGGGAGGCCTTGCTCGAAGCCGATCAGCAGGGTTTCGGGCGCGTCCGCGGCCTCGCGGGGGGCCGTGGTCAGCTCGAACATTTCGGCCCGGGGCGCTTCCCAGGGGTCTTCCAGCATGCCCGCCTCGAAGCTGATGTGGAGCAGGTTCTCGTCGCTGCTCCAGGGCTGCTCCAGGGTGGCCTTGACGGGGATGGCGTGCCGCTCGCAATAGGCGATCAGTTCGCGGCGGCCGGGATAGGCCTTGAAGAACTCGGGCTGCTTCCAGGGCGCGATCACCTGGATCTCCGGGTTGAGCGCGTAATAGCCCAGCTCGAAGCGCACCTGGTCGTTGCCCTTGCCCGTGGCGCCGTGGGCCACGTAGGCCGCCCCCTCGGCCCGGGCCGTCTCGATCTGCGCCTTGGCGATCAGCGGGCGGGCCAGCGCGGTGCCCAGCAGGTAGGCGCCCTCGTAGACCGCGTTGAATTGCAGCGCCGGAAAGACGAAATCGCGCACGAATTCCTCCTGCACGTCCTGCACCAGCACCTTCGCCGCCCCGGCCCGGGCGCCCTTCTCGCGAATCTCCTCCAGGTTCTCCACCTTTTGGCCCAGGTCCAGCAACAGGGCGATCACCTCGAAGCCCTGTCCGGTCATCCAATGCACGATGACCGACGTGTCCAGTCCGCCAGAATAGGCCAGCACCACTTTCTCTTTAGCCATTTATCTCCAGTCTCTCCCGCCGCCGATGTTCGTATGGGCTTCGGGCACTCCAGGCCCGCCGCTGTCACAGTTAGGTTTTCAACGGTGACTATACCATCGGCGGCGGCGGTTGGGGATTTTTCGGTGGACAGGGAGTGGGGGGGGGACGGGCGCCCGAAGCCTCATCCCTTCCGGCCTCCGGCCCGGCGCCCGAATCCTCCCCCTTCCGGCCTGCGGCCCGGCGCCCGAATCCTCCCCCTTCCGGCCTGCGGCCCGGCGCTCGAATCCTCCCCCTTCCGGCCTGCGGCCTCCCTCCCCCTCCACGGGCTGTTAAACAACACCGTGGAGGGAGAAAAAGCGTCGTTTTACCAAAGAAATAGGCAAAGAAGTCACCCTTCCCCATTCGATGGGGAAGATAACATGGGGGCCGTGAATCCTGATAAGAAGCGTTGATCGAAGTTTTTCAATGCTATCTCTCAAGGAGACACGGCCATGAAAACGGTAAAACAACTGAACGCAATCAACAAGCTTGTGGTGGTTTTAGGCGAACTGGTATTTGTCGGCGTGGATGTCCATAAATTGACTTACCACGTGGCTCTGTGGAGCCAGGAAAGAGGACTATTGACCAGCTGGGTTCAACCTGCCGATGCTCAGGTGCTTGAGAAGCATTTATCGCGTATCGAGCCTGCCATGCTCCGCATCGTCTACGAGGCCGGCCCCACGGGATTCGGCTTGGCTCGATATTTTCTGGCGCGGGGAGTTTCGATCAAGGTCATCGCTCCCTCTCAAATTCCCGTCCTGCCAGGACGCCAATCCAAGACCGACGGTTTGGATTGCAGAAAGCTGGCCGTCTATGAATCCAAGCGTTTGTTGCAAAAGATTAATATCCCGACGGAGTCCGAAGAAGCCGACCGGCAGGTCGTGCGCCATCGCGAGCAATTGGTTCGAAAACGCCGCCGTTGCATGCAGCAGATCAAAAGCTTTTTGCTACAACACTCCATCGCCGAACCGGCCGGTCTAAAAGATTGGAGCGCTTACGCTCTTGTGGCCTTGCGAGAGTTGGAGCTGTCGGCGGAAATCGGGTTTTGCCTGCATTCCCTGCTCGACGAGTTGGAATGGCAAAACCGGCAGGTGCGAAAAGTCACCGCTCAAATCAAAACGCTGTCCCAATCGGATCGGCACCAGCAGGCCTTTGACCATTTATGCTCGATTCCCGGCGTGGGACTGATCACCGCCATGACTTTCCGCACCGAGTTTCCGCGGCCCGAGCGTTTCCACAAGGAAACCCAAATTGCCCGCATCATCGGCCTGGCGCCCTCGGTGTGGCAGAGCGGAAACACCAAACGCACCGGCCCTATCATGAAATCGGGAAATTCACGGGTCAGAGCTGTATTGGTCGAAGCGGCCTGGCGTTGGATCCGCACCGATGAGGCCGCCAAGAAATGCTTTGCCCGTCTGCTGGGAAACACCGGCAATGCCAAGAAAGCAATCGTCGCCATGGCACGCAGACTGGCGATTTGCATGTGGCGCATCAGTTCCCGGCAAACCCCATATCAAAAGCAGGCGGCTTAAGAGTTCAAAAATTTAAAACGATCGGCGCATTTTCAGGACAATGCAGCAAGACCCGAAATTGAACTTGAGGATCGGCGAAACGGGATGACCACGGCCCTGCCCTTGTTGGCTTGACCAACGCGGGAAGATGGTGGCTCCCGTTTTTCCATCGCATAAAATAACTGGTGCCTAGAGCACGGATAGCAGGTTGATCCTTAACATCGACGCGGTCTTGACAAGCGGCCCCATAGCAGGGCAGGGGATGGGGATTCCCGCGCTGACCCCTCAACCCAACTACCAATTCCGCGTTCATCGGCGTTCATCGGCGGTTGCAAAAGCAGTTCGCTGTTATCAGTTTTTATCCGTGTTTATCAGTGGCTAAAAATGCAGTTCGCTGTTGGTAGATACAAGTGGAATTCCCCTGAAATATGCTCCGCTTGAAATCCCCCGCGAAATAGTTCAGACAGGGAAGGCCTTTCGCATTGTGCGATGGGAGTATCCGTGCCCCCTGGAGCGCGCATGTTCTGGAACGTCAACCTGTCCATCGCCGAGCGTCTTGGCCGGCGGGTGTATTATGGCTGGGTGATGGTGGGGGTGATGTTCTCCGCGAACCTTTCCGCGTTCGTGTTCAACACCTCCCTGGGGCTGTTTTTCACGCCGCTGGAGGCCGAGTTCGGCTGGGAACGCAGCCAGATATCGGTCGCGCCGCTGTTCGGCACGGTGTTGGCGTCGGTGCTGGCCCCCATGTTCGGATACCTCATCGACCGATTCGGCTCGCGGCTGCTGATGGTGGTGCTGGGGTTGATCGCGGCGGTGGGGCATCTGCTGCTGAGCCGCATCGGCGCGATATGGCAGTTCAACGTCCTGGTGGGCATCGTCTATGCGTTCCCGGTGACGGGCATCGCCTGGATGATGAGCAGCGTCAACATCAACCGCTGGTTCTCCCGGCGGCGCGGGCGGGCGATGGGCATCGTGATGATGGGCGCCTCGGCCAGCGCCATGATCTTCATCCCGGTGGTCACCTACACCATCGCCGTGATCGGCTGGCGCAATTCCTACGCCATGCTGGGCGCGTTCAACGTGCTGCTGATCGTGGTGCCGGCCTTCCTGCTGGCGGTGGACCTTCCCGAGCACCTGGGCCTGGGCGGTCATCCCGAGTTGAAATCCACCCCGGGAGCGGGCGGCGCGGGCGTCTCGCGCCTGGACGCGGACTGGAGGCTGAGGCAGGCCGCCCGGACACGCACCTTCTGGATCGTGCTGACCGCCATCGTGCTGGGAAATTTCGCCGTGCAGGGCTACTTCATTCACGCCTATCCGCACATGGAGTCCCTCGGCTTCTCCCGCCTCAACGCCAGCGCGGTCTGGGCGACGTTCTTCTTCGTGGGAGTGATCGCCAAGCTGTTTTGGGGCTTTATCATCGAACGCATCGGCGTGCGAACGGGATTGGTGATCCTGTTCATGGGCGAGGCGTTGGGGTTGTACCTGCTCAATTCCGCCGAATCCCTCACGGCCCTGTATATCTACGCCGCCTTCAACGGACTGGCCCATGCCCCCTTCCTGCAACTGCTGGCGATGGTCTGGGCGGATTACTACGGCAAGCGGGCCATTGGGCGCATCTATGGCGCGGTGCAACCGGCGATCCTCATTTCCGGCTCCCTGGGCGCCTGGAGCGGTGGCATCTTCTTCGATCTGCTGGACAATTACCATTTGTTCTTCAATATCGGCATCGCGCTCTGCCTGACCTCCGCCTTCCTCTTCCTGATCGCGCCGCCGCCCGTCCCGCCCTCCACACCTTCCGCATCCTCCGGGGCGGTGTCTTCCGAAACCCGGCAAGCATGACTCCCGGCGCCGGGAAAGGACCAAACCGGGGCCACGGCGCTGTTGCGCTTCCCGATGCGGTTGCGCTTCCCGATGCGGTTGCGCTTCCCGATGGCTGGGATGCGTCCGGCTTCCGCCGCGCCCTGACCCGCTGGTTCGGGCGCCATGGCCGCGCCCTTCCCTGGCGCGAGCCCTACCGGCCCTATCGGGTCTGGATTGCGGAGATCATGCTCCAGCAGACCCAGGTGGACACCGCGCTGCCCTATTTCGAGCGTTGGATGGAGCGTTTCCCGGACGTGGCGGCCGTGGCCGCGGCGGATCAGCAGGCCGTGCTCAAGGCCTGGGAGGGGCTGGGCTATTATTCCCGCGCCCGCAACCTGCACCGGGCCGCGCGGGAGATGGTGGCCAGGCACGGAGGGGAGTTGCCCGGAGACTTGCAATCCTTGCTGGGCCTGCCGGGAATCGGCCGCTACACCGCCGGGGCCATCGCCAGCATTGGCTTCAACCGGCCCGCCCCCATCGTGGACGGCAATATCGGCCGGGTGTTGGCGCGGATTTTCGCGCTGGAGCATCCCCCGCGCTCCCCCGAGGGACAGCGCAATCTCTGGGGATGGGCCGAGGCGCTGCTGACCCGCCGCAACCCCCGCGATTTCAATCAGGGGCTGATGGAATTGGGCGCGCTGGTCTGCCGGCCGCGCTCACCGGCTTGCGGCGATTGCCCGGTGGCCCGGTTCTGCGCGGCTCGCGCCGCCGGGCGGGTGTCCCATTACCCGCTCACCACGCCAGGGAAGGAGCGCCCCCTGCGGGAAGGCGTGATGGCGCTGGTCAGGGACGAACAGTCCAACCTGCTGTTGCGCCGCCGCGAGCCGCGGGGCCTCTGGGGCGGGTTGTGGGAGCCGCCGTGGCTTGAGCCGGACAAAGGAGAAACCACCCGCGAGGCCCTCATGCGGCTGTTGCGCGAACTTGGGCTGAAAACGGCCGCCGATCCCGCGCCGCTGGGAGTGGTCCAACACGACCTGACCCACTTTCGCCTCAAGCTGACCTGTTTCGGAATCGCCGCCATCGCCACAGCCGCCGGTCCCCCATTCGCGTCTTCCGGCCCCATGCGCTGGGCCGCCGCCGCGGAAATCGCCGCATATCCCCTGGCCCGGCTCAGCCACAAGGCGCTGGCCCTGGAACGCGAGAATCCAGGATAGGCCTCTTTCCAGTGTTGCACGATACTATTTTTTTTGAGGGGATCGCCCCTGAATGAGGCCTTTGCCCAACGCGAAGAAAATTGCCGCAGAGGGACAGCCTGGACGCCGTCAGGCGCACGGGATGGGGTGAGGCGCGGTTCGCGGTTCTGCCGGGTCACTGCGCCTTTGCGAAACACTTTGCAGTTCGCCGTTCAAATCGGCGTCCATCGGAGGTTCCAAATGCAGTTCGCGGTTAAAGCAGTTCGCATTCAAATCTGTGTAATCCGCGAAATCCGTGGAACAGCAGTTGGCGGTTCATCCGCGTCCATCGGCGTCCATCGGAGGTTCCAAACGGCCCCAGACCCAACCGCTGAGGGTTCCCAGCGACAGCCAGAACGCGGCGCTGGTCATCATCACGGCGGCCAGAAATCCGCCGGCCAACGCCGCCGGCACGGTGCCCGGGCCGGCGTCCCGTGGCAGCAGCAGCGGCGCCAAGGCGAGATGGGGCGCCAGGAACCAGGGGATCGACAAAAATTTCCAGTTCCGCCTTGCGAAAGCGAACGTCGCCAGTCCCACGATGGTCGACCCAACCGTCAGCAGCCACCAAAGTTGCCGCGCTCCCAGGCTGGCCAACGCCCCGTCGGAGGCTCCTGGGGGTTCCGGAGGCAGCCCGAAGGCCGGCGCCATGGCAAAGGCGGCGAATCCGCATGCGCCCCAATTCATCCCCCGCGAAAAATCGACCTTCCGTCCCACCAACAGGAACCCTGCGCAGAGAAACAGGGCATATCCCAGGCCCACCGCCAGATCGGCGAGCAGGGTGGTGAAAAGAATGGAATATTCCGTGGGCTTGGCCGGGGGCGGCGCCGGAGGCGGGATTGCGGGAGGAAGCGTATGCTCCCCGGGTTTTGTGGCGGGAGCGGGTATTTGCATCTCGAGAGGTTGGTTTTCATAGCGTTCGGCCTCCCGGATGATGGGCGTAATCAAGGCCGATTGCAGCGCGAACAGCACCACCCCGGCGCACAGACCGCCGGCCAGGACGCTCCAGGCCATTTGCCGCAGACGGATCATGGGAGAAGGAGAGAGGGTTTAGAAGGCCTGTGACCAACCAAAAGCGCGGGGGATTTCATCCCCCGCACCCCCCAACCATTTTTTGGAAAAAATGGATTAAA
>JACZSY010000149.1 GCA_022573975.1 SAR324 cluster bacterium | reverse complement strand
TTCGCGAATGGCTGGGAGCCATGCTCACTGGCGGTTTGGTCGATTGTGACGGGGAAGGCACCCGTTTCAGCCTGCCTCCGGAGCATGCGGCCTTTCTCACCCGCGCCGCCACCCCGGAGAACATCGCCGCTTTCGCGCAGTACATCGCGGTTTTGGGCAGCGTCGAGGATCGCATCGTGGAATGCTTCAAGCACGGCGGCGGCGTGCCCTACGCGGAATTTCCGCGCTTCCAGGAGGTGATGGCCGAGGACAGCGGGCAGACGGTGGTGCCGGCCATCATCGACGCTATCCTGCCTCTGGCTCCGGGCCTGGTGGAGCGCATGGAGGCGGGCATCGACGTGCTGGATGTGGGCTGCGGGAGCGGCCGGGCATTGCACGTGATGGCGGTTCATTTCAAGAACAGCCGCTTCACCGGCTACGATTTTTCCGGGGAGGGCGTTGCCGCGGCCCAGGCCAATGCGCGCGCAAAGGGCCTGGACAACCTGAAGTTCGAGGTCAAGGACGTGACCCGGATAGGGATATCGGCCGGATTCGACCTGGTCACCGCCTTCGACGCCATCCACGACCAGGCCGATCCCGCCTCGGTGCTGGGCTCAATCGCCGAGGCCTTGCGGCCGGACGGCACCTTTCTCATGCAGGACATCGACGCCTCCAGCGAGATGCACAAAAACCTGGATCACCCGGCGGGGCCTTTCCTCTACACCATCTCATGCATGCACTGAATGACCGTATCGCTGGCCCTGGACGGGGCCGGGTTGGGTGCGATGTGGGGCAAGGAAAAAGCCTTGGAAATGCTTTCCGCGGCCGGCTTTCCCCAAGTGGCGGTGCATAAACTGGAACACGACTTCCAGAATGTGTTCTATGTTGCTGGAAAAGGTTGATGGCGGGAAAGGGCTGATGACGGGCCGCCGCCCTGAGACGGCCGGGATGCCGAAAGGCGGGGAAGAAACCTGGGGAAAGAAGGCCGATCCCCACCCTCATGGTAGAATTTTCAGCGTGCGGGCAATTCGTTGCAGGGCCTTCATTTCGGCCTCGTTCTTCCCCAGGATGAACAGATGCACCACCAGATCCCGGCCGGCCGGCCGAAACGTCTCCCAGGCTTGCAGGCCCGGCGCGCTGGTGGCGCAGAACCGCCAGCGCAATCCTGCCTCGCGGGCGCGCTGGGGGGTGACCGCCTTGCCGGGTGATTTTCCCCCCTTGCAGTGGGGGAGGGCGAAGGGGCCGGCGAATATCCCGAGGTTGGCGTCGTCCTTCAGGCTGACGGGCGCGCTCCGCCAGATGTGGTGCACCTCGAAGGTCTCTCCCAATTCGGAAATGAGAAGGTAGCTTTCCGGTTTGAGAATGGTGAGGACGATCCGATTTCCGAAGCGCACCGGTTTCACGGGTTCCGCCTTGGGCGAAACGGATTGACGTTCGGGAAGTGGGGCTCCGGGCCGGGAGCAGCCTGCCGGCGCGGCGAACCCCAACACAGCCGCCAGCAGGGCCACCAGCCCGGGCCAGCCGCGCGTGATGGGTGGCCGGCGTAACGGCCGGCGGAGCAGCCGGGATTTCAGGGCGCCCGCGTGACCGGGAGCTGTCATCCGTTCAGAGGGCATGGCGCGCTCCCGCCTGGCGGGAGCCGCCGCCCAGCCACCGGTACAACACCCACGCCCCGCCCGCCACCACCACCATCTCCAATATCCCCAGGGTGATCGCCCCCGGAAATGCGTTGTGCACGATTCTGGTCACCGAACCCAGCAGGCCCATCGCGGCAAAGCTCAGCATGGCCGCGGAGGGATGGTGGCGGAACACCAGCAGATAGGCCGCGAGCAGGAACGGCGCGGCCAGCAATCCGCCGATCAGCCAGGAGGTCAGGCTTTCGGGGGAAATGCCCGCGAAGGCAAAGCCCAGGGCCAGCACGATGCCGATGGTCCACGGCTTGCGGCGGGTCCACCCGGCGCCCCACCGGTTCAACACGGCGAACAGGAACGTCCCCATCACGCCGATGAACAAGTAGCCTTTCAGGAGGCCGGAGAAAATCGCCAGCAATGGAATCAAGGTGCCGGCGGGGTCGTAGTCCGGCCAGGCCGGGGCCAACGGTTGGGAAACCCTCGAGGCGGCGGCGATGGCCGCGGCGGCGATCAGCCCAAGGGCCAGGCCGGCCCAGGGCGTCACCGGGAACGAGCGTTCTCCAGCGCCCCAGGCGGACACCGCTCCGGCCATCAGGCCGGCCATGCCCGACACGGAAACGATTTTGATCAGGCTGCTCCCGGCCAGGGAAAAGAGCTGGTTGAAAATCGGCTCGATCGGTGAAAACGAATCGGTGATGGCGGGCCAGTTGTTGACAATATCCAGCACCTCCAATCCACCGATAAGAAGAGAAAATCCCAAAAATGCCCGGAAGGAAAATTGCCCCCGAGTCCAACTGACAATGGCCAGCATCAGGCCGCCCGCCAAAAAGAGGGACAGCAGTGCGATTGAAACCCCTTCCACCACATTCAGCAGATTCAAGCGCTCTTCTTCCTGGCGCACCCAGTCCTCCGGCAGGAACAGGTAGCGGTAGGCGTCGCTCACCCGGTCTCCCGAGATTTCGATGCGCACCCTGGCCTGGCCATCGTCGAGGGACATATTCCCGGAATTATCGCCGGGATGGCCGCCGGGATAGTCGCCGGGAACCCGGTAGGTGATGCTCCAATCCCGGCGGCTGGCGCGTTCGGATTGTTCCGCGGAAATTTCCACCAGTTGCGGCGCCTTGAGGCCGAAGGTTCCGGCGGCCGCTTTCAGGGCGGTGGCGCGGGCCTGTTCCCGGGAAAGGGACCCGCCGGGGCGGCCTTCAGGCAATATGTGACGAAACCTGTAGAGCCGGCCTTTTTGATCGATATCGATCTCGAAGCGCTCTTTGCGTTGCTCCAGCGTACCTTCGAACCGGGTATAGCTGACCTGCCAGAGCGGAGGATCGAGATAACTTCCCAGCAGCCGGGCATAGGTGTCCGCGCCTCTCTTGCGCCAGACGAAGGCATCGGCTTGATTCACCCCGGTCAAAAGTACGCTGGTGACTTTCCAGGAAGCCTCCGTTTGGAAGCCTTCCCGCACCATGGCTTTTTGGGCGGCGCTTTCGGCAAGCTCCCGGTCCGTTCCCAGCCGGGGAGCGTGGGTCCGGAAATCCATCCCGAATCCCCAAACCACCAGGGCGGCGGCTCCGGCGGCCAGCAGGCCCATGGCCAGTCTGGGAGGCATGGAGCCGGCGGCGGTCCCGCGGGAGCGGGGAGCCGCCGCCCTGGCCGGCGGGGGCGGGGGACTCCAGCCCATGTTGTAGGGCACGCGCCACCTGCCGCCCGCGGCGGCCATCCGCACCCTGCGGTACAGCACGATCCAGACCGGCAACAAGATGAAAAGCACGGCCAACAGCTGGGAAAACCACATGCCGGGAGACGAGGAAATGAACACCGGCGTGGACATCAACACCGCATTGAAGACGAAGTGTACGATGATCCCCGGGATCAGCCCGTAGCGCAGGTAGACCGCCCCGAACATCAGGGAGGGGAGGATCAGTTCCACCAGCCGGGAATAGGCCGGTTGCGAGGCATAGTCGGCATGGGCCGCGCCGAAGATCGCGGCCTGAAGCACCAGCGCCGACCCGATCCAAAGAAACGGACGCCCGAAGCGCCGGCCCAGCAGCGCGGCGCCGGCCAAAGGCACGGCCCGGAAGAGGGATTCCTCGAAAAAGCCGGCAAAGAGGGAATTGGTCAGGGGAGAGAGCCAGGGCAGATAGGTGGCGACAACGTTCGGATCGATCAGGGTTTCGGCGGGAGACCACCAGCCCAGCCAGGTGTGTCCCACCCAGTAGATGGCAACGATGTAGGCCAGGTCGAGGGGCACCAACAGGTAGGCGGCCAGGGTGCGGCCCGTGATGGCCGGGCTGCCCCCGGCCTCCCTGGACCAAGCCTTCCACAGCATCGGGTGGGAAGGAAAAGCCAGGCGGCTCAACCCCTCGGCCACCATGAACACCAGAGCCGCCAAGGCGCCCATGGCCACCGCCTGGGCCAGCACGGCGAATATCTGACTCAACAGGAACCCATGGAGTGACAGCGCGGTGTCGTAGTCCATCCACATGAACGGCCAGTTGTTAAGACTGGAAGCCAGGGAGAGCAGGCCGATCACGATTCCCCAGACCACGGGCGCGCGCCAGAGCAGGGCGCGCAGACGGATCAACAGGAACAGTCCGCCGATACAGCCCCCCAGGAAATAGACCAGCACGATGGCGATATCGGCGGCCGTGCGGATGGTGTTGTTGGCCGAGCGCATTTCCTGGTGACGGCTCTTGAACCCTTCCGGAATCTTGATGAAGTGTTGCAGGGCGGTCAGGCGATTTCCGCTCACCACCAGCCGCAGCCGGTAGCGTCCGGAGTCCTTGGCGGGATCCCTGCCGGCACCCTTGGCGAGGATCCGCTTGCCGGGCCGTTCATAGACGAAGGTATGGTCGATCCGCCCGCCGGGTTGGTTTTTCCGCGAGCTTTCCACCAGCTTGTATTGCTCCAGCTTGACCTTCCAGACCGTTTTGGCCTGCCGCCCGGCGATCCGGCGAGCTTCCGGGGCGGTCACATTGGTTCCCGCCGTTTTTTCCGCCAGCACCTCCCCGAAACCAAGAAATTCGCCGGAGGGCTTGAAATAAATCCAGGTTTCCTCAACCTTCCCTTCCTTGAAATGCCGCACCACCCACCTGTGCGGGGAGAACAGGCCCTCGGCGATCATGGCCCGGAAGGCCGAAACCCCGCCTCCCTCCAACTCGACGAAGGTTTGCACCTCCTGTTCGACGCTGAACTGTACGGTCTGGCGGAAATCCTCGGGGCCCCAGCCCTGGGCTTTGGCCAACCGCCGCGCGGCCTGAAGCGCCTGGGAACGGTCCATGCGCAAGTCCAACTCCACCAGCGGAAATGCTTTGGAAAAGTAAAGGTAGACGAAGATCGTGGAGGCGATGGACAGGGCCACCAACAGAACCCAGAACGAAACCCGGAAAATCGGCCCGCGGAACAATGGCCTCAAAGGGGACACAGGTGAATTCATGGGAGGATCGAACCTTTGCCTGTGCGGCGCGGCTGGGAAATTTGGTCAAGGTAGGGGGATAAAGGAACAACCTCGCCGCAAGCGGTGGGGAATGGACCCGTACAAAAAGATTCAAGGACAAAAGGGATCGATTGTCCAGCCTGGAATTGTCTTCCGATCCACAAATCCAGCAGGAAAATTCCAGCAGATTCTCCGGCGGGTTTCGGAGATTTCCAGTGTGGTTTCCGCTGGTTTGCCCAATATTTCACTATATTTCACTGAGCGATGGACTGCCCGTGCAACAGGCCCCAAACCGTGCGGTGGGCGTGTGCGATGGCTTCTCCCATCAACCGGGGCGCACGGGCATCCCCCAGGGTGATTACCCGTGGATGGCCGGCCGCCAGCTTTTCCAGCAGCCCGGTGCGCGGAACCTCGGGCGCGCAGTCCACCACCAGGTCCAGGGGGCCGAAGCGATGGCGCTTGCCGGAAAAACGATCCCGGCAGGTGAGCACGCCGTCCCTGGCGGAGATGGATTCCAGCCGTGGATGGAAGCGGGCGCCTTTTTCCGCCACCCGGTTGAACCAGAGAAATTCGGCGGACTCCACCAGTTCGCGGCCCACCAGAAAATCCGCGGTGATCACGTCCACGGCCCAGCCGCGTTGCAACAGCCACTCCACCGCGGCGGCCATGCGGAATCCGAATTCCCGGTCCGCCACCGCCGCCGCCCTGTGTTGGCGCGGCCATGCTTCCGCCGTGCTTTCCAGCAGCCCGCGGGGCGAAACCACTGGCATTCCGTCCCCCTCGTTTGCCGCTTCGAGGGTTGGGGCCGGGGCTGCCGCGCCATCCGCCAGGAAGAGCGCATGAAAAGCTTCCATGCCAGGTTCAAAATCAAGCACGGCGCGGTTCAAGGTCACCTCCACCTTCAGGTGGGCCAACAGATCCTGGTAATAGCGGCAAAGGCGGTTGAATTCGTTCCTGGCCTCCACCGCTTCGCCAAGCTGGGCGGCCATGCCGCCGAGGGTTCCCCGGGCTTCATGGAGGGTGACCCGGTGTCCGGCGCGGGCCAGGGTCGCGGCGGCCTCGCAACCGGCGGGTCCGCCCCCGATCACCAGCATCGGCAGGGTCGCGGACACGGGCGGCGGAACGGGTAAGGGAACGGAAAACTCCGCTTCCCGCCCGGCCAGGGGATTGGCCAGATCGCCGATGGGACGATTCCAGTCGCCCTGCACCGAGAAGTAACGCATCATGCCGATGTGAGGGCGAAGCGGCTCCGGTTTTTCCCCGGCGCTTCCTTTGGCGTTTTCTTCGGTGTTTTCTTCGGCGTTTTCTTTGGTGCATTTCAGGGGCAGATCGGGGTCGGAGATGAGGGCGCGCGTCATCACGACGGCGTCGGCCTGGCGCCGTTCCAACACCTGCCCGGCCAGCTCGGGGGTTTCCAGCCGGCCGTCGGCGAAGACGGGAATCGCGGCGGAGGTGTCATTGCGCCCTTCGGCGGTGCCATTGCGCCCTTCGGCGGTGCCATTGCGCCCTTCGGCGGTGCCATTGCGCCCTTCGGCGGTGCCATTGCGCCCTTCGGCGATGCCTTCGCGCACGCCGGCGGCCAGATGGGCGGCATGGCCCAGGGGCACGGGCATCCCGGCTTCGGTCATGTGGACGGAGAAGGGCCCGCCGATTTGGATGGAGAGGTAATCCACCCCCCCCTGCGCGGTCAGCATGCGGGCCACTGAAACGGCGTCTTCCAGCGTCAATCCTCCCCAGGGCGCCAATTCGTCGCCGCAGAGCCGGACGCCCAGCACCGCGCCGCCGCCCAGCTTCCGGCGCATGGCGGCCACCGTGCGGAGCAGGAACCGCGCCCGGTTTTCCAGGGAACCCCCATAGGCGTCGCTCCTGAAATTGGTGAGGGGGGAGAGAAATTGGCGCAGGAGGGAATTTTGCCCGGCGTTGAGTTCCACGCCGTCCAGACCGGCGTCGCACATTCGCGCGGCGCAATCGGCGAAAGCCTCCGTCACCGTTTCGATTTGGCCGGTTGTCATCTCCCTGCCCATGCGCTTGGAAGCCACCTCGGGCGCCGGAGAAGGCGCCCAGGGGGATTGGCGCAGGATTTTTCCGCTGCTCTGGCCGCCGGCATGGGTCAGGGAGGCCAGGCATCCCATCTCCGGGGCGGCTTGTTTCAGTCTGCGGAGCAATGCCCGCAGGGAGGGCAGCATCGCATCGGAATGCGCGAAGGGAATATGCTCATAGGGTTGATCCAGGGGATGCACCGTGGCGCCCTCCAACACCATCAACCCGGCGCCCCCTTTGGCCCGGGCCAGATAATAGGCGCCATGGGCATCGCCAAACCGGTTGCCTTTGCCCAGGTTGGTCACATGGGCGCCGAAGACGATCCGGTTGGGAATGGTCAAGGCGCCGATCCGCAACGGGGACAGCAGCGCCGGAGAGCGCGGGGAGGTGGGAGGAGGGCCGCTCAAAGCTTGAAATGCCCGCGGAAAGGTGGCGAACCTGCGAGGAACCCTATCCGGTTGGATTTTCGGGATGGAAAAAGATGGGCGCCTCGCCGTGCTCCCTGCCCGGTGAGGCACCGAACACGCTCGGACTGCCGGGCAAGGAATATTTTTCCGGAGACTGGCCGGAAATTTCAGGCGGAATTCCGGGACTCTAGATCGGCTTGAGCCCGTCCCCAACCACTTCGACTTCCTTTTCCTCTTCTTCTTCGGGGGCCGGTGGTGGCGCCGCCGCGGCGGTGGGCCGTGTGGCCGGAGTGGTGGTGATCACGGCCGGTTCGGCGCCAACAGCGGTATTCCTGTCGATATAAACCCGCTCTTCCATTTTGAGGGAATCCACCTGAGTGATCGGGTTGGTGATTTCCGCGCCGCGGATCAGATTGACGTTGTACAATTCCCGCGAGCGGGCGGATGCTTCGTCCAGCAGGTCGATCCGGTTGATCTTGTCGTAGTACAGGTCCGCCAGGTTGATGTGGTGGATCATGGTGGGATCCTCGAGCAACACGGTATCCATCGTCAATCCATGAACAATCTTCTTGCGGGTGTTGCCGTTCTTTTTGGCGCGAGTGAGCAACGATTCCATTTCGCGCCGGAGCAGTTCTTCGGACACCGGCAGGTAATGGTCATGGGTTTCGTCGAAGGCCACCAGGTTGTTGATGATAATGGTCTCCAGATTGTAATAGATGCGGTCGATCGCTTCCTTGCCCGCCGGGATGGGAAGGAAAACGGTGGTGCGGTTGATGCCCTCGCCGTGGGTATACATGCGAACCCCAAGGTGGATGTCCAGAAATTTGCTGGTGCTTTCCCGGAAATAAATGTCCCTGGGAAATTCATCCATTTCGCAGGCCATGTGAAAGTCTTTCATCACCCGGAAGGCGAGATCGTTTCTGGTGTTCAGCATGTTGAGGAATTTTTCCGCTTCCCGGCGAATCAGGCTGGTCTCGTTGCCGTCGAAGACCAGGTTGGTCAAACCATGGTGCGTCCCCTTGGGATCGGCGGAAAGATAATAGCCCCAGGCCTGCTGGAAAATGATGAGCCCCAGATTTTCGTAGATCTTTTCGAAATCGCCCTCGAAGGGAACCGATACCGTGGTGGTGGTGGGATTGATGGAGGGGTCGTCCATCAACAGCTGCACAGTGGTTTCCAGGTGCACGAAGTTCTTGAGGTTGGCGCGGATGCGGTCCACGATAGGCTGAACCTCTTCATACCGCGGCACCAGATCGTTGGCGCATTGGTAAAGGCGGCCCGGACTCTTGGGGGTGGTGTGCCATTCCAATGCTTCCGTCATTTGCGCCATTTCCGCATTCTCCTAGGTTGTTGCCTTGTTTTCCGCAGCGCGCGGATGTTTCCCCGGCGCGCAAGCAGCTTTTTCCGTTTGAAACCGCATAAATCCGTGGTGCCTGCCGCTCAGATACCGTTCCAATTTATTTTCGCGGGTTTCTGCTGCTATGGTAAATATCACGGGGCCAGTCACTGGACCCATATATGTTTGATTCTATCTAGTTGGAAGCCGTTGAGAAGTCAACAGCAAATTCCATTGCTCCGACCGGGCCAGGGCCGGGAAAAAGGTTTTTCCCACCGGCCACCGGCCGGGAATAACAAGGAAATCAGAAACATGACCAGTGTGAATGGAGACCCGAAGGCGTTTTTTGAATTTTTGCGCGAGACGGAGGCATTGCAATTCGGCGCCTACACCCTTAAAAGCGGACGGGTTTCCCCATATTTTTTCAATTCCGGCCGATTCGACACGGGCGGCCGGTTGCGGCGGTTGGGGGAGTATTTTGCCGGGGCGATCCATGCGCATGCTCCAGGGGCGTCCCTGGTCTTTGGGCCGGCTTACAAAGGCGTGCCGCTCTGTGTCGCCGCGGCCATGGCCCTGGAGCGCCGCACTGGAGCCGAGGTGGGCTATCTGTTCGACCGCAAGGAGAAAAAGGCCCATGGGGAACGAGGCGGATTCGTGGGCAGGAGCCCCAACCCGGGTGAGCGGATGGTGATGGTGGATGACGTCATTACCGATGGAAAAACAAAGCTGGAGGCGGTGGCCAAGTTGCGCGAAAGCTTCGATGTTTCCATCGAGGCCCTGGTGATCGCGTTCGACAGGATGGAGGTGGATTCCACCGGAGAGGACGCCGTGCAACGGTTTCAGGACGCCACGGGTATTCCGGTGATCTCCCTGATGACCCTGGCCGGCCTGGAGCAAGCCATGGTGCAAACCATCGGGAGCGGAGAGGGCGGCGGCGTGGAGGAAAGCGCTGCCTCCGAAAATTCGGCGCCCCCCGGCCTGGAAGTGCTGGAACAAATCAGGGCCTACCGCCGCCGCTATGGCGCGCAACGCTCCACAGCCGGCATGGACCCATGAACGACGTGCCGGAGGCGAAATCCCAGGGCTCCGCGGCCGCCCAGGCAACGGGCGATCTATGGCGGCGGGGCGAAGCCTGTCTGGAGCAAAGCCGCGCCGATTTGAAGACGGCGCGGCGCCTGGCCAAGGAGGGCCGGCACCTGGACGGCGCCTATCTGTGCTTTCAGGCGGCGGTCAACGCGCTCACCTCCGTATGCTTTTTCAACGGCGTGGCCCGTGTTCCCAACCACAGCGCCCTGGCGTTGCTGGCCACATGCACGGAGGCCGATCCCTTGTTTGCGGCGCCCGAGGAGGCCTGCGCCGAACTGGAAGCGGTGCAGGGACTCAACCCCTACGGAACCGGGCGGGACGAGGCCGAGGAAAAAAGGCTGGCCCGGGCCTGTCAGGCCCACGGCCGCGCGGTGGTCAAGGCGGCGGAGCTGTACTTTAAAAAAATAAACAAAAAAAATCGCGCCCGGCTGCAACAAGACTGAGGACTGAGGGGGTGTTGGGGCCAACGGCGCTTCCCGGGTCCGCTGCCGGGCAGGGTGCCGGCCCGGTGTTTCCGGCGCGGTGGATCAAACA
>JACZSY010000148.1 GCA_022573975.1 SAR324 cluster bacterium | reverse complement strand
GGGTCAGTTTGAAAAGATAATTAAACCAACACCACGTCATGCTGAGCGAAGCGAAGCATCTTCTTGTTTTTTTATGATTTGGGGTGTTTTGGAAGAAGGTGCTTCGCTCAGTACGACGGGATTCAAACCGGCCCGCTACCTTCATTTGGCTGGGAAATCCACGCTTTCTTGACTAAAGGGAGGGGGGGCCGTTAAATTGGCCGCCCGGGCAACTCCGCCCCGCATCGGCCCGCACCGGGGCGGGAGAGGCCGATTGGCCCTATGTTCGATTGGCCCGATGTTATCGTGGACGCAATGTTTTTTTGACGTTGGTCTTCCCTGACCGGCTCTTTTGCAAATCGGTCATTTGGCAGACAAGGAATTTCAATGATTCGGATAGGTGTGGATGTGGGTGGAACCTTTACGGACCTGGTGCTGATCGACGACGACGACGGTTCGATCAGCCTGGCCAAGGTGCCCACCACGCCGGAGGATCCCTCAATCGGCACCATGGAGGGGGCCCTGGAAATCTGCCGGGAGGCCGGGTTGTCCCCGGAAAAGGTCGATCAATTCTTCCACGGCACCACCATCGCCACCAACATCGTGCTGGAGCATGACGGCGCCAAAACCGGCATGATCACCACCGAGGGCTACCGGGACATCCTGCACATCGCCCGCCACAAGCGGCCCTACAACTTCAGCCTGCAACAGGAACTGCCCTGGCAAAAATACCCTCTGGTGAAGCGCCGCCATCGCCTCACGGTGCGCGAACGGATCATCGCGCCCCATGGCGAGGTGCTGACTCCCCTGGACGAGGAGCAGGTGCGCCAGGCGGTGCGCAAGCTGAAGAAAGCGGGCGTGGAATCGGTGGCGGTGTGCCTCATGTTTTCATTCCTCAATCCCGATCACGAGAAACGGATCGGGGAAATCGTGCGGGAGGAATGGCCCGAGGTGTTCCTTTCCCTCAGCCACGAGGTGATCCCCCAGTACCGGGAATATGAGCGCTTCAGCACCACCTGTCTCAACGCCTACGTCGGCCCCCGCACGGCGCTTTATATCCAGAACCTGGAAACCGCTCTCAAGTCCAACCGGTTCCGTTGCGGAATGCACCTGATGCAGTCCAGCGGTGGCGCCGCCACGGTGAAAGGGGCGGTCGAGCGCCCGGTGACCATGCTCATGTCCGGCCCGGTGGCCGGGCTGATCGGCGGCATCTGGGCGGGCAAGCTGGCGGGCTATTCCAACGCCATCACCCTGGACGTTGGGGGCACTTCGGCCGATATCGGCGTCGCGCCGGATGGCCGGATGAGCATGCGGCACCTGCTGGACACCAATATCGGCGGCTATCAGGCCATGATCCCCATGGTGGACATCGACACCATCGGGGCCGGCGGCGGATCCATCGCCTACGTGGACTCCGGCGGCCTGTTCCGGGTGGGGCCGCGCAGCGCCGGAGCGGTGCCGGGCCCTTGCTGCTACGGACGCGGCGGGGAATTGCCCACCACCACCGACTGCAACGCGGTGCTGGGCCGCCTCAACCCGGAAAACTTCCTGGGGGGCCGGATGACCCTGCGCACCGACCTGTCGCGCCAGGCCATCGAAACCCATCTCTGCCGGCCGTTGGGGATGGAACTGGAAACCGCCGCCCTGGGCGCCCTCAAAATTCTCAACCACGGCATGATCCAGTCCATCGAGATGAACAGCGTCCGCAAGGGTTACGATCCGCGGGAATTCGCCCTGGTGGCCTTCGGCGGCGCGGGCCCGCTGCATGCCTGCGAGATCGCCCTGGAGCTGGCCATTCCGGTGGTGATCATCCCGCCCCTGCCGGGGCTTACCTCCGCCCTGGGCCTGCTGGCCGCCGACGTGTCCTACGATTTCAGCCAGACCCAGTTTCAACTGCTGAGCGATCCCAACCTGGAGCGGATCGCCGAGGATTACGCCCGGCTGGAACGCCAGGCGGAAGGCCAACTGGAGCGGGACAACATTCCGCCGGAGCGCCGGGTCATGTTGCGCATCGCGGAGTGCCGTTACCAGGGCCAGGGATACGAGTTGCGGGTGGAGGCGCCCTCGGGGCCGATCGGCCCGGAATTCATCGAGCAGCTGATCGCGGCCTTTCACGCCACCCACGAGCGCGAGTACAGCCGGCGTTTCGAGGACAAGGACATCGAGCTGGTCAACATCCGCGTGGTGGCCATCGGGCGGATTCCGGACCTGGCCGCGCGGCCCCTGGCGGAAGGCGGCCTCCAACCCGAAGCTTCGGCCCTGACCTTCAGCCGGGAGGTCATCTTCGACAACGGCGGCAGCCCCCGCGCCATCTCCACGCCCCACTATGACCGCGCCCGCCTCAAGGCGGGCAATGTGATCGAGGGGCCGGCCATCGTGGAACAGGCCGACACCACCACCCTTATTCCCCCCAACCTGACGGCGTCGGTGGACGTCCACGGCAACCTGATCGTCCAGACAACTCCGGCCGGAGGCGGATCATGACCGAGCGCAATCAACCCAACCCGCACCCCCAATCGCCTTCCATCACGGCGCCTTCCGGCCCCCAGCTTTCCATCACCAACGTGGTGAAAATGCTCAACACCAAGTTCGGCGGCGGGTGGAGCTTCGACATCGTCGAGCACGACCTGCTCAGCGAAACCGTGGAGGTGGTCGGGGAACTGCGCGCCGGCGGCACGTCGGCCCGGGAGCGGGGACAGGCCGGCCGCGATGGAGGCCAACATGGAGGCCAACATGGCGGCCAACGGGGGCGCTCGGTGGGCGAGTTGCTGGAGGAGGCCTCCAACGAGAGCCTGCGGCGTTGCGCGCTGACCCTGATGCACGGGAGCCTTCCCGACCTTTCACCCGCCCCCGCGCCGTCTTCCCCCCTGCGGGCGCAGGCCGAGGGCCGGCAGCCGCCACCCGCCCCGGCATTGGTCACAGCCCCCGCGGAACCGGCCATTCCGCAAAGCGGCCAGGGGCCCTCTCCGGCGCAAATCACCGGCGGCCAGGCCCAAATCACCGCCCCTCCGGAGCAGGACCCCGCTCCAGCGGCGCAAATCACCGCCCCCATGGAACCGGCCCCCCTGCTGCTCGAACCGCCCACGGCCCCCGCCGAACCGGCGGCGCAATCCCCCGCCACAGCGGAGGCGCGTCCGGCCGGAGCCGATTTGGACCCGGTAACGCTGCGGGTGGTGGGGGGCGCTTTCAACGCCATCGCCAAGGAAATGGCCCATGTGCTCTACCGCATGTCCTATTCCAGCATCATCCGCGAATCCGAGGACCTGGGTTGCGGCATCTTCGACGTGGACGGCAACGAGTTGTGCGAGAGCGAAAGCACCCCGATGCACATCGGCTCCCTGCCCTGGTACATCCGCGGTTTCAAGCGCCGGCTGGAAGGCAAGATCAACGAGGGGGACGTGATCATTCACAACCACCCCTATTTCGGCGCCTCCCACACCCCCGACATGGCCGTGATCGTGCCCATCTTCCATCAGGGCGAGTTGCTGGGTTTCGCCGCCTGCACCGCCCATCTGCTGGACATGGGCGGGGCCGCCCCGGGGATCAACGTGGACGTGGTGGACATCTTCGCCGAGGCCAAGCTTTTCAACGCCATCAAGCTCTATGACCGGGGAAAGCGCAACGAGGAGATCTGGCAAATGCTGATCGACAATGTGCGCACGCCCGACATGAACACCTCGGACATCGACGCCATGATCGCCTCGGTGGAGCTCGGCCGGGACCGCTTCTTGAAGCTGGTGGAAAAATACGGCCGCGCCACCGTGATGGACACCGCCTACTACTGGATGGACTACTCGGAAAAAATGCTGCGGGCCGAAATCGAGAAAATCCCCGACGGCGAGTATCATTCCGAGGGATGGCTGGACGACGACGGCAAGAACCGGGACCGCCCCCTCAAGGTGAACGTCACCGTGCGGGTGGAGGGCAGCGACATCACCATCGACCTGACCGGGTCGGCCCAGGAAGTGGAAACCGGTTTCAACGTGCCCTTCGAGGGCAGCTTGCTGGTGGCCTGTTACTACATCGTCCGCACCCTGCTGCTGGACGAGGTGTCTTTCGAGGAATTCATTCCCCAGAACGAGGGCATTTTCCGCCCCGTGAAAGTGATCGCGCCCAAGGGCAGCATCTTCAATCCCAACTTCCCGCGGGCCTGCTTTTCGCGCTTCGCCCAGATTCAGCGGGTGGTGGATTGCGTGATTCACGCCTTGTCGCCGGTGATTCCCGAAAAAGCCACCGGGGGCAACTCCGCCTCGCTTTATTTCATTTCCTACAGCGGCTTCATGCCGGAAAAGCAGCAATACTGGATGTACCTGGAGGTGGACGAGGGGAGCTATGGCGGCCGCTTCGGCAAGGACGGGATGGACTGCGTGGACAATCTGGTGGCCAACACCCGCAACAATCCGGTGGAGGAGCTGGACATGCACTATCCCTTGCGCAACGAGCGCTATGAGTTGCGGGCCGATCCGCCGGCGGCGGGCAAATGGCGGGGGGGCATCGGGATCGTGCGGGAAAACCGCTTCCTGGAGCCCGGTTACATCTCCTGCGAGGCGGACCGTCACCTGGAACCTCCCCATGGGGTGTTCGGGGGCGGGCAGGGATTGACGGGCAGTCTGACCAAGAACCCGGGCACGCCGGGCGAGGAAAGCTGGCCTTCCAAGATCACCGGCTACAAAATGGCCGCGGGCGACCTGATCCGCATCACGGGTCCATCCGGGGGGGGCTATGGCGACCCCATGGAGCGCGACCCCGAAATGGTGCTGGGAGACTGGTTGGACGATTTCATCTCCCTCGAGATGGCCCGCGACGTGTACGGCGTCGCCATCGAAGCCGAGTCCGAAACCGTCAATGCCGAGGAAACCCGGCGCTTGCGGGCCCAATAGCCCTTGTCCCAATTGCCCTGGTGCCCATAACCCTGGTGCCCATAACCCTGTTCCCCATCACCCTCATCCGAGCCCCCTCTTTTTACCGTGGACACCCGCCCAATCCTTTTCCTGATCATCATGATCGCCATCGCGGTGGCGGGCGTGGTGGCTTTCCTGATCGCCTGGTCCAAAGGCTTCCGTTCGGGCGCCGATGGGGATGCGGGGGCGGGCGCCGATGCGGGCAAGGGCCGGGCGGCGCCCTGGTGGGAAAGCGAGCGGGGCCTGTCCTGGGGCAAGGTGTGCCTGTCCCTGGCCGCCCTGGCGGAGGGGGTTTTGCTGTTGGTCTGGTTCACGGTTTACCTGGCCACCCTGCCCGGCGACGCCACCGGATGGGGCGGCAACGCGCGCGCCATCTACTTCCTGGTGATCATGGCCGCCATCGCCGCCGTGGGTCTGGTGGCTTTCCTGATCGCCATGATCACCGGCGGCGCCGAGGCCGCCCGGGATGCGGGCGCGGGTGCCGATGCGGGTAAAACACCGGACGCGCTCCGGCAGGAAAACGAGCGGGCCCTGTTTTGGGGCAAGGCGTTCTTGTCCCTGACCGCCCTGGCGGAGGCGGTGTTGCTGCTGGTCTGGCTGATCGTCCATCTGTCCTACCGGCTCGCCGATGAACCCCTCTGGCAAGAAAACACCCGGGCCGTCTATTTCCTGGTGATCATGGCCGGAATTGCCGCCGTGGGTTTGGTGGCCCTGGTGATCTACCTGCTGGTGCGCCATTCCCAGAGGCCTGAAAAAGAGGCGGCCTCCTCCCCGGTGGTGGAAACGCCTTCGGCTTTGCGGATGCTGGGCCTGCTGGCGCCGCTGGCGGGTTTTCTCCTGCTGGCCTGGATTCACCTGACCAATGCCCAGGAATATCTCCTCATCAGCCGGCTGATCTACCCGGCCGCCTTCGCCATGGTGTTGGTGCTGCTGTTCGACAAGGCCACCCGTTCGTGGAGCGTGAAGTCCCCCCTGGACGCTATCCGGGACTGGTTGTTTTGCGACCTGATGGCGTTTCTGTTGATGCTGGCCTATTTGAACCTGCTCACCGTGGCCAAAGCGGAGGACTACAAGTCCCTGTTTTGGGATGTCCTGCACCTGACGTTGTTTTTCATCGTGTTCTGGCTGGTGGACCGAAAAGTCACCCGCATCCGCTTCCTGGTGGGGTACGGATACCTGGCTTTGCTGCCCATTCAGTTGTTGATCTGGAGAACCGTTCAGGGCGCCGAACCGCCCGAGGACCTTTCCTGGTGGGGGGGAATCTGGCCGTTTTTCCTCTGGTCGCTGATCTTTTTCGTGCTGGAAATCATCACCCTGATCACCGTGCGCAGGCCGGACACCAACGTGGTGCCCCTGCTCAAGGACGTGGTCTACCTGATCGGCGTGTTCGTACTCCTCATCCTGGCATCCTGAAAGCTTGGCGCATCATGAGCACCCCATCGCAGAACCTGGCCCTGCTGGATATCTCCACCCTGGCCCCACTGATCGAAAAACGGGAGGTCTCGCCGGTGGAAGCGGTGCGGGCCTGCCTGGATCGGATCGAGCGTCACAATTCGCGTTATCGGGCTTATATCTCCATCTATCCCGAACCGGCGCTGGCCGCCGCCCGGCTGGCGGAGTCGGAAATCGCCGCCGGCGGCTACCGCGGCCCCTTGCACGGCATTCCCCTGGCGGTGAAGGACCTGTTTCAGGTGGAAGGCATGGAGCGCACCTGCGGCTCGCGCATTCCCGTGCCGCCCGGGCCGGAGGCCACTTCCGTGACCCGGCTCAAAGCCGCCGGCGCGATTATTTTGGGGATGTTGAATCTGCACGAATTCGCCTTCGGTCCAACCGGCATCAACCCCCATCACGGCACGGCCCGCAACCCCTGGAACCCCGAACGCGTCTGCGGCGGCTCCAGCAGCGGCTCGGGGGGCGCCGTGGCCGGGTTCATGACCGCGGGCGCCCTGGGCACGGACACCGGGGGCTCGATCCGGATTCCATCGTCCCTCTGCGGCGTGGTGGGCATGAAACAGACCTATGGCCTGGCCAGCCGCCACGGCATTTACCCGCTTTCGCACCAATTCGACCATGGGGGGCCCATAGCCCGCTCGGTGCGGGACGCGGCGTTGTTGCTGGAGGCCATCTCCGGGGAAGACCCCAACGACCCCACCACCCTGGGCGCCCGCCGGTTGGACGCGCTCCCGGTGCTGGAGGGCGGGATGGAGGGTATTCGCATCGGCGTGCCCACCAACTTCTTCTTCGACGCCCTGCACCCGGAAACCGAAGCCTGCGTGAAGGACGCCATCGCCCGGATGGAAACCCTGGGGGCGGAGCTGGTGGCGCTTCCGCTGCCCTTCATGGACGATGTGGCCTGGGCCTGGGAGGCCATCGCGCTGGCGGAGGCCTATCGGGTTCACGCGCATCATCTGGAAACCCAGGCGGAGTTGCTGGCCCCGGATGTCCGCGCCCGGCTGCTGAGGGCGCCGGAATTCTCCGCTCCCGATTTCCTCAAGGCGGGGGAAATCCGCCGGGGCGTGCGCGAAGCGATGGCGGGGGTGATGGAGCGGGTGGATTTGCTGGCGGCGCCCTCCACGCCCATCCCCGCGGTTTCGATCGAACACGGAACGATCCAGGTGAATGGGAAAACGGTGGATGGCCCACGGGAGTTGGGGCGGTTTTCGCGGCTGGCCTGCTTTACCGGGCAGCCCGCCATTTCCGTCCCCTGCGGTTTCACCGCGGAGGGGCTGCCAGTGGGGCTGCAATTGATCGGGCCAATGTTCGGCGACGCCTTGGTGCTGCGGGCGGCGCATGCGTTTGAACAGGCCGCCGGCCTGGCGCCGCTTCATCCACCCATGGAGGAAGGATAGCCCGGCGGCCACGAACCCTTCACGCCGGCCGGCCGCGCCATCGCCATTTCCATTTGCCGCCAAGCGGGGTGATCTGCTAGAAAGCATTTGTGCTACGATGCCCCTGTGGCGCCGGGCTTTCGGCCGGGGCCGATCCTGGCCAGGGCGGTGTTCGGCCAACAACCGCACCACACCTGTGGTGATAATTTTTTCATAATGACATAGCGGACTTCGGAATGACTGGCGGGCAATTTTTATGGACCCTGATCGGGTTCCTGGCGTACATCATTATTTTGCTGTTTCTGTTTTTCTATCAACCATTCCTCGATTTGTTCACGCTGGTGATCAACGGGATCCAGTTCGACAACATCGTGTTTTGGGTCACGGTGGTCACGGCCATTGCCGGCTTTTGCGCCTTTCACTGGCAGGCCTATCTCAATCATATCGTCCGCCAACCCAATATCGAGCGGATGGTCTTGACCTCCCTGCGCGGCTCGGTGTTCACCGTGATCGTTCTCAGCGGGGGTGCCACCCTGCAAGCGGTGATGTTGTTCGCCGTTCACCTGTTGCGCAACGGGTACGCCATGGACCGGGCGTTCGGGGATCGGCTGGTGGCCATCGTTGTGCTGGTGATCGTGACCGCCGTGTTCTGCCTCATCTTTTGGCTGTTGCGGGTGATCCGGCGGCATCAGCAGGCCTGAGCGGCCGGAGTTCCCGATTCGCCGGACATTCCCGGCCGGCCCGGCCCGATCCATCCTTTTACCGGCGGCAACGGGGTGAAAACCAGCAGGGCGGCGGCGCGCCGCATCCGGCCCTGACGGCCCTCGGGCTTTCCGATTTCTTTGGGTTGGCCCCAGTTCCCGGCGGTGTTGTTCTCAGGTGCCGTTTTGCGGTGCCGTTTTGCGGTCTGTTTTGCGGTGCTGTTTTGTCGTGAAACCACCATCCCGCCGCGCCATCTTTCCGTAATTTTGCCGAAATTCCACCGAAATTTTACCGAAATTTTACTTCAGACTTGGAGATTCTCCGGTCCATGAAAGCAACCAAATCAGCGGTGATGGGGATATTCGAGCGTTGGCTTTCTCTCTGGGTGGGTCTGTGCATCCTGGCCGGCATCGCGCTGGGGTCCATCGCGCCGGGCGTGTTTTCGTGGCTGGCCGCCCTGGAGGCCGCCAACGTCAATTTCGTGGTGGCCGCGCTGATCTGGCTGATGATCTATCCCATGATGGTACAGGTGGATTTTGCCAGCCTGGGGCGCATCGGGGAGCGTCCCAAGGGGCTGGTGATCACCCTGGTGGTGAACTGGCTGGTCAAACCCTTCACCATGGCCGGCCTGGGGGTGTTGTTTTTCGAGGTGCTGTTCGCCGGATGGATTCCCCCCCATGACGCAAAATCGTACATCGCGGGATTGATCCTCCTTGGCGCCGCGCCCTGCACGGCGATGGTGTTCGTGTGGAGTCATCTCACCAAGGGGGACGCCACCTATACCCTGGTGCAGGTCTCCCTCAACGACCTGATCATGGTGTTTGCCTACGCGCCCCTGGTGGCCCTCTTGCTGGGGGTGACGGAAATCACGGTGCCCTGGCAGACCCTGATCCTCTCCGTGGTGGTCTATGTGGCCGTTCCGCTGGTGGCGGGCGCGTTCACCCGGCGCTGGCTGCTGGGCCGGGGAGGCGCCGCGGCCCTGGCGGCCTTCACCGCCACGGTGAAGCCCTTTTCCGTGATGGGATTGCTGGCCATGGTGGCGCTGTTGTTCGGCTTTCAGGGACCCACCATCCTGGCCCGGCCGGCCCTGATCGTGTTGATCGCCCTGCCCTTGTTGATACAAAGTTACGGGATTTTCGCGCTGGCCTTTCTCTGGGCGCGGGCCTGGCGGGTGCCGTTCGCCGTCGCCGCGCCCGCGGCCTTGATCGGCACCTCCAATTTTTTCGAATTGGCCGTGGCGGTGGCGATCAGCCTGTTCGGCCTGGATTCGGGCGCGGCCCTGGCCACCGTGGTGGGGGTGCTGGTGGAGGTGCCGGTGATGCTTTCCCTGGTGGGCATCGCCAACAGGAGCCGGGGATGGTTCGACGCGAAACCCGGCGCCGCCGTGCCTTGATCGATGGCCCATTGCCGGTTCTCCTCCCGGTGTCTGGCCTCGCGCAAAGGCGCAAAGAACCGCGAACCGCAGGGGAACCGCCGATGAACGCCGATGAACGCGGATGGAACTGCAACAGCGGGCCTCACCCCAGACCCGCCATAAACGGCATGGCCAGTCCGGCCCTCGACCATGCGGAGAGGGAGGGAATCCGAAGGCCGGGAGTTGAGGCTTCGGGCGTCGAAACCCCCATTCCCCTCCCCAATTTTTCACCCACCCCATGGACAAAAAACGCCCTTCCCTGCGTTTGGGCGGGGCCGGGGGGAGGGGAACGGCGATAATCCTCGATCCTTCCCAAATAAAGGAACATGCCTATCCCTTTGGCTCAGCAAAAAGAGATGTATAATTAATGAAAACAATAAGTTGCCGAAAATTTGGCTTCCAGCCCGAAGACTGAGGAAACGGGCGGCCCGGCCTCAGCATCCCGGAGGCGGCGATCATCCTAAACAGCACCTCACCCCGCCCTTCGGGCACCCCTCTCCCGCGGGAGAGGGGGAAATTTCACCGTATTAACAATAATATACAGTAAGAACGCCCCTCTCCCGCGGGAGAGGGGCAGTCCCGGACACGATGTTTGTGGCCGGGGCGGGGTGAGGTGCCACCGTGGAAAAACACATTTCCGCC
>JACZSY010000384.1 GCA_022573975.1 SAR324 cluster bacterium | reverse complement strand
ATGAACATCTTTCAAAAATCTCCCAAATAGATTCAGTTGCATTTCCTGGCACAATATCATTTTTGATCATTTCATCTTCAAGAGAATGTAAAAATTCTTCTCCCCGATCGGAAAAATGCTCAAACTGGTGAAGGAAAAAGGCTAAGAGGTACACTCGGCGACCACCCGTTTCATACGATTTCCTATATTTCGCCCTCACTGCTTCGGGGACTAGAATATTGCTTGGTATAGCCTCTATCATTTTATCAATTCGAAATTCAGGTAATTCACCGTTGTACGAATAAATTTCTATATCACCAGCTATATTCTGAAGAGGAGGAAATTCAAATGGATGGTAAAAATTTAAAACAGACTTGGTTGGATCCGATTTGGAAAGAAATTTAAATATTTGTGGGATGGTTGCTCGAATTTGACTAATTGTTAAGCCATCTCTGAACCCTACATGAATCATTTTTGCAGGATACATTTTTATTATTATTTCACCTAGCGGATGACTTTCAAGATTTTTCTCAAAAAGCTTATGGACTTTAAGCTTCGTATAGAGCTCTCTGGGTACTTCGGGCGTAACACATTCGGTGAGTTCAAAATAAACAATTTCTCCAGTTTTTAACTTGCAGAGAATGTCAGGTTCCGGCGGATCACAAATTTTTATGGAATCCAGATCAATCAATTCTCCATTTGCTTCAGCAAAAGCATAAAAGATCATTTCTTCCGTTGAGATTGTCACAAGCGCCTCCTTGCGATGTGTCTAAAGCTGATTGCTTCTCGAGAAAGAAATTTCCCCAACGCATCAATCCTCACCCCGCGGAAACAACCTCCCCTTCCGCCGCGAAACAGCGGGCCCAGTGGGTGGGGGATTGCCGGACGGCCTCGGGATAGGACTTGGGGCAGCGATCGGTGAGGGACGGATCCGTCTTGGCCCGAAAGACCGGGCAGCGGGGATGGAAGTGGCACCCCTGGGGCGGGTTGACCGGCGAGGGAACGTCCCCGGAAAGCGCCGGGGCTTCCTGCCAGCGCGTGTCCAGGGAGGGCACCGCCTCCAACAGGGCGCGGGTGTAGGGATGGGCGGGGTTGCGGAAGACCTCCCCGGTTGGCCCGGATTCCACGATGCGCCCCAGGTACATCACCGCCACCTCGTCGGCCAGGTATTCCACCACGCTCAGGTCGTGGGTAATGAAGAGGTAGGTCAGGTTGTGCCGCGCCTGAAGCTCGCGCAACAGGTTGAGGATCTGGGCCTGCACCGAGACGTCCAGCGCGCTGGTGGCCTCGTCCAGCACGATGAAGCGGGGGCGCAGGATCAGCGCCCGGGCCAGTGCGATCCGCTGGCGCTGGCCGCCGGAGAATTCATGGGGGTAGCGGTATCCCACCCCCGCGGACAAACCGACCTCCTCCAGGGTTTCCGCCACCCGCGTCTCGAATTGGGATGCCGTCAGTTTCGGCTCGTGCACCCGCAGCCCTTCGCCCACGATCTCCTTCACGTTGAGGCGGGGATTGAGGGAACCGAAGGGGTCCTGGAAGATGATCTGCACCTTTTTGCGCATGGCGCGCATTTCGCGGGGGGGCAGGGTCAGCAGGTTGACGTTTTCGAACTTCACCTCGCCCCTGGCATGGGTCACCAGGCTGAGCAGACTGTGGCCCAGGGTGGTTTTTCCGCACCCCGATTCCCCCACCAGGCCCAAGGTAGTGCCCTCCCGCACGGCCAGGGAAACCCCGTCCACCGCCCGGACGTATCCGGCGATGCGCTTGAAGAACCCCTTGCGGATGGGGAAATGGGTGGTCAGGTTTTTCAGTTCCAGCAGCGTTTCCCCCTTTTTTCCAGAGTCCAGGTGCCGGGCCGGGGCCGGCTGGGAAATTTCCGCACGGGGCAGGGGATCGTCCGGGTCGGCGAGGAAACAGGCCACCCGGCTGCCCGAAGGGGCGTCGTAGAGAGGGGGTGGCCGGACTTCGCAACGGGGCGCGGCGTGGCCGCAGCGGTCGGCGAAGCGGCAGCCTTCGGGATAATCGGTGGCCTGGCGCACCTGGCCCTGGATCACGCTGAGGTGCTGCTCCCGGTTGACGCCCCGGGGGATGGATTCCAGCAACTTGACCGTGTAGGGATGGGCCGGGTGGTGCAACACGTCTTCCCGGCTGCCGGTTTCGGCCTCCTGGCCCGAGTACATCACGAAGATGCGGTCGCTCATCTGGTTGACCACGCCCAGATCGTGGGTAATCAGCAACAGGGACATGCCGAATTCCCGTTGCAATTCCTTCAACATATGGAGAATCTGGGCCTGCACGGTCACATCGAGGGCGGTGGAAGGCTCGTCGGCGATCATCAGCCGCGGCTTGCAGGCGATGGCCATGGCGATCATCACCCGCTGGCACATGCCGCCGGAAAGCTGGTGGGGATAGCTGCCCAACACCACGTCCGGCTCGGAGATGCCAAGCTCGCCCAGCAAATCCCGGCAGCGCGCATAGGCCTGGGAGCGATTCATGCCCTGATGCAGCGTGAGCGGCTCGGCAAGCTGGTTGGCGATGGTGTAAACCGGATTGAGGGAGGTCATCGGCTCCTGGAAAATCATCGAAATCTTGTTGCCGCGCACGCTCCGCCACACCCGTTCATCGGCGCCCAGCAGTTCGGTGCCGTCAAAGCGGATGCTGCCCCCAGGATGAAACCCCGGCGGGCGGATCAGACCCATGATGGACAGCGCGGTGACCGACTTGCCGCAGGCCGACTCGCCCACCAAAGCCAGGCTTTCTCCCTCCGCCACGGAAAAGCTCACGCCGTCCACGGCCCGGGCCACTTGGCCGTCGATGTGAAAATAGGTTTGCAGGTTTTCGATTTCGAGCAGGCTCATGGATACCTGGATACCGGAAAAAGAGCGGGAAGGACAATCGGAGGGATTATTAAACCGCAATATCGGCCGGGCGAACTATCGGCTTGGGGGGGGGATGGCGAACTGCATTTGGAACCACGGATGAACACAGATAAACACGGATGAACCGTGAACTGCATTTGC
>JACZSY010000007.1 GCA_022573975.1 SAR324 cluster bacterium | reverse complement strand
CTGGAACGCTATGAAAAATTGATTTTGCAGATGACCAGGATGCTTCACGGCGAGGCTATTTTGGGCGACCTCCCGCAAATGTTCGAGTTGTTTACCCAGGGCATCCCTTTCGAACATCTCAAGAAGGCTTTCAGTGAATTCGCGCTGGAAGAAAAAAAGGAGCGCATCAAGGACAAAAGAAGCCTGGTCAACGAGATCAGAATCGGTTTGAGCCGTGGAGACGAGGCCAAACACCCAATATTCCACAAGCGGTTCGCCAGAATGGTGCTCCTGGCGCGCATCCGCCAGGACCCCAGACTGTATAAAATGGCGATATTCTTGCCCCGGATGGACGGACAGGCCATCGAGGCGCTGACGGTTCCTCGAACCATTTTCCGCGAATGGCTGACCTCCGGTGGCGGCGCCTCCGACCTTGGCCCGGAGGACACGCCGGTGCCCGCCGAAATCACCAAGGGGCTGTTCGAACTGGCGGTGAACATGGTGTTCCAGGGGAAGTTCAACCAATCCTACCGGGAAGGCTCTCTTCCGCTCTCCGTCCAGGTGGCCCGCGATCTGCTCCATTGCTTCACCTTCGACAATTTCGAACTCAAGGGCCTTTACAAGTTGCATCCCAGCCTGCCTCCCCGGGGCGTGGCCAAAAATCTGGCCGCGAAGGTGCCGATGACCCACGGGGAATTGACCCGCATCAAAAGCGCATTGTTGAATGTGCTGTTTCCCTTGGGGAACATGGCCATGGAAATCTCCACGGCCATCACCACCAAGATCAAGAATCAGGAAGACCTGAAACAAAGCCAGGAAATGAACGCCTACCTGATGGGGGCCATTTCCCAGATCAATGGTTTGAATTACGTGCTTGGCCATTCCGGGCTGACCCCCGTGCTCCGCAATGCGGCATTGGCCGCCGGAAAAATGCTGGGACTGACCATGCTCGAATCCCGGGATCAGATCCATCGGAAGCGTGGCTCCCCGGGGAAAACCGGCGGCGATGCCGGCGGCGTGGAAGATGACGATGACGACGTATTGAAAGGAGGCTATCAGTTGTTGATGGTGGCCGACGACCGGCGCCTCTTTCCCATGAAGGCCTCCCCGCTCCAAATGGCCTCCGCCTATCGAAAGATGGTTGAAGACCACATTGCCCTGCGGGTGCGGCGTCTCGTTTCCAAAAAATTGAAATACCTGGTGGACCTTCATGGCCCTGGGTTGTTTCCCGTGATTCATGACCACCTGCTCTGGAATCATCGGTTGGTGCTTTCCCAGGAGCAAATCGGTGCGGTGCTGATGTCCAACGGAGTGTTCGACCTTCCCCGGCTCAAGGAGTTTGGGTTCCGGGGCAAGGGACAGGGCGATGCCGGAACGGAAAATATGTGGCTGAAAAGCGCCATGGAGGGAAACGAGGAGCTGCAGCGGAAATTGTTCGGGAAATCCATGGAGGAGGAATGCAAAAAAGCCCTGGGGGCGTTCGAATCCATCATCGAATCGTATGGTCCGCCCCCCGCCGGCGATGGGGGCGAGGGCGCCAAAGACGGCGATGGCGAAACGGCAGGGCGCACCTTGAAGGCCATTTTGGCCGGTCTTGCCGCCAACGGCCGGATGGACCCGCATGCCCCCCAATTCGCGGAAGCGCTGGAACAATCCGCTGAAGCCGGTCTTCTCACCGAAGAATTGCGGACGGCCATCGAACCCCATGCCGCCGAAATGCTGGACGGCCTGGAGGAAGGCGAATCGATCGAGGTGAAACTCTCCGGGCCGGCTGCGTTCCTGGCCCTGTTGCGGGAAAACCATGAATTTGAAATCGGCGAGGTCTCGTTGCGGGTGCGTCTGAAACCGGCGCGGAACCTGAGAAGAGCTCACCTGGACCAGAAATCCAAAGAGATCGGGGATGCCCTGGTGCAGCGGATGAAGGATGCGGACGTGTTGAAGGATGCGGTGTTGACCCTCCACCGCTATGACGAGGCGTGGACCCGCCTGGTGCAAATCATGGCGATTCCCATCATCAACCAGATTCTCCAGGAAACCGTGCTGAGCCTGGCCAAACCCACCCCGCCCCTGCCCCGGGATTTGCCGGGGATGCCCGAATCGCAGCTTCTCTGCATGTCTGCTTCCAGTTCGGATCAAGCCAAGTTTTACCGCATCGTGCAACATCCCGAACGGCGCGACGTGTATGCGACGCTTTCCGAAATGGCAAGCTGGCTGATGCGATTTCAGCGGTTGCGCGAAGAGATGGCGTTTTACCGGGAGGTTGCCGAGGACACGATGGAAATCATCGCCGGATTCAACATGTCCGCATTCGACGCTCCGTATATCTCCCGTTACGGCAGGATGCTCAGGACGCTGACCGAAATGCTGAGCATCCGCCCGGAAGAGCTGACCATCGAAGACCTGGAAGCCCTGGAAAAACACGCGCGGGAAATCAGCATGATGGTGCGCGAGGCCTACGACCAGGAACGCTCGGTTGGCCTCCGGGACCGCTGGATGGGCCGGATCGCCATGCGCTTGCGCGGCATGCATCCCAACATCAAGCCAACCTTCGTCAATGTGCTCTTCGAGAGAAAAGCGCCCGCCGTCAAACCCGTCAATGGGGAAGAAGCGGACGGGAAAGCCAAGGAGGAGGCCCCCAAGAGCGGAAGGATGGAATCCTATCAGACCTTCAGCGAGCGCGTGCGCAATGTGGTGGAAGTGCGGGAACGGTTGGACCGGAAAAAGGCTTTCGTGATGTCGCCCGCCCACACACAGCGCCAGTTGACCCTCAACCTGCTGGATCACCTCCAACGCCTCAAGGGAATGCAGATTCCGATCTTTATCGACGTTTCGCTTTGCCAGGCCTATGTCAACGATCTGCGCACCCGGGTGCCCCCCTACCGGCTGTTTACGCTTTCTTCCCTGTAACCCACAGGAGTTGGCGGAATGCCGGTTGCCAAACCGGGGGCCGCTGGGCTATTGAATCCGGACACGATCCCGTCACTTTTCAATCACCATCACTCCAACGGAGGATAGGCCGCGATGGAAACCATGCGCGCCGCGAGGCTGGTGGAACCAGGCAGGATGGAATGCGAGGAGGTGGCCGTGCCGGCGCCGGGGGAGGGACAGGTGCTGGTGAAAACGGAAATGGCCTCCATCTGCGGGAGCGACCTGCATGTGGTGTTCGAGAACATGTTCCGCCAGGAACTGCCCGCGCCCCCCGGTTACCCTGGCCATGAAGGCGTGGGAGAGGTGGTGGTCAGCCGGTATCCGGGCCTCCAGCCCGGCGACAAGGTGCTCACCTGCCCGGACCCTTTCGGCGCCATGACCTTCGCGGAGACCCAGCTCATCCTGGGCCGCTATTGCATCAAGCTGCCCCAATTCGACGGGCCGGTCTCGCACCTGATGATGGCCCAACAGTTTGGCACCGTCATTTTTGCCCTGCGGCAAAAACCCGTGGACGTGGTGGGGCGGTCGGTGATGGTGATGGGGCAGGGATCGGCGGGCATGTTTTTCGCCTTCATGCTGCGCAGGGCGGGAGCGGCCAAGATCATTGTCTCCGACCTCTCCGAGGCCCGGCTGGATGCCTCCCGCAAGCTGGCCCGCCCCGACGTGGCCGTTCCGGCGGACGTCGGCCGCGTGCGCGAGGCGGTGATGGACCTCACCGGGGGAGAGGGAGTGGACTACCTGGTGGAGGCGGTGGGCAAAAGCGATTCCCTGCTCGAATCGGTCAACCTGGCGCGGGATGGGGGGGAGATGCTGATGTTCGGCCTGCCCGATGCCGAGCGCCCCGTGACTTTCGATTTCCACCGGTTTTTCCGCAAACGGCTGGGAATGACCACCACCTTCGGTGCCCAGGACGAACCCGGCCAGGTGTCCTTCCGCATGGCGCTGGATATCATTTCCAAGGGGGAAATCGATGTTTCGCCCCTGGTCAGCCACAAATTCCCCATCGAGGATATTAGGGAGGCCTTCCTCACCGCCCAGGAACGGCGGGACAATGCCCTGAAAGTCTCCATGACCTTCTAGTATCCGCGTCATCTTTTCGGAGGAACCCCCTGTGACCGATGCCGCCCTTCCCGCAGCCACCGCTCCCGAGACCGCGTCCGAGACCGCGCCCGAGACCGGGGCGCTGATCCTGTTCGATCACGTCAATCTGCGGGTGGACGACCACAAAATCGCCATCGCCTTTTTCATCGAAGGCCTCGGCCTGACCCGCGACCCCTACCGCATGGTGGGCACGGGGAACATGTGGGTCAACGCCGGGCGTCAGCAGTTCCACCTGCCCCTGGGCCAGCCCACGCCGTTCCCCGGCGTCATCGTGCTGGGTGTCCCGGATTTGGACGCCGTGCGGGAGGGATTGGGCCGCGTGTCCGATGGACTGCGGGGCACCGCTTTTTCCTGGCGGGAAGAAGACGGTGGCGGAGGCGCCATCCTGGCCACCACTCCCTGGGGACATGCCCTCCGGATTCGCCAAGCCGGCGCGGGCGCGGAATCCCCGGTGTTGGGGCTGTCCCTGGCCGTGTTCCGGGTGCCCCTGGGCACGGCGGCGGGTATCGCCAGGTTTTACCGGGACTGGCTGCATTGCCCCGTGCGGGAGACAATGGGCACCGAAACCAGCGGCGCCTTGACCAGCGGTGCCTTGACCAGCGGTGCCGAAACAGCCCGTGTGGAGGTCACGGTCGGGCCGAACCAAACCTTCCGCTTCGAGGAAACCAAATCGGTTGAGGGCGCCGCCGATGAAGGCGCTCCCGGGAACCATCACGTGGCCGTTTACCTGACCCGCTACCGGGAAATCCACCAAACCCTCCTCGATCACGGGCTGGTCAGCGAACCCCACCGCAATGGACAGTTCCGGTTCCATGAAATCACGGACCCGGTGGATGGCACACGGCTTTTCAGGCTGGAGCACGAAATGCGTTCCCTCCACCACAGGGATTTCGGGCGTCCGTTGGTCAACCGCCAACCTTCCTGGGAAACGAGAGTCTAGGCTGTGTCTGAAAAGTGGAGGTTGTGTGCCTCTGGCGGCCAAGGGGTTTCACCCCTTGGAACCCTGACCAACTTTAATCTATCAGGGGTCGAATTCCCCGAAGCTTGCTTCGTGAAAGAAACCGGATTTTCGATTGTTGATACCCCGTAGCTTGCTGCGGGGTCATTCATTCAAACCGCCCGTTAAAAAGTTTGGTGCAGTTTTTCAAAACTGCCCCCGGAGGGTAGGGGTTTGGGGACAACGTCCCCATATTTTAGGGTTTTCAGACACAGCCTAGGCTGAATATGTGCGGGGCTCGAAAAACATGCGGAGCGGAGGGAGAACTTCCAATGGGGCCAAGGGGGCGCCGACTACGAAAAAAAAACCGATGCCGCGCGCCGTGGGTTTAGGTCATCGGGGAGAATCCACCAACCGGAAGGCGAAACGGCATCGGCTTATTCAGGACAATGGGCTGTACGCTCTCAAAAAAAACTTGCCTGCCCGCCGGCCTTGAAACAATGGGGCGGCGGGCTATTTGTCAAAACCTGATTTTATCAAGCCGGCCTGATGGCTTGGTTTGTTTTCTAACACCCCATAATTGTCAGGTCGGTAAAGATTAATACCAACTGACAGCCCATCGGCGATCTCCCGCGGGGTTCGGAATATTCCGGTCACGGCCGGGAGCCGTTGCTAATTTGATGAATGGCCCCCCTTGAAAAACCGGAGGGTGCTTTCCCTTTTCGCCGCCGGGTGGCAAGACCCCGCCGGCTCATTTTTTTGTGAGGAATAACGAATGGCGAAAATTCCCACGGCGGTATGGTTGGCCCTCCTGGCCGGGGCCTGGATTCTGATGATCGGCGCGGGCCTGCGCCATGCCTTTGGACTATTTCTTCCGCCCATCACCGCCGAATACGGGTGGGGGCGGGAGGTTTTCTCGCTGGGTTTCGCCATCCAGATGTTCCTGCTCGGCTTCGGGTCGCCCGTGGCCGGATTGATCGCGGACCGCTTTGGAACCGGACGGGTGCTGATCGCCGGCGCCCTGCTCCAGGCCCTGGGTCTGTACGGGGTGGCGCAGGCGAGCACTCCCGCGGAGTTCTATCTCACCACCGGCGTGATGATGGGACTGGGCGCATCGGCCGTGTCCAACGTGGTGGTGATCGGCGCCATCGGCCGGATGGTGGGGGAGCAGCGGGTCAGCCGCGCGGTGGGAGTCCTGATGGCCGGCGCCTCCATGGGACAGATATTGATGCTCCCCGCCGCGCACTTCCTGATCGCTTCCCAGGGCTGGAGCCGGGCCGTGGTGATCTTGAGTGGCGTCGCTCTGTCCGCCATAGTGGTGACGCCGCTGCTGATCCGGGGCCAGGCGGTTCGCCAAGGCTCACATCGCGGACAGAAGGTGCTGGCCGCCCTGGGCGAGGCGCGCGGCCATTCGGGTTACCGCTTGTTGAACCTGGGATTTTTCGTTTGCGGCTTTCATGTGTTTTTCCTGGCCACCCACCTGCCCGCCTACGCGAAGGACCTGGGACTGGCTCCCGTGGTGGGCGCCAACGCCCTGATGCTGATCGGCATCTTCAACATGATCGGAGCGAACATCTGGGGCTATCTGGGCGACCGCTTCAGCAAAAAGCGGATGCTCTCCCTGATTTATCTGCTTCGTGCGCTGATCATCTCCGTTTTCCTCCTGCTGCCCGCGGCCGATTTCAGCGTCTACCTGTTTTCCGCGTCCATCGGGTTCATCTGGCTGGGCACGGTGCCCCTCACCAGCGGACTGGTGAGGCAGATTTTCGGGTCCCAGTACCTCTCCATGCTCTATGGGATGGTGTTCATGAGCCATCAGGTGGGAGGCTTCCTGGGCGCGTGGATGGCAGGGTGGCTCTTCGACATCACCGGAAGTTACGCCGTGATGTGGGGACTCTCCATCGGACTGGCCATCCTGGCCGCCATGGTGCATCACCCCATCGACGACAGGAGCCTGGAGGCCGGGACACCGGCCGCCCAAATTGCCTAGGCCGGGACACCGGCCGCCCAAATTGCCCAGGCCGGGACACCGGCCGCCCAAATAGCCCAGGCCGGGACACCGGCGCGGGTGCGGCAAAAAGACAACACTCAGGCTGGCAACCGCGAAGTTGAAAGGAAAGACGCTTTGGCGGGTGGGAGCGAATGGCCCATCTCAAAAAATGGAAACCAGCGCACGTTCCATCAAACCTCCAATTGACATTCCCCACTCGCGGCGGGTATTTTAATAGGTTCCGAAGCGGGGCGTGGCGCAGCCTGGCAGCGCGCACCCTTGGGGTGGGTGAGGTCGGAGGTTCAAATCCTCTCGCCCCGATTCGAACCCGAAGCAATCTTCCCGCCATGCCCGGCCGCGCATTTGCCGATCGGGCAGTCCCCGCGCCGATCAGGCAATTACCGCGCCGACCAGGCAATTACCGCGGCCTTCAGCCAGTCACCGCTTCCGGCGGGCAGCCCAAAATCCGTTTCCGCCATCCAGCATCATCCGCCCTCGGTGTTTTTTTCCGCGCCTTTTTCCGCGCCTTTTTCCGCGCCAATTTCGGCCCGGTAGCCCCGGCGTTCCACGAATTCCGGGAATTCCACGCCGGGCATGGTCTCCGCGTAGAGCAGCTTGAAGGCGTCGGTGACGATGGCCTCGGGATAGTCGCGAATCCCGAATCCGGAGGCCTCGTCGCCCAGGGCCGGTTTCAGCGCGGCGGCATGGGGCAGTTCCAACTCGGGATGCGCCTTGCGTAGCGTCAGCAGTTCTTCGGCGAGTTGGTCGAAGGCCGCATCGGAAATGAGGTTTTCCCCCAGCCGGTAATAGAGGAAGGAGTGCACCAGGAACTGTCGTCCCAGCCTGCGCAGGCGTTCCGCGATGGCGTTGGCCGAATCGTTCATGGGCTCGGGGGAAAGGAAATGAGACACCGGCGGCGGAAATTGAACAGCCTCACCGCGACCGGCGGGGGATGGAAACCAACTATTTTTTTATTCCCGCAACCAGGGGGGAATGGCCCCGCGAAAAATTTTCCCGAAAAGATTCACTCCGTCCCGCCTTGGGTGAGGTAGCCGGCGATGGCGTCCACCATGCCGGAAACATCCTGCCGGCCCGGCACCACCTGCACCTCCAGGCCGCATTCCCGAGCGGATTCCGCCGTGACCGCGCCGATGCAGGCCACCTTCGGCCACCGGTTTTCCAGTCCCCTCCTGGACTCGTCATCCAACAGCTCGAAGAAATTGATCACCGTGGAGGTGCTGGTGAACAGCATCCAGTCGATCCGCCCGGCCATCAGGTCGTCCACGGCGGGTTTGATCCCGGCCTCGGGGAGCACCGTGCGGTAAACGGGGGTCACCACCACCTCGTATCCCGCCGCCCGCAGCCCTCTCTCCAGCACGTCGCGGGCCTCCTGCGCTCTCGGAATCCAGACCCGGTCGTCCTTTTTCATCCTTTCCAGCAGGTAGCGCAACAGCACTTCCTGTTGCGAAAGGGGTGGAATGAGGTCGATTTCGAGTTTTTCGGCCCGCAGGACGTCCCCGGTACCCTGGCCGATCACGGCGATGCGGGCCAGTGAGAGCGCGCCGTAGGGTTGGTTCAGGGACCAGATGCGGTCCAGGGTGGCACGCACGGCGTTGGGGCTGGTGAACACGATCCAGTCGTCCTGGGTGACGCTCTTCAAGCGGGTGTCGAAGGCCTCCCAGCTTTTGGGCCGCTTGAGTTCGATGGTGGGACATTCCACCACGGCGCCCCCCTTTTCCCTCAGCAGATCGGTCAACACCGGCGCGCTGCCGGAATCGCGGGTATTGAGAAAGGTCAGCCCTTTGAACGGAATGGATTCTTCTTCGGCCATTAAACGATGGAGAGATCGAGTGGGTGGGGGAAGGGCACTCAGGGTTTAGCCGGAATTCGAAACTGTACCACATTTGCCAATACGGAGTTTTCCACGGTGCCTTCCCCGGAGTTTTCCACCGCGGAGCCTTCCCCTTGCGCTTCCCCGGCGTTTCCGGTTCCGGAGCGGGCCGCCGGGATGTCCATGGCATCGGGGTTCAATCCGAACAGGCCCACCAGGGCTTCGGAAAACAAGCCGCCATCGCCTTCGGCCTCCATTTCCCTGAGCCTGGTGGAAGGGAGGTGCAGGAGTTTATTGGTCAAACTCCGCACCAGGGCGCGCATGGCTTCGCGCTCCGGCTCGGAAAGGTGGCTCAAACGCTTGAAGGTTTTTTCCAGCGCCAGGTTTCCGGTCTCGTTGAATTGCTCCCGCAAGGCCCGGATCACCGGCACGGCCAGGCGCGCCCTGCCCGCGTTATGAAAGGACCGCATTTCATCGTCGATGATGGCCTGGGCCTTTCCCGATTCGGATTCCCGCTCCTTCAAATTGGCGGAGGCAGCGGTTTGCAAGGCGTCGATATCGTAACAATACACATTCGACAGGGAGCCGACCTCGGGGGAGATATCCCTCGGCACCGCGATATCGATGAAAAAGATGGGGTTGCCCTTCCGGCTTTTGGCGGCTTGGCGGGCCATCTCCTTGTCCACCACATGGCCCTGGGCGCCCGTGGAAGCGATGACGATGTCCGAGGCGGCCAACTGACCGGCCATTTCCTCGAAAGGCACCGCGCTGCCCTGCACCCGCTCGGCCAGGGCCACCGCATTGGAGAAGGTGCGGTTGGTGATCACAAGTTTCCGCACCCCTTTTCGTTTCAAGTGCGCCACCACCAGTTCGGCCATATCGCCCGCGCCGATCACCATCACGGTCTTGTCGTCCAGGCGTTCGAATATTTTCCCCGCCAGTTCCACGGCCATGTAACTGACCGACACCGGGAAGCGGGCGATGCCGGTCTCGCTGCGCACCCGCTTGGCGGCTTGAAAGACCTTTTGCATCAATCCGGTGAGATAGGGTCCCACTGTCCGCTGTTGGCGGGCGATCTGGAAGCTCTCCTTGACCTGCCCCAGAATCTGCGGCTCGCCGATCACCATGGATTCGAGGCTGCAGGCCACCCGGAACAGATGCGTGACAGCCGGTTGATCGTGGAGAATGACGGCGCGGCGCTCTATCTCTCCCTCCCAGCCGGAAAATCCTCTCTTCATCCAGGCCAGGATGGACTGGGAGGCTTGTTCGCCCTCGGCGGCCGAAAAATAAAACTCCACCCGGTTGCAGGTGGAGAGCACCATCAGTTCGTCCAGGGCGCAGGCCTGGCGGACCTCATCCAACAGCGCCGGCAGTCTGGCGGAGGGAATGTTGAGCACCTCCCGCAACGCCAGGGGGGTGTGTTTGTAATTGAAACCGACCAGGGAAAGCGGCATGGAAAACACCCTTCCTTTTTATGCTTCCGAAATCAAGAGGGAACCACCATGGGCGGCGCCCGCTGAAACGAAAATAGATTTCCTTAGATTATCTTATTCATCGCAGTTTTTACAGGCCGTCCGCCCTGCAATTCAAGGTTCACCGGTATGCGGGGGGAATGGTTTGGCCAGGTCGAAGGAAATTTCGCAATCCTGCCCTCGATTCGAAGCGTTTTGGCGGAGGTCTCCCGCCTGTCCGCCAATGGAAGCGCTTGGTGCAAAGTTCCTGATTTCATTCTCCCATGGTAGAGTGGAGCGCTGGAAGTTCGATCACTGAATTTTCCATCGAAATCCGCCTTGCCCATGAGGAAAGAGGTGGTGTTCTGAACGGGGAACCGATTATTTAGATTTTAAACGACGATTTCCACGAAAGGGTTTCGGCCCGCTTCCCGCCGAGGGGCTTTCGGAGCCGTTTTCCCACGCGGGCGATTGCAGAGAGACACCATGCCGCCAACAACCAGAGGCGATCTCAAGGGCACCGGTTACCAATGGCTGGCCTGGGTGACGCCCAACCAGTTGACCATCGGCCGCATCCTGGTGGTGCCCGTGGTGGTGTTGCTGATTTATCTGGGCGGGCCGATGGCCAACACCCTGGCCTGGGTGTTGTTCACCATGGCGGCCGTGACCGATTACCTGGACGGCGATTTGGCCCGGTACCGGGGAGAGGTCACCTTGCTGGGGCGGATGCTGGACCCCCTCGCCGACAAGATGCTGATTTCAGCCTCCCTGATCATGCTGGTGGCACAGGACCATGCGGCCGCGGTGCCGACCATCCTGATCATCCTGCGCGAGTTCGCCGTCACCGGTTTGCGCCAGGTGGCCGCCCTGGACGGCGCTGAAATCCATGTGGCGGACGGGGGGAAGTTGAAAACCGTACTGCAAATGCTCGCCACCGGGGGCCTGATCCTCAACCACGATCCATTTGGCCTGCCCATGGCGGCCCTGGGGTCGATAGCGCTGTGGATCGCCATGGTTGTTACCCTGTGGACCGGTTACCTTTATTTTTCCGCATTCTTCAAGCACAAGCCCGATGACGGCTGACCGGCGGCGTAATCCACTGGCGGCATAGTCCACCGGCCGCGCCACAGAGATTATTGCCGGATAATTACCGGATTATTACCGGATAAATCCCCCCACCTGTCCCATGGCAAGGCAACTGCTCGATCCCGAAGCGCTCCGCACCGCCCTGAAAACCCTCCCCCAGTGGGAGGCCGGCCCGGGCGGGTCCCGCGGTGAGATTCAAACCCCTGACCGTATTCGCCGGGAATTCGTCTTCGAGGATTTCCAGCAGGCCTTCGCCTTCATGACACGGGTGGCCGCGGTGGCGGAGGAACTCAATCATCATCCCGATTGGCGCAACAGCTACAACCGGGTGGAGATCGAACTGACCACCCACGACCTGGGAGGACTCAGCGGCCTCGACGTGGAAATGGCCCGGCGCATCGATGAAATCTTCGGCGAGATTTCCGGTGGGAATTTCGGCGGGAATTCCAGCGCGTGAGTGGATTCCGGGCGAACCCGCGCGGGAACGGCGCCGGGCAACTTCAACGCGGAACCGGGGGCAGGACTTCCCCCCGCCGCAATGCCGCCGCCAGTGCGGGCAGGGAACGCTCCAACCGCGTCCTGGCCCCGGCTTGCATCCGCACTCCCTGCTCCATCAGGCGCCCCGGATCGCTTTGGGGTTCGAGCGCCAGCTTCCTTTGCGCGGCCCCGCGCACCAACGGGGCCAATTCTCCCAGCACGTCGGATATCATCATCGTCGCCAGCGCGCCAGGGTCCCCCGCGCCGCCGGCGCCCTCTTTTTCTCCGGCTGATTGAAGCGCCAGGAAGCGCCCGGCCATGGCCGCGTTGAGGAGCAAACCGCCCTCCGTGGAAGCCTCGGCCAGGCACAGCTCCAGCGGCGCCCACTGGAGCGGCAGGGTGGGTTCGAGGGCCAGGATGGCGGGGGCCAGGGCCGGCACGGCGTCCACGGCGCACCAGCAGAAAATCACCGGGCGCCACAAATCCGCCAAGGGCGCCAAAGGGCGCGGCGGGAGCGCCGGATTCGGCGGGTTCGGCTGGTTTGGAAGAGTCCCTGGCGGAACCTCCGCCTGCCGGATCGCGCCGTCGTGCCCCAGCAGCAAAAAACGCCGCCAGGGACGGCCCAGCATGGCCAACCCAACGCCATGGGCGGGCGCCCCTTCCACGGTTTCGCTCCAAATGCCGGCGCCCGCCGCCAGCAGCCCATTGCGCCAGGGCCGGAACCGGAAGGCTTTCCGCCCGATCCAGACCGTTTCCACGCCATCGCGAAGATGCACCAGCACATCGGCGGCGGGCAGCAATTGGGCGAAGGGGGCCGGTTCCCAGGCGATGGGGTTGGCCGCCATTTCCCCGCGGAAGGCCAGGGTCGTCCCGTCGTGGGAAAAGCGCGTCCGCAACTGAGCTTCAGGGGATTGATCTTCAATCGATAGCGCCGCCCCGTATGGTTCTTCAATGGGGGAAGGGGCTTGCCCGGCCCCGGGCAGCGCCGGGCGAAAGCAACGGCTCAGCGATGCAAACAGCGCGGCGGTGGGATAGGGCCCCCGGTAGTGGGCCATCGGCCGCCCCTGCAGGCGCAGCAGGCGGGCCAGCAGGTTGAGCACCGCGCCGCCCGCCCCGGCGGGCAGATCGCCCGGACGATCGAAGGGAGGCAGCGTTTCCAGGCGATGGTAGGGCAGGGCCGGCAGCAGGCCGACCGTCCGGGAGCGGGAAGCGCCGGGCGTTCCGGTGATGTGCCGCCCGGTGATGTGGCACAACTTGTCCGATCGGCCCCAGAGAGGGTGGCGGCCCGCTCCCGGATGGATTTCCAGCCCTTCCCCCCCCGGCAGGCGCAGCCAGGCATGGCCCAGGCCCCCATCCTTCCAGTCGAGCAGGGCGTGCAGCCAGCCAAACCTGTCCAGCGCGGCCCAAAGCCTGGGAGGCGCTCCAGCCGGTTCCTCCAACAGCAAAAAACCCCCCGCCCCGTCGGCCTCCATCCGCCATCCCTGGGGCGGGACAGCTCCCGGAGCCGCGGGGTTTGCCGTGGCGCCCGTCCCGGAAAGCGTCTTCAACACCTCGGCCACCGCCGGGGGCAGGGAGGATCGGGCCAGCCTGCGGGCCGTATCCCCGGCCGCCCCATGGTTTCCGCCGTCAGGGCCGCTCATGTCCCATTGCTCCTTTGGAGGCCGCCGTGGGGGGATTCCGGGAACCTTCCCCGTTGCCCCGCCCCTGTTGATATCACACCCACTGGCGGCCCGCGTGGCGCCAATGCCGTTCCCCTCTCGAAAAATTTTGCCGCGGGTTGTATGATGATCCCAGCTTCCCGGGGGAAATGGGAGGCGCTGTTCCACCAAACCCACCACGGATCGAACCGGGGTATTCCCATGAGCGGAAGCGCCCAGCAAAAATTGGTCATCGCAGTGTCCTCCCGGGCCTTGTTCGACCTGGAGGAAAGCAACCGGGTGTTCGAAAGCCAGGGGGCCGAGGCCTATATCCACCATCAGATCGAGCTGGAGCAGGAGGTGTTGACTCCGGGGGTGGCCTTTGACCTGGTGCGCAAACTGTTGGCCCTGAACGGCAAGCAGGAGCGCGGAGACGGCCACCTGCCTTCCCCCCAAGTGGAAGTGATCCTGATCTCCCGCAACAATGCGGACGCCGGGGTGCGCATCCTCAATTCGCTGCGCCATCACGGGTTGCCCATCTCCCGGGCGGTCTTTACCACCGGCCGGCCTCCCTACGGCTATGCCCGGGCTTTCGGGGCCCACCTGTTCCTCTCGGCCAACGCGGCGGACGTGCGCGGCGCCCTGGAGGCGGGCATCGCCGCCGCCACCATCCACCCGGCCCTGCGCCGCGTAGGCCCCGCCGAAGAAATCCGCATCGCCTTCGACGGGGACGCGGTGCTGTTTTCCGACGCGTCGGAGCGCATCTACAAAACCGAGGGGCTGGAGGCTTTCCGCCGCCATGAGGAAGACCATGCCGCCACGCCGCTGGAGAAAGGCCCCTTCGCCGGTTTCCTGGACGCCCTGCACCGCATCCAGAAAGCGCACGCCGAGGCGGGCGGCCCCATCCGCACCGCGCTGATCACGGCCCGGGGCGGCGCGGCGGCCAAGCGGGTGATCCACACCCTGCGGGGCTGGGGCATCCGCATCGACGAGTCGATCTTCCTGGACGGCGCGGACAAGGGCCCCTTCCTGGAGGCCTTCGGGGCGGACATCTTCTTCGACGACCAGACCCGGCACGTGGAATCCGCGGGACGCTACGTCAACGCCGCCCACGTGGCCAGCGGCGTGGCCAACGAATAAGGGGTGGGAGAACCCGCCCCCTGCCCCCTCAATCCACCTCGATCAGCACGTTGTCGATCAGCCGCACTTCCCCGAAGCGCACGGCCAGGGAGGCCATCACGGTGCCGGTCACGGCGCCAGTCTCCGTGCCGCATTCCTCCAGCGACTCCGCATCGGCCAGGCTCGCGTACTCGGTGTGGGCCAGGGGTTCGGCATCCAGCACCGCGCGCATCTTTAGCCGCACGGTGTCCGCGTTCCGCTCTCCGGCGGCGATCGATTCCTGGGCGGCCGACAAGGCCCGGTGGAGCACCGGGGCCGCGCGGCGTTGCTCCGGGGTCAGCCGCACGTTGCGCGATGACAGGGCCAGCCCGTCCGCATCGCGCACGGTGGGACAGACCACGATCTCGGTGAGCATGGACAGGTCGGCCACCATCCGCCGCACCACCACGCATTGCTGTCCGTCCTTCTGGCCGAAATAGGCGCGGGCGGGTTGGGTAAGGGAGATCATCTTGGCCACCACGGTGGCCACGCCCTGGAAATGCCCGGGCCGGCCGGCGCCCTCCAGGGGCTTTGAGAGCGCCTCCACGGTGACGAGGGTCTGGAAGTCCGGCGGATACACCTCCCCCGCCGGAGGGGCCAGCACATAGTCCACCCGCCCGGCTTCCAGCAGCGCCAGGTCCCGCTCCATGTCGCGGGGATAGGCCTCCAGGTCGGCCCCATCGCCGAATTGCTTGGGATTGACGAAGATCCACACCACGGAGAGATCGTTCTCCGCCACGGCCCGCCGGGTGAGGGAGAGATGCCCTTCGTGCAGGAAACCCATGGTGGGCACCAGCCCCAGCGAACCGGTCAGGCCAGGCCGCAGCCGCTTCCATTCCTCCAGGGATGTGAAGACCTTCATGGTGGCTGATTAATGGTTTACGGAATTCATCCGCCGCCGGTGGACAGCGGGCCGCCTTGGCGGAGAATGATCTCGTGGCAGTGGGCCAGGGAGCCGAAGGAGACGCCGCGGGTCTTGGCGCGCTTGGCGAACAGGTGCATGTCGTGCTGCTCGGTGACGCCGATGGCGCCGTGGATCTGGGTGCCGTGCCTGATGGCCAGCCAGGTGTTGTACCGTTCGCGCACCGATGCGGGGGGTTCCTCCCGGCCAGGGGACGGTTTTGGGGCGCGGGGCAGGTTTTCGGCCACCCATTGGCGCACCCGATCCTGGTAGGCAAGCTGTTCGGCGTTCAGATTGAAGTCCATGAGCCTCCTGGGAAACCGGGGGACGATAATGCCGCTGAAGGGGTATTTCATACCCCAGCGGGGGACAATTGCAAATGGGGGGTGGAAGGAATGAAAACCGATTGCCGCAAGCTGGGCAATCGCATTTGAAAATCCCCAGCGTTTTGCGTAGGCTGGCCAGCAATTCCAACACGAATCCGGGATTTTCTGTTCCAGCGACACCCGGCGCCCGCCGTGCCACGGGCCCTGCTCCTCCAGCCATACCGGAAGCGCGCCCCAAGGCCCGGCATTTCGATTTTCCGTCAATGGAAAGAGGATGCGATGAGCGATGCAATGATTCCTGTTCCCGCGGATTTTGCCCGCCCGGACACCATGGACAACGAGACCTATCAACGCCTCTACCGGCAATCGATCGAGGATCCGGCCGGTTTTTGGGGCGAACAGGCCGAACGGATCACCTGGTTCAGGAAATGGGACACGGTGATGGAGCAGGATTTCGCCAAGGGCCAGCACCAATGGTACCTCGGCGGCAAGCTCAATGCGTCCTACAACTGCCTGGACCGTCACCTGGACGGCCCCAAACGCGACCAGCCCGCGCTGATCTGGGAGGGTGACGACCCCGGCGACTCCAAGACGCTGACCTATGCCGAGCTGCACAAGGAAGTATGCCGGTTTTCCAATGTGCTCAAGAAGCACGGGGTCAAAAAAGGCGACCGGGTCACCATCTACCTGCCGATGATCCTGGAACTGGCCATATCCGTGCTCTCCTGCGCCCGCATCGGGGCGGTGCATTCGGTGATTTTCGGAGGTTTCAGCCCCGATTCCATCGCCGACCGCATCGAGGATTGCCAGAGCGACTTCATGATCACCGCCGACGAGGGCCTCCGGGGCGGCCGTCCGATTCCGCTCAAGGCCAATGCCGACGCCGCCATGGAGCGCACCCCGGGGGTGCGGAAATGCATCGTGGTCAAACGCACCGGCGGGGAAATCGCCTGGCGGGAAGGACGCGACCTGTGGTGGCACGAGGAAATGGACGCGCCGGACATATCCGGCGATTGCCCGGCCGAGGAAATGGACGCCGAGGACCCGCTCTTCATCCTCTACACCTCCGGCTCCACCGGAAAACCCAAGGGCGTGCTGCACACCACGGGAGGGTACATGGTCTACGCCTCCCTCACCCACCGCCACGTGTTCGACTACCAGGACGGCGACGTGTTCTGGTGCACGGCGGACATCGGGTGGATCACCGGCCACAGCTATATCATCTATGGCCCCCTGGCCAACGGCGCGATCAGCGTGATGTTCGAGGGGGTGCCCAACTATCCCGACGCCGGGCGCTTCTGGGATGTCTGCGACAAGCACCGCGTCAACATCTTCTACACGGCCCCCACCGCCCTCCGCGCCCTGATGCGCGAGGGGGACCAGCCGGTCACCAGCCGCAAGCTGGATTCCCTGCGGCTGCTGGGCACGGTGGGCGAACCGATCAACCCGGAAGCCTGGCTCTGGTATCACCGCACGGTGGGCAAGGGCAAACTGCCCATCGTGGACACCTGGTGGCAAACCGAGACCGGCGGCATCCTGATCACCCCCCTGCCCGGCTGCACCCCGCTCAAGCCCGGCTCGGCCACCCGCCCCTTCTTTGGCATACGGCCGGTGTTGATGGACCCGGACGGCAAGCCCATCGAAGGAGAGGGGGAAGGCGTGCTGTGCATCGCCCACCCCTGGCCCGGCCTGATGCGCCGGGTCTACGGGGACGATCAGCGCTTTTTCGACACCTATTTCAAACAATACGAGGGGTATTTCCTCACCGGCGACGGGGCGCGGCGCGACGCGGACGGGTATTTCTGGCTGCTGGGCCGGGTGGACGACGTGATCAACGTCTCCGGCCACCGGTTGGGAACCGCGGAGGTGGAGTCCGCGCTGGTGGCCCATCGCGACGTGGCCGAAGCCGCCGTGGTCGGCATGCCTCACGATATCAAGGGCCAGGGCATCTATGCTTACGTCACCCTCAACATCGGCGTGGAGGAAAGTGACACGCTGCGCGAGGAACTGGTCAGGCACGTCCGCAAGGAAATCGGACCCATCGCCACCCCGGACGTGATCCAGTGGGCGCCGGCCTTGCCCAAAACCCGCAGCGGAAAGATCATGCGCCGCATCCTGCGCAAAATCGCCGCCAACGATGTGGACAACGTGGGCGACACCTCCACCCTGGCCGATCCGGGCGTGGTGACGGCATTGGTGGAAAACCGGCATTCGGCCTGACCGGCGGGGTGCGGCGCTGGATGAGAAATCGGACGTTCAAATCTCCAGCCCCCCTGCCCATTCCACCGGATTTAGTCGAGATATCCCCGCTCCTTCAACAGGCCCAGGGCGGCCTCGGCCTGTTCCTCCGGCGACCCCTCCGCGAATACCGCTCCCCCCCCCGCCCCGGTTTCTTCGCCAACCATGGCGCCGATGCGCTGCTCGGCGGAAAGGCCGCCTTCCGGCGCCGAATAGCTTTTGACACGGGGCATGGGCACGCGGAGTCTGGAATCCACTTCACCCGCGACGGATGGCGCCGGGGGCACGGCCACCCGGATCACCGGGATTTCCGCTGTACGGCTGGCGATCCAGGCCGGGAGGGAGGGGTAGGGCAGTTTTCCCGGCGGCCCGGCGATGGTCACCACGGCGGGCAGGTTCACGGTTTTCCGGCCCGCCGCTTCCTGGCTCACGGGTTGCTGGCCCAGCACCATCTCCTGCCCGTAGCCTCCTTCCAGCCGCGCCGTGACCCGCCAGCGGCCGTCGATCGGGTCGATCCGGCTGACTCTGTGGGCGAAGTCCGCGCCCAGTTCGTGGGCCAGGAAGGCGCCGAAACATCCCCGGCCCGAGTCGGCGCTTTTCTCTCCCGTCAGGATCAATCGGGGCGCCATGGGCCGCAATGCCTCAGCGGCCCCCCTTGCATTGCGCCGGGTGGCTTCGGCGGTGGCTTCGGCCAGCCCCGCCGCCGGACCGCCCCCCGAATTTTCAGCTGGGGAGGAACGGGACGGTTCCAGCCGAATCCTGGCCACCCGGTCGGCCCCCGCCGCCAAGGTCGCGCGCAGAATACTCTCCAGGAACACCGGCTCCGCCTCCGCCACGGACACCACCAAAACCCTGGCGCCTTCGGCCAATCGCGATCTCAACTCCAAGGCCGTTTCCAAAGCGGCCAAATCGGCCGGATTCGGCCCCGGCAGCGAATCCTCGGTACGAATGGACCCGCCCGGCCCGCCGATGCGAAAAGGCAAATCGGTGCAAACAACCGGCTTCACGCAAACGCATATCAGCATGGGAGGGTCAACCTTTGGGGGAATGCCGCCGGAAGAAATATCGCCGGTCAGGAATCGGGGAGCAATTGCTTCAGCCGGTCCACCACCTGTGTGGATTGGGCTTTGTCCATGCAGGCCACGGTGAAGGCCTCCAGGAACTCGCGCTCCTCTCCGGTCAGGGTCATGGCGGTCAACACGATCACCGGCAGCTTTTCAAAGCGGGTATCCCAGCGGAGGTTTTCCAGGAATTCGAAACCGTTGCGCTGAGGCATCATCAGGTCCAGGATCACGGCGTCCGGCGGCTCGGTTTCCATGGACTCCATGGCCTTGGCGGCGCTGTCGGCCAACAGCACCCGATATCCCGAATCTTCCAGCAAAATCTTGAGCAGGTCCAGAAAATCCTGGTTGTCGTCAATGGCCAGAATGGTTTTGGTCATGGTGTTTTGGTCATGGTTTCCCGCCGCATTCGTTTCCGGCAAGCGCCCCGGCTTTTCCGGCGTTTCCCACGGAAAAACCATCCATCACTGTGCTCTTTACAGTGGTTCCTCACTACGGTGGTTCCTCACTACGGTGGTTCCTCACTACGGTGGTTCCTCACTACGGTGGTTCCTCACTACAGTGGTTTCCAGTTTTGAGCCAGGTCGAGCAGAAGGCGCACCCCAACCCCGGTGGCTCCTTCGTTGGGGATATGCCCGATGCGTTTCACGCCCCAGGCGGTGCCGGCGATATCGAGATGCACCCAGGGCACGTCGCCGACGAATTCCTTCAGGAACAATCCCCCGGTGATGGCCCCTCCGTAGCGCGAGCCGATGTTTTGCAGGTCCGCGTATTTTCCCTTCAACTCTTCGCCATATTCGGGAAAATTGGGCAGGGGCCAGACGATCTCGCCGCAGCCCCGGCCGGCCCCGGTCACCCTTTCCATCAACCCATCGTGGTTGCCGATGGCCCCGGTGGCGTAATGTCCCAGAGCCACCACACAGGCCCCGGTGAGCGTGGCCAGGTCCACCACCGCATCGGGCTTGAACTGCTTGATGCCATAAGCCAGCGCATCGGCCAGCACCAGCCGGCCCTCCGCATCGGTGTTGAGCACCTCCACATGCTTGCCCGCGTAGGATTTGAGGATATCGCCCGGCTTCACCGCTTTTCCGTCCGGGAGGTTCTCGCAGGCGGGGATGATGCCCACCACGTTGACTTTCGGCTTGGCTGCGCCGATGGCGTCCATGGCGCCCAGCACGGCGGCGGCGCCGCACATGTCGAATTTCATCTCGTCCATGGCCGCGCCGGGCTTGAGTGAGATGCCGCCCGAGTCGAAGGTGATGCCCTTGCCCACGAAAGCCAGCGTCTGTTTGGCGCCGGGCGGGCGGTATTCCAGCACGATCATCTTGGGGGGTTGCCGCGATCCCTGGGCCACGCCCATGAACAGGCCCATCCCCAGGCGTTCCAGTTGTGCCCTCTCGATTATCTTGCAACGCAAGCCATGTTTTTTGGCGATGCTTTTGGCTTCCACCGCCAGTTGCGTGGGGGTCATGGCGTTGGCGGGCTGGTTCCCCAGGTCCCGGGCGCGCCGCACGGCTCCGGCGCGCATCAGGCCGGTGGCCGCCGCCTTGTTGCCGCCCTTGCCGGAAGGCTCGTAGAGGGTCACCTGTTTCAGTTCGGCACTGGGTTTTTCCTTCGCATCGGGCGCTTCCTTGTATTGCTTGAATTCATAGGCCCCCAGGCTGGCGCCCTCCGCCACGGCTTCCACCAGATCGCCGGCGGGCACCTTGCCGGCCAGTTCCGGCAGCCAGATGCCCGCCTTGGCCACGTTCATCTTCTTCAAATGCTGGACGGTTTTGCCCGCCGCGCGGCGCAAGGATTCGGGGTCCAGCTCATCCGGCTTTCCCAAGCCGATCAACACCAGGCGGGGAATTTGCTTCGATCCGGTGAACAGGGTGAGGGATTCCCCCTTCTTGCCACTGAATTCCTTGAGCGCGATTCCCTGTTTCAAGGCAGAGGCCAAAGGCGCATCCAATCCCGTTGGCGGTTTCAGGTGGTTCTCGGCCATCAGCAGGGTCAATGCGTCCAGCTTGTCTTTGCCTGGGGTTTTTTTGGCGTAATTCAGTTTCACGTTGGATCACCTTGTTGCTGGGGGCCAGGTTTTAAAAAGGCCTGTGATTAAAGCCAATGTTTCATTATTTGGTGGGCGCCCCCCCCCAAAAGCCCCATGATCCACTTTAAAAAAGTTGGATCAAAATTTTAAATTGGTACTTCATAACAGTAACATACAAGGAATTAAAAAGTTTGGTGCAGCTTTTTGAAGCTGCTGGGGGTGTCGGGGGCGAAGCCCCAGACCCGCCGGAGGCCAATAAATCACACCCCTTTCAAGGGCTGAGCTTTTAAGGGCTGGATTGCCGGGGGCTGGCCGCGCTTTATCGGGCCAATTGCGCGGGCAAAGGAAAAGAGACGTCTTCTTCAACCACTTCGATTTCGCTGATTTCGGCCTGGCTGTTTCCGGCGAGCCATTCGACCAGTTCGCTCACCACGCTTTCCGGCGCCGATGCGCCGGCGGTGACCCCGACGCGTTCAACCCCTTCCAGCCATTGGGGATCGATCTCCCGGTACGATTCCACCAGATGGGCCGAAGCCCCCCTGGCCTTTGCCACCTCCACCAGCCGGTTGGAGTTCGAGCTGTTGGCCGATCCCACCACCAGCACCACCTCGGCCCGTTCTACCAGGGCCTGCACGGCGGTCTGCCGGTTTTGGGTGGCATAGCAGATATCGTCCTTGCCCGGTGCGGTGAGTGCTGGGAACCGCGTCCTCAACACCTCCACGATGGCTCGGGTATCGTCCAGGGACAGGGTGGTTTGGGTGAGAAAGGCCACCAGCTTGGGGTCTCTTGGCTCGACCCGCCGTGCTTCTTCCACAGTGCCGACCACGGTCACATGGCCGGGAGCCTCTCCCCGCGTGCCGATCACTTCCACATGCCCGGCGTGACCGATGAGGAAAATGGTGCGGTTCTGCGCGGCGAAGCGGCGCGCTTCGATGTGCACCTTGGTGACCAGTGGGCAGGTGGCGTCGATCACGTCGAGCCGCCGGGTTTCGGCCTCCTCGCGCACCGCGGGGGAAACCCCATGGGCCGAAAAAATCAGCCGGGCGCCCTCCGGCACTTCCGCCAGTTCTTCCACGAATGCCACGCCCATGCCCTCGAGCCTTTGCACCACGTTCCGGTTGTGGACAATGGCGTGCTTGACGTAAAGCGGGGGGCCGAATTTTTCCAGGGCGAGCTCCACGATGGCGATCGCCCGCTCCACCCCGGCGCAAAAGCCGCGCGGCCTGGCCAAAATGATTTCCCGCAGTGTGTCCATCCTTGTCTTCCGAAAGTCAGGCGTCTCCACCGCCGGTTTGCTTTGCGGGCGCGGGGTCAGGGGCGCCGGTTTCCAGTCCGCCATTATCCAAACCGCCATTTTCCATCCCGCCGGTTTCCATTTCCCGCAACACCCGGCGCACCTCGTGGATGTCGCCGGGCAGGGAGATTTTGCCGGCAATGCCGGCTTTCACGGCCGCCACCACCGTGGCCGGGGCCAGCCCGTCATCCAGCAGCACAACCGGAACGGCCCTGTTCCCTCCCGGATTGCGCAGCGCCTCCATCAACGCCGCTCCCGAGAGGCCGGGGGATTCCCAGGGCGCGAAGACGAGGTCCACCGGCTCGGCCCGCATCAGGGCCACCGCCTCGGGAGCCGTCGCGGCCTCGATCACCCGGGCATATCCCAGCGCCGGCAATATTATCCTCAAACCGGGGTTGGGTTTTACCGTCAGCAGCAATGCCGTTTTTTTCCTGGCGTTCCGCAATTCCTTCCGTCGTCATGATTCGCGCCGGGACGCTCTTGCAGCAAAAGATAATGGCGCCGTCCAAATCCCAGTCAATCCCCCTGGCTTTACGAGAGCGGCCATTCTACACGAATCGCCTTCCAGTTTGAAATGATGGTTTCCCGCAGGGATTCCATGAACCGCTTGCGCTCCTGGGCATTCTTTGTATCCGGCATTATGGGAGGGGCGATTTTCATCCGCACGATCCTCTCCGATGCGGGAGTCTTCCAAAAATACTCGAAGCGCTCCAGAAACCGTGTGCCGTCCAGGCTGACGGGCACTACAAGGATTTTGTTGTCGGAGGCCAGCCGCAGGCTTCCTTGCCTGAACGCCTGAATTTCCCGGCTGGGGTGCTTGGTACGGGTGCCTTCGGGAAAAATGATGACCCCGCGCCTATTGGTCTTGAGCTCCATGCCGAGCCGCTCCAGGGTCTCGGACGCTTCGGAGATGTTCCCCCGGTCCAGGGAGATGGAATGAAGCTGTTTCAACCAGGAGGACACCCCCGGCACACGGAACAACTCTTTTTTGGCGACAAATCCGGCGGACCTCCCCAGGAAGCCGGTCAACAGCAAAATATCATAGCCGCTCTGATGGTTGGACATCACCACGAAGGCCTGATCGCGTGGAACATTCTCCCCTCCTTCGACCACCACCCTGCACTTTCGCTTCCGGAATACACGGCGGCTCCAGGCAGCCGGTATGGCCCCGACCAGGGCCCTGGCCTTTTCCTGTTGGCCCGCCAGGAAAGCGAACCAAATCAAAAACCGGAACCACGATAAAAAGATGGCCTCGCAAAGCCGGATGCCCTCGAACACATGGCGTTCCTGCTTTCCAATCCACAACATCATTGGCGAAGGCCCGGATACAGGGGCCTCGGGCGCCCCGTCGGTTTTTTTTCGTGAGCGGAAATTTTTCAATGCGGATTTTCAGCAAGGCCGGTAGAATGGGATTGAGGGAATTTCCGGGTGCGTTTTGGGGGTGTCTATCGCCAATGGATTTGCCTTTCGATGGGACACCCATTTCCCATGAAAAAATGTGACATCGAATCCAATCGAAGGGAGCGCCCGAGGGTGCATGGTATTTGCATCGTTTTGCAGGAACCCGCCACCTTCATCAGATGGATGATAGACCATGAATGGAAAGATTTCCAAGGCCATCCCGATCTTACTGTCGGCAGGATTGCTTGCTTTCGTGTTGTTGTCCAGCGTTCCCGCCCAGGCGCAGTTTTTCGATGAGACCCTGGAACAGGACGATCTGTTCTCGAAGGACGACGAACAGTTTTTCGAAACCCAGGGAGACGATCTGGGCGAGCCATCGCAGGAAAGGGATTTTACCGAGGGCGACAAGTTCGTGGACGATTCGGTGGCGCCTGGAGCACCAAGGGGCGTCACGGCGGCGGGCCGCAGGTTTCAGCTCACATTAAAGGACGACCGTAACGATCTTCCGCTGAACATTGCCTGGGGCGCGGGAACCGGCCTGTTGCTGGGGGGATGGTACGCATTGATCAACGAAGGGGACAACCGGGAAACCCAAAGGGCGATCGGAATGGGAGTGGTATTGGGATTGATCGCGGGAGCCATGATTGGCACTCGCTCCGTTTTTTCCCCCGATGCGGCCCGTCCGGTGGGAAAAATCGGTCCCTCACCCCGGCAGAAAAACAATTTCACCCCCCTGGTGATGTGGAAAGCGAAAAATCCCGTGATCGGTTTTCAATTGCGGTTTTGAAAAAAAAGACCCCGCATGGGGGTGCGGGGGTCCAGCCCATGAAAAACCCGGCCGGTAACGCAGGCGTTGCCGGCCGGGTTTTGTTCGTGGCGCCGGCCATCAATCCCCTTCGGCGATGACCGCTTGTTCCTCCAGCGCTTCCTCGGAAATATCGTATGTGATGTTGCGGAAATCCACGAAACCCGTTCCGGTGGGGATCAACCGGCCCATGATCACGTTCTCCTTCAGGCCCCGGAAGGTGTCCACCTTTCCATTGATGGCCGCCTCGGTCAGCACCTTGGTGGTTTCCTGAAAAGACGCCGCCGAAATGAACGACTCGGTACTCAGCGCCGCCTTGGTGATGCCCTGCAACACAGGCTTGGCCGTGGCCGTGGGCAGGCCTTTTTCCGTGGCGTTCTGGTTGGCGTGCTCGAATTGATGCCGGGAAACCTGCTCGTTGAGCAGAAAAGTGGTGCCGCCCGGATCGATGATCCGCACCTGCTTGAGCATCTGCCGCACAATGACCTCGATGTGCTTGTCGTTGATGCTCACGCCCTGAAGGCGGTACACCTCCTGCACCTCGTCCACCAGGTATTTCTGCAGCTCCTTGGTGCCCAGCACGGTGATGATGTCGTGGGGATTGGCGGGCCCGTCCACAATCGGCTCTCCGGCCCGCAGGTAGTCGCCTTCATGCACGATGATGTGCTTGCCCCGGGGGATCAGGTATTCCTTTGAATCCCCGTGGTCCGGCGTGACCACCACCTTTTGTTTGCGCTTGACATCTTTGCCGAAGGAAATATGCCCATCGATTTCGGAGATGATGGAAGCCTCCTTGGGAATCCGCGCCTCGAACAACTCGGCCACGCGGGGCAAGCCGCCTGTGATGTCCCGGTTGCGGAGGATCTCCCTGGGAATCCTGGCCAGGGTGGACCCGGCCTTGATCTCCTGGCCTTCCTCGACCATCAACTCGGCCTTGGCGGGCAGGAAGAAGCGGGCCGGCTGTTCCTTATCTGGCGATTTGACCACCCGGCCGTGCTCGTCGCGAATTGATATTTCCGGGCGGCTTTCCGAGTCGGTCGGCTCCAGGATCACCCGGCGCACCAGACCGGTCTCCCGGTCCAGTTGCTCGCGCATGGTGACGCCCTCGATGATATCGCTGAACCGGATGGTCCCCGAAACGTCGGAAAGGATCGGCACGGCAAAGGGATCCCATTCCGCGATGGTCATCCCGCGCGTCACCGGGGTATTGTCGGCGATGAGCAAAATCGAGCCAACCGGCAGGGCGCGGAGTTCCACGTCCCTTCCATTGGTGTCGACGATCCGCGCCTGCGCCTTGCGGTTCATGATGGTCCAGGTGCCTTGCTGGTTTTTGACCACGCGCGCATCGGAATACACCAGCTTTCCGGAGAACTTGGCCTCCCATTTGCTGATTTCCGCCCGTTGACTGGCGGCGCCGCCGATGTGGAAGGTGCGCATGGTGAGCTGTGTGCCAGGCTCCCCGATGCTCTGGGCGGCGATCACCCCAACCGCCTCCCCCGCGCAAACCATCCGGCCCCGGCCCAGGTCGCGGCCATAGCAAAGGGCGCACACTCCGAATTCCATGGTGCAGGTCAGCACGGAGCGGATTTGCACTTTTTCGATCCCCGCCTCCTCGATGGCCAGCACCTTGTCCTCGTTGATCTCTTCCCCGGCCTTCAACAGCAGGTTGTTCCGGAAAGGATCGACAATATCCTCCAGAGAGACCCGGCCCAGCACACGGTCTCCCAGGGTCTCGATGATTTCCCCGGACTCCACCAGGGCCGACATCTCGATGCCGTCCACGGTGCCGCAGTCGAAGGAGGTAATCACCCCGTCCTGCGCCACATCCACCAGCCTGCGGGTCAGGTAGCCCGAATTTGCGGTCTTCAGGGCGGTGTCCGCCAGTCCCTTGCGGGCGCCGTGGGTGGAAATGAAATACTGCAACACGCTCAAGCCTTCCCGGAAATTGGCCGTGATCGGCGTTTCGATGATCTCACCGGAAGGCTTGGCCATCAGCCCGCGCATGCCGGCCAACTGTTTCATCTGCTGGGCGCTGCCCCTGGCGCCCGAGTCGGCCATCACGAAAATGGAATTGATCGTGTCCTCGTCGCTTTCCGACTGTTTGCGCAGGTTTTCCAGCATGGCATCGGCGACCTGGTCCGTGAGGCGGGCCCAGATGTCGATCACCTTGTTGTAGCGCTCTCCTTCGGTGATCAGGCCGTCCACGTATTGCTGGCGAACCTCCAGAACCTCGCCCTGGGCCTTGGTCAACATCTCGGGCTTGTTGGTCGGAATCGCCATATCGTTGATGCTGATGGAAAAGCCCGCCTTGGTGGCGTGCTGGAATCCCAGCCGCTTCAATTCGTCCAGCATCCGCACCGTGTCAACGTTGCCCGCCAACCGGTAGGAGGCGTCCACCAGGTTGGCCAGTTCCTTCTTTTTCATCAGGCGGTTGACAAAGGAAAAAGGCACATCCTTGGGCACGATACTGTAGAGCAGCACACGGCCCACCGTGGTTTCCACGAATTTTCCGTCCATCCACAGCCTGATGCGGGTATGCAGGCTGACCTTTTCATGGTCGAAGGCGATTTGCAGTTCCTCCGCCGACATGAACCCCTTGCTTTGCCCACTCCCTCCCCGCCGTTCCTTGGTCATCCAATACAGGCCCAACACCATGTCCTGGGTGGGCGTCATGATCGGCTTGCCGTTGGCGGGGGAGAGGATGTTGTTGGTGGACATCATCAAAACCTTGGCCTCCAACTGGGCCTCCACCGAAAGCGGCACATGGACGGCCATCTGGTCGCCATCGAAGTCGGCGTTGAAGGCGGTGCAGACCAAAGGGTGCAGTTGGATGGCCTTGCCCTCGATCAACAACGGCTCGAAAGCCTGGATGCCAAGCCTGTGCAGGGTGGGGGCGCGATTGAGCAGCACGGGGTGCTCGACGATCACCTCGTCGAGCACTTCCCACACCTCGGGCCGGTTTTCTTCGAGCATCTTCTTGGCCACCTTGATGGTGGGCACCTCATAGCGCTCCATCAACAACTGAAAAATGAACGGCTTGAACAATTCCAGCGCCATGATCTTGGGCAATCCGCATTGGTGCAGCTTCAGTTCCGGTCCAACCACGATCACCGTGCGGCCTGAATAGTCCACGCGCTTGCCCAGCAAATTTTGCCGGAACCGCCCCTGCTTGCCCTTGAGCATGTCCGACAGGGATTTGAGGGGGCGTTTGTTGGTGCCCATGATGGGCCGGCCCCGCCTCCCGTTGTCGAACAGGGCGTCCACGGCTTCCTGCAACATCCGCTTTTCGTTGCGGACGATCAATTCGGGGGCCCGCAGGTCGATCAGCCGCTTGAGGCGGTTGTTGCGGTGAATCACCCGGCGGTAAAGATCGTTGAGGTCGCTGGTGGCGAAGCGTCCGCCTTCCAGAGGCACCAATGGCCGCAGTTCGGGGGAAAGGACGGGGATCACCTCGAGGATCATGGACGAAGGGTCGTTGCCCGACTTGCGGAAGGCCTCCACGATCTTGAGGCGCTTGACGATTTTTTTGCGCTTCGCCTCGGAGCCCACCTCGTGCATTTCCTTGTAAAGGGTTTCGCTCAAGGGCTCCAAATCGATCTCGTTCAACAACTCCTTCACGGCTTCGGCGCCCATCCCCACACGAAGGTCGGGAAAGGTGTCGGCCATTTCCCGGTATCGCTCCTCTTCCAGCAACTCCTTTTGGGCCAGGGTGGAACTGCCCGGATCGAGCACGACGTAAGTGTCGAAATACAGCACCCGCTCCAGGTCCCGCAGGGTCATGTCCAGCAGGTTGCCGATCCGGCTGGGCACGCCCTTGAGGAACCAGACATGGGAAACCGGAGAGGCCAGCTTGATATGACCCAGCCGCTCGCGGCGCACCTTGGACTGGATCACCTCCACGCCGCATTTCTCGCAGGTGATGCCACGGTGTTTCATGCGCTTGTACTTGCCGCAGTTGCATTCGTAATCGTGAATGGGGCCGAAGATCTTGGCGCAGAACAGCCCGTCGCGTTCGGGCTTGAAGGTGCGGTAGTTGATCGTTTCAGAGGTCTTTACCTCCCCATGGGACCAGGAGAGAATATCCTCCGATGAGGCGATGCGAATCTGCACCGCCGAATAGTCGGAGGGAGAGGTGGGTTTATCGACGACCGAATTGAGCGCTTTCAATGGGATCTCCTGGAACGGTTGGTGCCCGGTGATGGTTTTCCGGTAAAAAACAATGCTTGGGACAAAAGCCGGAGCGGGGCCGGTTTTGCCTCCCTCCCTGAAAAACGGCGCCGGAATACGGCCCGCGCCGATACTGTGCTTTCAACAACGCCACGGTTTTCCCGCAACGCCACGATATTTCAACAACACCATGCTTTTCCAGCAACACCATGCTTTTCCAACAACACCGTGTTTTTCCAACAACACCATGTTTTCCCGCGGCGCCGCACTCTGTCAGGCGGCGCCTTTATCCGCGGCCCGGTGGCGCGCCATGCCGTGGCGCCGGTCTCGCCGGTCACCGCAGCAGGTGAATGTCCAGACAGAGGCTTTTCAACTCGTTGGTCAACACCTTGAAGGATTCCGGGATGCCGGTCTCCAGCAAATAGTTGCCCTTGACGATGGCCTCATAAATTTTGTTGCGGCCGACAATATCGTCCGATTTGACCGTGAGCAGTTCCTGCAGGGTATATGCGGCGCCGTAGGCTTCCAGCGCCCACACTTCCATTTCACCGAAACGCTGGCCTCCAAACTGCGCCTTTCCGCCCAGGGGTTGCTGGGTCACCAGCGAATAGGGGCCGATCGATCGGGCGTGAATCTTGTCGTCGACCAGGTGATGGAGCTTCATCATGTAGATGTATCCCACGGTCACCGGCTGGTCGAACGCCTCCCCGGTCAGCCCGTCGTACAAGGTGATCTGGCCGCTGGCCGGCAAATTCACCAGCTTCAGCAAATGCGTGATGTTCTCCTCATTGGCGCCGTCGAACACCGGCGTGGCGAAGAGAACCCCTTTGTTCATCCTGCGCAGAACTTCGAGAAATTCCTCATCGCCCAAGCCACTGAAATATTTTTGTACGTATTTGGTGGGGAAGGCGTCGTTGATGAATTTGCGGAGTTTCCGCATGGGATTTTGTTCGTCCAGCATTTCCTCGATGCGCTCTCCCATTTCCTTGGCCGCCCAGCCCAGATGGGTTTCGAGAATCTGACCCACATTCATCCGCGAGGGCACGCCCAGGGGGTTGAGCACGATATCCACCGGCCGGCCGTTATCCAGGTAGGGCATGTTCTCCACCGATTCGATACGGGAAACCACGCCCTTGTTTCCGTGGCGCCCGGCCATCTTGTCCCCCACCGACAGTTTTCGTTTCACCGCGATGTAGACCTTGACCATCCGGATCACGCCGGGGGGCAGCTCGTCGCCCCGCAACACCTTCTCGCAACGGTCCTGGAAGATGCTTTCCAGCAGGTCCATCTGGGACATGGCGTTTTGGACGATGCGGGACATTTTTTTGTCGCTGGCGGTGTCCTTGATATGAGTATCCGGCCAGGAACGGATGGGGATGTTCTCGATCACCTCGTCGGTGATGACCGAGCCTTTTTTGAACAGCACCTTATGGCTCTCCGAGATGATGTCATAGACCAGTTTTTTGCCCTTGATCAGGTCGCGGACGATCTTGAGCATATTGTTGCGGACGATTCTCGTTTCGTCCTGATGGTCCTCCTCGAACTTGGCCAGCAGATTCTTTTCGATTTCCTGGGTGCGTTGGTCCTTCTCCACGCCCTTGCGGTTGAAGGTGACCACGTTGGTGACCACCCCATCCATGCCCTGGGAAATGCGCAAGGAGGTATCCCTCACATCCCCGGCTTTTTCGCCGAAGATGGCCCGCAGCAGTTTTTCTTCCGGGTTGAGTTGGGTTTCGCCCTTGGGGGTCACCTTGCCCACCAGGATGTCGTTGGAACGGACATAGGTGCCGATATGGACGATCCCGCTGTCGTCCAGGTTGCGCAAGGCGTCCTCGCTGACGTTGGGGATGTCCCGGGTGATGTCCTCCTTGCCCAGTTTGGTGTCCCGGGCCACCACCTCGAATTCCTCGATATGGATGGAGGTATACAGGTCTTCGCGCACCACCCGCTCGGAAATGAGGATCGAATCCTCGAAGTTGTATCCGTTCCAGGGCATGAAGGCGACCAGGATGTTCTGGCCCAGCGCCAGTTCCCCCTCATCGCAGGAGGGGCCGTCGGCGATGATGCTCCCCGTCTCCACCCTTTGGCCCACTTTTACCGTAGGGCGCTGGTTGATGCAGATGTTCTGGTTGGAACGCTGAAACTTGGAGAGGTGGTAAATGTCCACGTTGGCCGGAATCACCACCTCGTCGGAGGTCAGGTCCACGTCCGCCTGGATCACGATGCGGGCCGAGTCCACCCGGTCCACCACGCCGGCGCGTTGGGCCACCACGCAGGCCCGCGAATCGACGGCCACCTTGCGCTCCATGCCGGTGCCCACCAGCGGGGCGCTGGGTTTGATCAGCGGCACCGCCTGGCGCTGCATGTTGGAGCCCATCAGGGCGCGGTTGGCGTCGTCATGTTCCAGGAAGGGAATCAGCGAGGCCGCCGCGGACACCAACTGGTTGGGGGCGACGTCCATGAAGTCGATATCCTCGCGGCCGATCATCTCAAACTCCCCCCCGTGGCGGGAGGAAACCAAATCGTTGATAAACTCCCCCTTCTCGTTGAGGGGGGCGTTGGCCTGGGCGATCTTGAATTGATCCTCCTCGATGGCGGAGAGGTAGTGAATATCCGAACTGACGCGGCCTTTGTCCACCCGGTGGTAGGGGGTTTCGATGAATCCGAAATCGTTGATGGAGGCATAGGTGGCCAGGGAGGCGATCAGCCCGATGTTCGGCCCTTCCGGCGTTTCGATGGGGCAAATCCGCCCATAGTGGGAGGAATGCACGTCGCGCACATCGAACCCGGCCCAGTCGCGGGTCAGCCCGCCAGGGCCCAGGGCGCTCAGCCGGCGCTTGTGGGTGACCTCGGAAAGCGGGTTGGTCTGATCCATGAACTGGGAAAGCTGGCTGCTTCCGAAAAACTCGTTGATGGCCGCGGCCACCGGTTTGGCGTTGACGATGTCATGGAGCATCATCGAATCGGTTTCCTGCAGGCTCATCCGCTCCTTGACCGCGCGCTCCATGCGCACCAGCCCGATGCGGAACTGGTTTTCCAGCAACTCCCCCACGCAACGCACGCGCCGGTTGCCGAGATGGTCGATGTCGTCGATGGTGCCCTCGACCCCTTCCTTGAGGGCCAGCAGGTATTCCAGGGTGCGGAGAATGTCCTCCTTGGTCAAAACCGTGTTTTCCAACGGCTCTTCCATTTGCAGTTTCTTGTTGATCTTGAGCCTGCCCACCTTGGAGAGGGAATAGCGGTCCTCGTTGAAGAACAGGTTGTGCACCAGGGTCTTGGCCGTTTCCAGGGTCGGCGGGTCGCCGGGCTTGAGCCGCTTGTAAAGCTCGATCAACGCCTCGGAGGGCGTTCGCATGCCGTCCAGGGTGAGGGTTTCGCGCAGGGTGTTGCCAATGGTGGCGTCTCCCACATGAACCAGCTTGAGTTCGGTGATGTTGTTTTCCAACAACATCTCGAACACCTCGCCGGTGATCGGGCCGTTGGCCGGCAGCAACACCTCGCCCTCGGCGTTGACGATGTTTTCGATGGGAAAACGGCCCAACACGTCCTCGATCGTGGCGGGAATATGGGTGATCTTGGCGGCTATGATTTTGCGCAGGGCGGGCCTGGTGATTTTCCGGTCGGCGTGGATCAGCACTTCCTTGGTGGCGGGGTCCACGATGTTGGTGTTTGCCCGCTGGTTCAAGGTCACCTCCGCATCGACCACCTTGAAAAGTTCCCGCTGCTCGGGGTCCCGCCCAACGGCCTTGCTCAGGTCGATGGTTTCGTACTTGTAGAACCGCGCCAGGATTTCCTCTTCGGTGTATCCCAGCGCGCGCAGCAGGATGGTGGCGGGAAATTTTCGTTTGCGGTCGATGCGGACGTAGAGAATGTCCTTGGTGTCGAATTCAAAATCGATCCAGGAGCCCCTTTGGGGGATGATCCGGGCCGAGTAGAGGATTTTTCCGCTGGAATGCCCCTTGCCCTTGTCGTGGGTGAAGAACACCCCCGGGCTTTTGTGCATCTGGCTGACGATCACCCGCTCGGTGCCGTTGATGATGAACGAACCCTTGTCGGTCATCAGGGGGAGTTCCCCCAGGTAGATGTCCTGCTCCTTGATGTCGTGAATGTGCCGCGTGCCGTCCTCGGAATCCTTCTCCCAGACGATCAGGCGCAAGGCCACCCGCAGGGGAGCGGAAAAGGTCACCCCCCGGATGCGGCACTCGTCCACGGTATATTGTGGATTGCCCAGCCGGTAATGAACATACTCCAGCGTGGTGGAACCGCTGAAATCGGAAATGGGAAAAACGGAACGGAAGACGGCCTCCAGGCCCTCGTTATCCCGCTGATCGGGGGCAAGCGCTTTCTGAAGAAACCGGTTGTAGGAATCCAATTGCATATTGAGCAGATTGGGCATCGGCGGAGAAGCGTTCCGCCCAAAAATGTGACGGAAACGTTCCATGGAGGGGATCGAGGTCGACATCGGTTTCCTTGAGGGCAAATGAGGGGTTCACGGGGAAGGCCGCGTTACAGGACACGGGAAGCAAGACTCGGTAGGGTGAACGAAAATCCGGTGGACGAACGCCTGCGCCAGCACCTTCGCAAGAACTCGAATTTGGGCCAGGGGGAAGCGGGCAAGCTTGTTCCGCCTGGAGGTGACCAAATTTTGACGGCAGTGGGGAGAACAGTTTGAGCATCCCGCTAAAAAGGCTTTTTACAGCTAAGGAAATGCGCGGCGGAAAAAGCAGGCCAAATAAGAAGATATACAGAATTTTCAGTTTAAGAGCAAGGTCAAAAGAGAAAATTTTACCTATTTTGCCAGAAAATCGGAAGATTTGTGCAAAACCGGGAAATTCTTGACAGTTCCCTGGCATCCCAAGGACGATGGAGAGAACCGGCCCGGCCCATGCCCGGCCCCCTCAACCGCTTTTCGCACACCCACCTGCCGCGCGCCCGATGGACGTCATCCATATCACCAACCACGAGGGCCGTTCCAGTCCCCACCCGGCGGTGGTGACCATCGGTAATTTCGATGGGGTGCATTTGGGTCACCAGGCCCTGATCGGCCGGGTGGTGGCCGAAGCCGGGCGGATGGGTGTCGCCAGCGCGCTGCTCACCTTTCACCCTCACCCCCAGACCATTATCCGGGGCGAGGCCCCTCCGATGATCACCACCTCGGCCATGCGGCTGCGGCTGTTCGAACAGTTGGGCCTGGATGCGGCCTATTTTATTCCGTTCACCAGGGAATTTTCCAAAATCACCCCCGCGGCGTTCGTGAATTCCTACCTTTTCACGCATTTTCAGATCCGCAAACTGATGATCGGATACGATTTTCATTTTGGGCGGGGCCGGAGCGGATCGGCGGAAGTGCTGGAACAGCTGAGCAAGGATCATGGATTCGATTTCGAGGTGTTCCCCGAGGTCACCCTGGATGGAGCCAAAGTGAGCAGTTCGGCCATCCGGGCCGCCTTGGGCGCGCTCGATTTCGAGACGGCCCGGGCTTTTTTGGGGCGGCCCTTCAGCATCCTGGAAAAGGTGAGCCTGGGCCAGCGCAGGGGCCGCACCCTGGGCTTTCCCACCATCAACCAGGAGGCGGAGGACCCGCTCCCGATTCCCTTCGGGGTCTACGCCTCCCAAGCCATCGTGAAGGATAACACGGCGGGGGAGCGCACGCTTGCAGGTGTCAGCAATTATGGAATCAGGCCGACCGTAGGTGGAACCTCCCCGGTGCTGGAGACCCATTTGTTCGACTTTGAGCGGGACCTTTACGGGGAACTTGTGGAGGTCATCCCCCTGCGCCGATTGCGGGAGGAGCGGAAATTCGCCTCGCTGGAGGAGTTGACCCGGCAAATCGGCCTGGACTGTGACCAGGCCAGGGCATTTCATGGGGACACCGCATTTCACGGGGAAGCCTGCTGATCCCCCGCCGCGCCCCGGGTTCGCGATTAATCGGCCAGCCTTCGGTACCCTCCACCATAATACCACAGGGGATCAGCCTCCCCGGAGGTTTCAGATAGCGCGGATTGAACTTCCCCCACCAGAATCAAATGGTCGCCGACGGTGATTTTCTGCCGGGCCGCACATTCCAGCACGGCCAGGCATCCGGACAGGATGGGCGCGCCGCCTGCTCCCGCACGGTAGTCCACCCGCTCGAATTTATCGTCGCTTTTGGAGGCGAACAGATCGGAGAGGCGCTCCTGCCCCGTGGCGAGGATGTGCACCACGAAACTGCCGGCGCGTTCGAACACGCCGTAGCTGGTGGAGTCCTGCCCCAGACAAAATAAAACCAAGGGGGGCGTCAGCGAAACCGAGGTAAAGGAACTGGCGGTCAACCCGCCCAGGCGTCCCTCCCCGTCGCTGGCCGTGATGACGCATACGCCGCTCCCCCAGCGGCTGAGGGCGGCTTTGAACTCGTTGGGATCGACAGGCACGTATCAGTCCGCGGCGATGGATCGTGGGCGGATACCCGGTCTGGGGATATCCGGTGGTTGGCTATCCTTGTTGAACCTTGAGCACTGGCTCGCTTGCCGCGAAATGGGGTTCGATATGGGTGGTGTAGAACTGGTTGAGATATTTTTTTTGTTCATCGTCCATGTAGAAAAAATCGACCCCCCGGTCGGTGACCTCCCAGAACTTGCGGTCCTTGACGGCCATCATTTCCTTGCGGATGGACTCCATCCGTTGCTGGGGTTCCACCTTCAGATCCTCGACGATGCGTTGCAGCAACTCGGTATCGCCCTGTGATTGCAGGAAACTGGCGAACAGCAATTGGGCCTTGCGGACGCTGCGCAGGTCGAATTCGTTGGCCTGCGTGGCCGGGTTGTCGTCGATTTCCAGGAAGGTATTGATCAGGACGTTCAAATTGGGAACCTTCAACTCGTAGGCCCGCTTGAGCAGGTGGGCCAAGTCGAAACTGGCCGTGATCAGGATCAAAGGAATGTTGTAGGATTGGGCGATTTGTCCGTAGTACTTGAAATAAAAGGCGATCCGTTCGACCAATTCCTGGTCGAAAGACAGCACCGCTTCCGCCAGTTGCCGGTATTGGTAGAACAGGTTGTAAATGGCCTTGGGGTTTCTGGCGTTGACGGCGTGGCGGAGAAAGGTGTTGAAGATCTGGATCACGTCCATCAGCACTTGGCGGTCATTGAGTTTGATGGCGTAAAGACCGGCGATCCTCGTGCCGTTGGCGATGGCGCTCACGGCGTCGGGCATGTCCTTGATGGCCATTTTGAAAATGAGCTCCATGTCCAGGAAGCCCTTCATTTCCACCCAGTTTCGCCCCACGTAAAGCTCCTGAATGAAGTCGGCGGAAATGGCGGGGAAATGATCCTTGGCGGGAACGAACCAGCGGCCGGGCATTTTGCGCTTGATCAAAAGATGGTCCACCATCACGTCCTTGAGGGAGCGGATGCTCATCAGGGACACGCTGCGGTCCATTTGCGAAACCGCGCTCAGCGCAATGTCGCTGATCTGGGCCATGGCGTTGGCCACTTCGTTTTGCAGCCGCCGGACTTCCTCTTTTTTCGGCTTGGTCTCCAACACCTTTTTCATGGCCTTGTTGGCGTTGCGCCGGATGATGCGGATGATGTTTTCCGGGGTCAGGAAGTGGAACACGTAACTGAAATATGGAATCAGCAGGCTGAGAATGAGGGTGGTCATCGCCAGCAGCATCAGGGATCCCCAGAAGGGGAGAAATCCCGAGGTGGTCGAATAGATCAAAAGCAAGCTGTAGACGGACGCCACCACCATGAAACCGAAAAAGGAGATATTGATCCAGTCCGAGATAAACAACTCCACCAGCTTTGGCGTGTAGCGCTGGGCGGCCAATTGCACCACGATGGCGACGACGGTGACCACCAGTCCCAGGATGGCGATCAGCACCTCGGCCACGCCCCCGATGGCGTCCCCCACGTCTTTGGGATTGGTCAGGAAGAAGACGCTGCCGGGGGAATCATGGAGAAATTTTTCAATCGGCACTCCGGTGTAAATGTCCAGTATCCTCAGAAACACATAGGACAGGATGGCCACCCCACCGATCAGGAAGCAGGGCAGCACCCAGCTCTTAAACAGGGAACCCTCGGGGTTGCCCTGCGACGCGCGGGCGTCCCGTTCGGCCAGTTTATCCGGCTTCCTGGCGGCGTTTGAATTTTTTGAAGGCACCGGTTCCATAATAGGCGTGGTAAAGTTGAAACAATGTGAACGGGATAACTAAATTAGTTATAAACTGAACAGTCCATCCCATGGAAAAGGGGAAGTCAATGCGATCCCAAAGGTTGAGCAGGTATCGCGATCAATCAACATAAAGCATTTGTCATGCCTTCAATCAATAACCTCCCAAAATTTTATGGCCGATTTGTTGATTACCTTTCCATCCTTCATCCCCAGGTGGTAAGGGGTGTGCCAGCGCAATCCATCGATCAGGATGTCCCCATCGAGAAATGTAATTCGAATCTGCCTTTTTTCGGTAATGATCTTGCTGAGCAGAACGGCCTCGTGCGGGGGCTGATGGCGTTGAGGATGTTCATGTTTATGCTCTCCCATGGGATAGACTCCTTGGGAAAATGGTTGATTTCAAAGAAAAGAACTCCCCAGGGCTGAAACTTTACCTCAACGCAACCTATACCTTTTGTTGGCTTAAATATCAATTGGACGCCGCGTTTATGATTTTGGGAGGAATGCTGAATGATGTTAGTGCGTTCACAGGCAGGGAGATCGGCCGATGGGCACCTTCACGATTCGCTATGACCGGGGCAGCCTGGTGGTGGAAGGTGCGCCGGAGGGATGGAGGCCGCCCTCTTATCTGGTCTGGGACGACCGGATCGGGGCCTACCGCGGCCTGGCGATCCATCACCGGGCCCTGGTGCGCCACCTGACCCACGCGGGAAGCGCCTTCCGGGACGAGGCGCGCGCCTATCCGGAGTTGCTGCTGGACCCCTCGGGCCTGCCGGAGCCTTATCCGCATCAACGCGCCGCGCTGGAGGCCTGGAGCCGCGGCAAGTGGGGGATCGTGGAATTGCCCACGGGCAGCGGCAAGACCCTGCTGGCCCTGCGCGCCATCTGCGCCGTGCAGCGGGGCACGCTGATCCTGGTGCCGACCCTGGAGTTGCTGGCCCAATGGTGCGCGGTGCTGGAAACCCATCTTGGCATCCGCCCGGGCGTGATCGGCGGCGGGAGTCATCGGCTGGAGCCGGTCACGGTTTGCACCTACGCTTCGGCCTATCGCAAAGGCGAGCATTTCGGGAACCGGTTCTGTCTGGTGGTGTTCGACGAATGCCACCATCTGGCCGGCGCGGGGTATGCCCGCATCGCCGACGGGTTGATCGCCCCCTACCGGCTTGGGCTGAGCGCCACCATCGGCGGCGCTGCAAACGACGGTGCTGCAAACGACGGTGCTCCCAGGGATAATTCCGGGCCCAGCCCACCCGCCGGGGGGGGGAGCGGGGCCGGTGGCGGGCCGAACGACCGGGCGGGGGGCGTCTTTTCGACCGGCGAGGCGCTCAAACCGTTGACCGGGCCGGTGGTCTACCGCGCTTCCATCGCCGAGTTGAGCGGCGGGGTGCTGGCCCCTTACCGCGTGGAAACGCTGGAGGCCGACTTGTCTCCCCAGGAGCGGGCGGACTACGCGGAGGCCAGGGGCGTCTACCGGGATTTCGCCAAAGGGGCCGGCATCGTGGTGGATTCGGCGGCCGGCTGGAAGCGGTTCGTCTTCACCGCCTCGCGCACTCCGGAAGGCAGGCGGGCGCTGGAGGCGTTCTATCGCCAGCGGCGGATCGCCTTCGCCCCGGAGGCCAAGTTCGGGGCCCTGGCGGACATCCTTTTCCGCCACAGGAATTCGCGGGTGCTGATCTTCACCAACGACAACGCAACCGCTTACGAGGTCTCCCGCCGCTTCCTGCTGCCCATCATCACCCACCAGACCAAGGTCAGTGAACGCAGGGTGATCATGGAGCGCTTCCGGGGCAACCGCTGGCCCTTCCTGGTGACCTCCCGCGTGCTCAACGAGGGCGTGGACGTGCCGGAGGTGAACGTGGCCGTGGTGCTCTCGGGCACGGCCAGCGTACGCGAGCATGTACAGCGGCTGGGCCGCATCCTGCGGAAAGCGCCGGGCAAGGAGGCGGTGCTCTACGAGGTGATCTCCCGCACGCCGGCGGAACAACACGTCAGCCGCCGCCGCAGGATGCACGACGCCTACCGCTGAGGCCCGCCATGCTCACCGCCGACCTGCTGCTCTACACCCGCCGCAAAGGCCGCATCCACCCGAGGCTGCTGGACCCGGGAGACGCCTATTTGCTCGATGGCGCCGGGGCGATGGTTCAACTGGCGGAGGCCCATCTGGGCAAGCGCCGGGGCGATCTGGAGCCGTTGCTGCGGGGCTTTCCCCTCAAAGGCCCGCACCCCAAGACGGCGGCGGGGCTGGCCAAGCTGCTGCTTCAGCGCTGCCGCTTCGAGGTGGGGTGGGCCAGCCCCGGGGGAAGCGATGCGCCCATCGATCCGGTGGCACCCAGGGGCGCCAGCCCAATGCAACCGAGCGGCGCCAGCCCCGGCCCAATGGACCCGGGAGGCGCCGGACCCGGCCCAGAGGGCGGAAATGTTGAGGCCGCCAATCCATTGGCGCTGCGCCACCGCCTGTTCGACCTGTCGGCCAAGGCCTGGCAGGAGGGAAGCTGGCGGGGCGAACCCGCTCCGCGGGAATCCTGGCTGCGCCAGGCCGGCGCCCCATCGGGGCTCGGCGCGGCGGAAACCGAAGCCGGCATGTTCGGCGACCTGGCGGAAAACCAGCGGCTGGCCGCCGTGGAGCCGGTCACTCCCGAGGCGTTGCTGTTCCGGTACAACACGGCCCAGGTGCAAGGGCTGCTGTCCCATGCCGAGCGGGTGACCATCGAGGCCCGGTGGCCGCCGCCGGCACGGCTGCGCCAGTTGTTCCGCTACCTCAAGTTCTTCGGCCTGCTCTACCGGGAGGCGCCCGGCCCGGCCGATGCCCTGGCGCTGGTGGTGGACGGCCCGCTGGCCGTGCTGGAAGGAGGCGCCCGCCACGGCCGCAACCTGGCCAACTTCTTCCCCGCCCTTCTGCTATGGCCCCAGGACTGGACCCTGAGCGCGGAAATCCGGCCTCCCCGCAAGGGATTGCGCGCTGGACCGGGAGGCCCCGTCCGGACCGATCTGCTGGAATTGCGGCCCGACCCCCGGCTGCGCAGCCATTACCCGGACCAGGGCCAGTGGGTGACGGACGAACACCAAAAATTCGTAGCGGATTTCAACCGGCGCGCCAAAGGCCCCTGGCGGGCCGCCGCGGCCGAGGCCCTGCTGTCCCTGCCGGGGAACCGGGTGCTGACCCCGGACTTCCAGTTCGAGGCCGCCAGCGGAAGCAAAATAGTCTACCTGGAGCATCTTCCCCACCCCGACCCGGAGCGGGCGGCGGCCCGGCTGGCCCAGGCCGCCGCGGCCGGGAGGGACGACTACCTGCTGGCCTGCAGGGGCACGCCCGCCGTGCGGGAGCGGCTGGCGGAAAATCCCCGCGCGGTGCTGTTCCGGCGCGCCCTGTTGCCAAGCCTGGTGCTGGAGGCGTTGAAGGCTTTTGAATAGGGGCCAGACGGAACAGCGGACTGCAAATGCATTAACCGCCGATGGACGCGGATTTGAACTGCGAACTGCAACTGCAATAGCGGCCACGGATTTACACTGATAAAAACGGATAACCGCGAACTGCAACAGCCTTCCGCGGATTTCGCGGATTACACAGATGGGGGGTGTCCGGACTCAGTCTGCCGTGACCGGGCGCGGCCCCTCGTGGTGGTTTTATCGATCCCATTTCCCCCTCGTCCCCCTC
>JACZSY010000147.1 GCA_022573975.1 SAR324 cluster bacterium | reverse complement strand
GGAGGCCAACTGCCAGAAGGCGCTGGAGATGATCCGCAACTCCACCATCATCCAGGACTCCTATGCCGTGGCGCATCAGTATTGCGAGGGTGCCGCCAGCGCCCTAAAACAGCTTCCTGACACCCGCGAGCGCCAGTCGCTGCTGGACCTGGTCTCATATGTCACCGAGCGGAGGCGGTAGCGGTCATCCCTCCCACACCACCTCTCCACCCACCATCGTCAGCGAAACCCGTGTCTTGAGTAGCTCATCCGGTTCCACTCTGGTCAGGTCCCGGTCCACCAGCAGCAGTTCCGCCTGGCTGTGCTCGATGATGTAGGCCACCTCGTTGGGATGGAGCCGCGTGTTGATGGCGACGATCACCCTGCCCCGCCAGGGGATGCCGAAATGGGCCTCCAGCATCATGGGCACGTTGGGCGCCAAAACGGCCACCTTGCCCTCCGCGCCAACCCCCGCGGCCTCCAGGGCATGGGTCATCCGGAACACCCGCTGCTGGAAGTTGGCGAAGGTTTGCCGCCGGCCGTTGTACACGGTGGCGATTTTTCCCGGAAAAACCCTGGCGGTGCGTTCCAGCAGGGACATCGGGGTGAGGGGCACGTGGTTGACTTGACTCATGGGCGCTTGCTCGGGGTTTTCATTCGCTTTGCTCGGCGTTTTCATCGGTTCCGGCAGGGGCGGGGGGCCGCCGGCTCGTCCGGAGCGGAAACAGTACAATCGCAAATTAGGAAAATACCGCGCCATATGCAAATTTTTCCGGAAATTTCCCGGAGATTTCCCGGTGGGTCCGCCGAGGTTGCGCTGGAGCGGGAGGGATGAAGGGAAACCGCATCGATGCTCGCGGGGACCCTTTGGAAACCTAATCGAAAAGGCTGCCTGCCTGCCGCGCATTGTTCTTCTCCTCAAGATATGTCTTTCGCTAAAGAATTGCCGTAAAATGGCCGATACAGGAACAGACCGAACGCCGCCCCGATTGTGCGTCCTCCCAGCGAGGAAAGCAGGGGCCGCCCATTCGCTGGACCAACCGTACGACAGGCCGCCATGTTTCATCTGTCTCATATCCGAAAAAACCGCATCGTGCTGTGGGTGGCGCCGGGCTTGCTGCTGCTCTTCCTGGTTGGATGCTCCGGCTCCAAAACCGCGGACGAAGACGGCGCCCCAACCCAGGAATCCGCGCTGGAAAAACCTTCCGCCGATGGCTCCAAGGATAAAAAGAGCTCGGGGGAAAAATTGAGCAAAATCGAAAAAACGAAGCTTGAAGAAGCGCGCCAGGTCGAAGCGGAGCGCAAGGCCAGGGAAGAACGCGAAGCCGAAGAAAAGCGCGTGGCCGAGGAACGCCGTTTGGCCGAGGAACGCCGCATGGCCGAGGAACACCGCATGGCCGAGGAACGCTACCGGGCGGAGCAGGTGCGGAAAATCTTGGGCGAGGTCCAGCCGCCACCGCGGGTCAGTCCCCCCGAACCCGTCCTGGATCGATCCGGCGATCCACGCATTGTGGTGCGGTCGGGAGATTTGGAGGCGGCGGGTCCCTTGGACCGGCCGGCGGCTCAGGCTCGGCGGGAGCGCGGCATCCAATCCGCCCGGATGGGGGGGAGTGGCAGCGGCGAAATGTCCGGCTCGTCCGTTCAGCGTGCTGAGCCGGGGGTTGCCGGGGCCCAACGGCGGGATGGCATGCCCCAAGCAGGTAAGATGCCCGCAGGTAAGATGCCAGCGGATAAAATGCCGGCAGGGGTTGCCTCCATGGCCAAGACCCGGAACGCCCCGCGCGCCGCGGCCAACACCATGATCACCCTGGTGCCGTTCGAAAGCGCCGTGCCCCCGCTCCCCAAGGAGCCGGTGTTGAGGGTGGCCGTGCTGAGCGATATCGGCCAACCGGAAAAGGCGGATCGGGTGGCTCTGATCATCGGGAATTACACCAGGCAATTCCTGGAAAACAGGCTGGGCGTGATGGTGAAAATCGCCTACGTGGCCCAGGTCGAACGCAACATCACCCGCCAAAGCGTGATTCGTTACCGGCCAAAGTTCTTTCGCGCCGCCGTAACGATCGCGAAAGTGTTGCCCCGGGATCAGGCCTTGAGCCCGATGACGGCCAGGGAGTTGAGCCAGCAAGACGTGGACCTGGTGGTTTACATCGGACGGGACTACCGCTGAGATTGGGAACGGCTGGGATCGAGAGCCGCCGGGGCAGGTCTTTGCGTCCCGCGGCCCATCTCCCCGGCCGGTGAAGCCATCGGCCAGCCCCTGGCCAAGCTCCCACAAACCGCAACCCCCCATTCCTTCTCATCAAAACCGCGCGGGCGGCCTTCGCCTCGGCGGGAGTTCAGTGGAACACCTTTATCCGCCTCGGCCCCGTGGACTCGCCTTTTTTCCGGCGAAGAGCGGGGTTTTTGTAAAACGGCCGGGGCACCACCACGGCGTCCACCCCTTTCCCCCGTATTTCCACCTGAAGCGGCGTCCCGGTTTTGTGGTTGGGAATGCGCACGCGGGCCAGGGCGATGGCCTTGCCGGTGGTGGGTGAGAGGCCGCCCGAGGTCACCCGTCCAATCTCGGACCCTTTCTGGAGCACCGGATAGTCCTCCCGCGGAAGGCCCCTGGCGGCCATTTCCAATCCCACCAGGCGATAGGGGAAACCCACCGCCTTGATGGCGGTGAGGGCCATTTTGCCGATAAAATCCTCGTCCTGGTTCATCCGGACGGACCATCCCAGGCCCGATTCCCACGGATGGCGCTGAAGATTCATTTCATGGCCATAGAGGGGCAGGCAGGCTTCCAGGCGGAGCGTGTCCCGGGCCGCCAGCCCGATCGGGGTAATGCCCAGTTCTTCCACCAGATGGCGCCAATAGCCGTCCGCCGTTTCCACCGGAACGGCCATTTCCAATCCGGGTTCCCCCGTATATCCGGTGCGCGCGAGAAAAATTTCCTGCCCCAGGGCCTCTGCTTCCATGAAGGTAAAATAGGCCATGGAGGACGGCCTGGGAGCGATCATGCCATCCAACTTGCCCAGGGCGTTTGGGCCTTGAACGGCAAAGAGGCAGAAACTGGAAGTAATATCGTCGATCCGCACGTCGAATTGGCCAGCCAGATCCAGCAACCATAGAAAATCCTGTTCGCGCGTGGCCGCATTGACGATCATGCGGTAGCGGGACGCATCGTAGCGGTATAGTATCAGGTCGTCCAGAATTCCCCCGTCCTCGCGGCACATCAGGGAATACAAGGCTTGCCCATTTTTCAGCGCCCGGACATTGGAGGACAGGACATAATGCAACATTTCCCCGGTCCGTTCTCCAGTCAGCATGAACTGACCCATGTGCGAAATATCGAAAACCCCGGCATCCTTGCGGACGGCATGGTGTTCCTCAAGGGGTTTGGTGTAATAAAGGGGCATGTCGAAGCCGGCGAATTCACCGAACTTGGCCTGGAGGGCGGCATGCTGGGAATGGAGGGGTAATTGCTTCATGGTACGGTTTTAAACGGTCCGTGATGGGCGAATTGAAGGCCTGCCCCGGCGATTGCCCAAGGCGATGGAAATCCGCGCCGGCGGCCTGGAGGATTTCGGATCGCGGTGCTTTTGCCGGTGCCTTTCACAATATTCCATCTTTTTTCTATCATATTTTTAGGCGAAAGGGTTTGAGAAAACTAAACCGGTGGTGGGGCGGCCTATTTTCCGGCCGGCGCCAGCTCCCCGGCCGATTTCAGAAAAACCGTGGCAAAGGAGCAAGAATCCGATTGAACTCCCATCAACCCTATCAAGTATTTCCCCGGTTTTCCCAGCAGGAAAAACGCAAGCGCATGGAGCAGCACACGGAGGCGGCGGGGTATTTCGAACTGCTGGGTTTTCGCCTGGTGGATCTGGAACCCGGTTACGCGCGTTTGGAACTGCCCTTTCGCAAGGAAATCTCGCATTCCGGCGGCGTCGTGCAAGGCGGCATTATCTCCACCTTGGCGGACTCCTGCATCGCGCACGCCACCTATGCGGCCTTGCACGGGAACGGTTCGAACTTTACGACCATCGAACTGAAGGTCAATTTTATCCGTCCGGCCCAGGGGAAACTTTTCATCGCCGAGGCGAACCTGCTGAATCTGGGCCGCCGCATCGCGGTGGGCGAGGCGGAAATCCGCAACGACGAGGGCAAGCTGGTGGCAAAATGCCTGTCCAGCCTGATGATCATGGAACGGCCCCAACGAGACAATGAGAACCCCGCCACCGATGGAGGGACGCCCGGCGCCGGGTGATCGCCCAAAAGCGGCATGCTCCACTCTTTTCCCGGGTCACGACCGGGTGTTGCCGAAAATTCACAAAATATAATTTACAATTGGCGGACGCCGGGTACACTCCATTGAAGATGCTCCCCGGCCATCCGGGAAGCCTGAAATCCACAGAAATATTCACAAGGAACCTCACGGAAAACCTCACAGGGAAGGAGCGAATTTATCGATGGAAGGAATTTTAGCCTTAGCCAACGGAAGGATTTTCCGGGGGGAGTTGCGGGGTGCCCGCACCCGGAGTTCCGGGGAGGTCATTTTCAACACCGCCATGACCGGATACCAGGAAATTCTCACCGACCCCTCCTATGCCGGTCAGATCGTGACCATGACCTATCCCCATATCGGGAACTACGGGATCAATCCGGAAGATATGGAATCCCGGCAGCCTTTCATCAACGGGTTGATCGTCAAGGAATTGAGCCCGGTGGCCAGCAACTGGAGGGCCAACGAGTCCTTGGAGGATTATCTGACGCGGAACCGCATCACCGTGTTGGAAGGGATCGACACGCGGGCCCTGGTGGTCGCCTTGCGCGAGCAGGGAACCGTGCCCGGGGTGATCGCCCCGGCCGATGCCCTCGGCGAGGGGGAATTGAAAAAAGAGGCCGCCAATGCCGCCACCATGGAAGGGCGGAATCTGGCCTCCACGGTGTCGGTGAGGGAACCCTATCTTTGGAACGAGCAAGAAAACGGCGCGGCGGGCGGGCAATCCCGCTTCCGGGTGATCGCCTATGATTTCGGCATCAAATACAGCATCCTCCGCCAACTGGCCGGGAGGGGGATGGAGGTGCGGGTGGTGCCTTTCGACTATCCGGCGGAGTCCGTATTGGAGTCCGGCGTGGACGGGGTTTTCCTCTCCAATGGACCGGGCGACCCCGAACCGGTCACCGAAGCCATCGGCAATATCAAAAAACTGTTGGGAAAGGTGCCCATTTTCGGCATCTGCCTCGGGCACCAGATCCTGGGATTGGCCTTGGGGGGAAGCAGTTACAAGCTGAAGTTCGGCCACCATGGGGCCAATCATCCGGTGACGCGCCTCAAAACCGGACAGGTGGAAATCACCAGCCAGAATCACGGGTTCGCCTTGAGAGAGGAGGCGCTGCCCAGCGCCGTGGCCGTCACCCACCGCAGCCTCAATGACCGAACCGTGGAAGGCATCGAATCGTTGAATTACCCCGCCTTCTCGGTGCAGTACCATCCCGAGGCCAGCCCTGGCCCCCACGATTCGCACTACCTTTTCGACCAATTCGCCGAAATGATGCGGGACAACGGGAGTTCGCGCGCCTGACCGCCCCGCCAGAAAATCCCACAGGATGGGGCGGACGGCTTCAAATCAACGCGGCCGCTCCCAATTGGTCCATGTCATGGACGATGGTCTTGCGTTGCCGGGTGGAAATCAATCCACGCTGACGGAACTCCATGAAGGCGTAGCTTACCGTTTCCCTGGTGGTGGCGATCAGGTTGCCGATTTCCTGGTGCGTGATCGGGTAGTCGATCAGCGTGCCGCCGTTGGTCTTTACGCCATGGTTCTCGGCCAGTTGAAGCAGGATCTGGGCGACTTTGCCGTTGGCGCTTTTGAACAGCAGCGATTCCAGCCAGTTTTCCATCTTGGCCTGCCGTTGACCCATCATCCGGGTCAGCCACAGGCTGAATTGGGGGTTGGACTCGATGAGCGAGGAAAGCGCCGCCCGCTCCAACAGGTAGAGGATGCAATCGGTTCGGGCCAGGGCCTGGGATTCCCGGGCGCGTTCCAGCAATATTTCCATTTCGCCGAAGATCTCCCCCGCGCCAAGATGATCCAGGGTCAATTCCCTTCCTTCCGGCGTATAGCGTGATATTTTGACTTCGCCATGGCCGACCATATAAATATGGGAGGCGGTGTCTCCGGGAGAAAAAATCAAGGAATGGCGGCGAATCTCTCGCATCTGCCCGGAATCCCGGAAAATAAAGTCACCCGTCCGGTCGAAGATAGGGGCCGGTTCGTGTTTAAAACCCAATTGTTCCATGAGATGGCCTCCGTTTCAGGGGTTTGAAATTGCTTTTCCTTCCAATTCCACCAAAGCGTCTTTTCACGACGATGGATTGCGCGATGCGCTCGCCATGGCCGGAGAATTGGGGTTGCTTATGGGGTTAGTCGGAAACCTGTACGGAATGTTACAAAATCGTTATTAATAATATTTTTTAATTGTCGATGGAGGCGTGAGACGATGAAGGATGGTTTCTTCATCGGATTTACCAGCGGAGCACGAATGACGGGGAAAACGCCGGACAACCTGATCGTCAGGCTGCGGGATCGGGAACACGAGGCGTTTAACGAGCTGGTTCGCCTGTGTCATTCCCCCGTGTTTCGCTTGGCCCAGCGATTGCTTCAAAACGTGGACGACGCCCAGGAAGTGGCTCAGGAAACTTTTTTGGCCGCTTATGAAGGCATTGAGGGATTTCAAGAGCGCTCGCAAATTAAAACCTGGCTGCTGGCCATCGCCTACCGCAAGGCGATGGACCGCCTGAAAAAAAGGATCCAGGAGCGAGAGATTTTCTCTGGCACGATGGACGATATGGAAATTTGGAAAATCGCCCAGAATGTAGACGATTTTACCGACTGGGGCCTCAACCCGGAGCAATATGTCAACAGGAATCAGATTTCCGGAATCTTGAAAGAAGCACTGACCAAGGTGTCCGAGGACTCCAGGGCCGTCTACGAACTAAGGGACTTGCAGGGATTCAGTTCAAAGGAAGTATCTGAAATTCTTGCAATTCAAGAAGGAACCGTCCGGGTAAAACTCCACCGGGTACGGCAATTTTTAATGCGGGAATTGGAATCCCTCTTTGGGGGAAAAGGGAACAGGCCATGATGAAACTGCTCATGGGACCCCACGGGGAAATTCGGGAATTCCTCATCGACTATGTGGAAAATCAGCTCCCGATCGCGAAGAAATTTCAATTCTGGTTTCACCTGGTGCTGTGCAAGGACTGCAACAGTTATCTGCGGCGGTACAATTCCAGCGTTAAACTCTCCCAGAATTTCCTTGACGATCCCCCCCCGGAAAAATTGGTCCATTTGACCCTGAAGTTCCTGGAAGAACGGATGCCGGAAGACAAAAAAAAAGGTGAGGAAGCCCCCAACCCCTCCCCTTAAGCCGCCATCGCGGCGCAAAAGCATCCTCGGGCCGGGTGTGGCCAGCCCCTGCCGCTGGAACTGGAAATCCCTGGAGGGGTTAATCCATCCACGCCGTATTTTCCTGCCGTTCAACCCGATTGACTGTGCTTGAGCCGCTCGGCCTGGTCCGCCTCCAGCAGGCCCTCCACGATCTCATCCATCTCCCCGGTGAGGAATTCGTCCAGTTTGTAGAGCTTCAGGTTGATGCGGTGGTCCGTCACCCGCCCCTCGGGGAAATTATAGGTGCGGATGCGCTCCGAACGGTCCCCGCTGCCCACCATGCCCCGCCTTTTTTCCGCCTCCTCGGAGCGTTGTTCCTCGCGCAGTTTTTCGTACAGCCTGGCGCGCAACACCTTCATGGCCTTGGCTTTGTTTTTGTGCTGGGATTTTTCGTCCTGGCTCTGGGCGACGATGCCGGTGGGAATGTGCGTGATGCGCACGGCGGAATCGGTGGTGTTGACGCTTTGGCCGCCAGGACCGGAAGAGCGGAATTTTTCCACGCGCAGGTCGGATTCCTGGAGATCCACTTCCACTTCCTCCGCCGCGGGCAACACGGCCACGGTGGCCGCGGAGGTGTGGATGCGCCCCTGGCTTTCGGTCTGAGGAATGCGCTGCACCCGGTGCACGCCGCTCTCGAACTTGAGATTCTTGTAAACATCCTCCCCCTGCACCCCGACGATGATCTCCTTGAAGCCTCCCACCCCGGAGTGGCTCATGTTCAGGATCTCGATTTTCCAGCCGTGGCGCTCGGCGAAGCGCAGGTACATCCTGTACAAATCCCCGGCAAACAAGGTGGCCTCTTCACCACCGGTGCCGGCCCGGATTTCCAGCACGATGTCGGCGCTGTCCAGCGGGTCCTTGGGCACCAGCAACACGCGCAATTGGTCCGCCAGGGATTCCAGTTTCTCTTCGAGCACGGGAATTTCCTGGCTGGCCATGGCCTTCAGTTCCTGATCCTCGTCCGGATCCTCGATCATCTGACGGGTATCGGCCAATTCCTGCTCGGTTTTGCGGAATTGGTCGAAGGCCGAAATGATGGGGGCCAACTCGTTGTGTTCCCTGGAAAGCTTGCGGTAGTTGGCCTGATCCGAGATGACCGCCGGATCGCTCAACTGGCGGGTTACCGCCTCGAAGCGTTCCTTGACCTCGGCCAGGTTATCGAACATGAGTCAGCGGAGGGGAAAATTCAGGCGGTGGCGCTGGGCCGATTGTAGCGGCGGTTGAACTTTTCAATTCGGCCCGCGCTGTCGATCAGTTTTTGCTTGCCCGTGAAAAAAGGGTGGCAGGATGAACAAATGTCCATATGAACATCGCCCCCGATGGTGGAGCGGCCCTTGAAGGTCGCCCCGCAGGCGCAGTTGAAGGAGGTGTCTTTGTATTCGGGATGAATATCGGGCTTCATGTCGGAAATCGGTTTTCAGGTTTTATGCAGGTTTTTTGGGTCAACGTTCATTGTAACCTTCCGGGGCCGGGTTAGGCAATCTCCACCCGCCGGATCGGAAATGCGGCCACTGGTTGACGGCCCCCCGCATGATGGCTCACCCCATGACGAGGGCGCGGCCGGCTCCGGCGCCGCTGCGGGCGGGGTTATTGCCGGGCGGGGCCATCGGCTCCTCCAGGGCGCGCCCAAAGGCTACAATTTTCTAAAGGCTACTATTTTCCAAGGGCTACAATTTCCCAAAGGTTACATTTTGTCCATCATGTCCAGGAACTGGGCGTTGTTCTTGAAATTGACCAGTTTGCTGGAGAGAAACTCCATCGACTCCACCACGCTGAGCGGTTGCAATACTCGCCGCAACACCCAGATGCGGTCCAAGTCGTTTTTGGGGATCAGCAACTCTTCTTTCCGGGTGGCGGATTTGGAAATATCGATCGCGGGGAAAATGCGTTTTTCCACCAGTTTTCGGTCCAGGGCCAGTTCCATGTTGCCGGTGCCCTTGAATTCCTCGAAAATCACCTCGTCCATCCGGCTGCCGGTATCCACCAGCGCGGTGGCGATGATGGTCAGCGATCCCCCTTCTTCCACGTTGCGGGCGGCGCCGAAAAACCGTTTGGGTTTGTGCAGGGCGTTGGAATCCACACCGCCAGAGAGGATTTTTCCGCTGGGCGGCACCACGGAGTTGTAGGCCCGGGCCAGCCGGGTGATGGAGTCCAGCAGGATCACCACGTCTTTTTGATGCTCCACCAGGCGTTTGGCTTTTTCGATCACCATTTCGGCCACCTGGACGTGGCGGGTGGCCGGTTCGTCGAAGGTGGAAGAAATCACCTCTCCCTTGACCGAGCGCTCCATGTCGGTGACTTCCTCGGGCCGCTCGTCGATCAGCAAAACGATCAACTGAATTTCTGGATGGTTTTGCGAAACGCTGTTGGCGATGGACTGGAGGATCATCGTTTTGCCCGTGCGTGGCGGGGCGACGATAAGGCCGCGCTGTCCCATGCCCACCGGGGTGATCAGGTCCATCACCCGGGTGGTCAGGTCGTCACCGTCGCGCTCCAGTGTGATCTTTTCCTCCGGGTAAAGCGGAGTGAGGTTGTCGAACAGGATCTTGTCCTTGGAAAATTCGGGGGGCTCGTAGTTGAGATCCTCCACCTTGAGCAGGGCGAAATACCGTTCGTTCTCCTTCGGCGGCCGGATTTGTCCGGCGATGGTGTCTCCCGTGCGCATGTTGAAGCGCCGGATTTGCGAGGGAGAGACGTAAATATCGTCCGGCCCGGGCAGGTAGTTGTAATCGGGAGACCTCAGGAATCCGAAACCGTCAGGGAGGGTTTCCAGCACACCGGAGCCGTAAATCACTCCATTCATGTTGGATTGGGATTGCAGGAGGGCGAAGATCAACTCCTGCCGACGGAGGCTGGAGGCGTTTTCGATACTGAAGACTTTGGCCATCTGGTTGAGTTCGCCGATGCTTTGGCGCTTCAACTCGGTGAGGTTCATCGCCTTTGGCGGTGGCCCCTTGTGGCCTCCGTTTTGGGGCTTCTGACCTTCGCCGCCTTTTTGGCCTTCGGTGGCTTTTTGGCCTTCGCCGCCTTTTTGGCCTTCGGTGGCTTTTTGGCCTTCGGTGGCTTTTTGGCCTTCGGTGGCTTTTTGGCCTTCGGTGGCTTTTTGGCCTTCGGTGGCTTTTTGGCCTTCGGTGGCTTTTTGGCC
>JACZSY010000383.1 GCA_022573975.1 SAR324 cluster bacterium | reverse complement strand
TTGAAACTTTCAATAAGATATTGGAATGAGAGGCTTAAATACCTGTTTTTTCTATGAGAAAGTTTGTTGAAACTTTTCAAAGTTTCCCCCCGGAGGGCCGGAGAAAGCAATGTGTTTCCGCCGGCCTCGTTCCCTTTCGGCGTTTCAACCCGCCGGCGGCTGGGAAATCCATGGCCGGCCAAAGGCCTTCCCGCCGCCCCGCATTCGAGCCGGCTCAACTTTCGCCAACTTTATCGCATCAACGGGAATGTGTCCGGTGGGGGCTGCGAGTCTCCCGCCCGCCACCGGAACCGGTGGTGGATTCGGACAGCCTGTGACCCGCCGGTTCCCGGCGTCCGTTTGCCCAACCGGCGGCTCGGGGCTAGTATGACTCTGCGGAAAAGGGACCCCGTTCCCTTTTGCCGCCGCCGTTCCGGCATGGAGAACTGGCGGAAAGACCTCAATTTAAATCATCCGAAAAAGGACACCGTGCCCGGGATTTACCTGCCTCAACTGGGATACGCCACCGGCGAAGGAACCATTTTGGAATGGCTGGTGACCGAGGGCGGCGCAGTCAAGGCCGGAGAGGCGCTGGCCGAAGTGGCCATGGAAAAGACGGTGCATCTGGTCACCGCCGCCGGGGATGGAATACTGCTGAAGGTGCTGGCTCCCGCGGGGGCGATCGTGCCCGAAGGAGAACCCATCGGCTGGATCGGAAAGCAGGGAGACGCCGTGCCGCCGCTCCGCTGCCGGATCGTGGGATGGGAGCCGGATATCGCGCCACCTCCTGACGGCCTGGAGGCGTTGCTGATCGACGGCGCCGTGGCGGGAGGCACCGTGGCGGGCGGCGCCGTGGGCGGCGGAGTGACCCACAGCGCCAGCGGGGATGCCATGGCGGCGCCCATTGAAGACACACCCAGTGTCCCGCTGGAAGTCTTCGGCTCCCAGCACCGGAAATTTCTGCGCGGGCAATTGCGCCGGGTGACCGCCCAGCGGATGGCCCGCTCGTGGGTGGAGGCTCCCAAGGTAGACCTGTTCGCCGAGGTGGAGTTTACGCGGGCGGAGGCCCACCGCGCCGCCCTCAAAGCGCAGGGCCAGGCGCCGCCTTCGTACAACGTGTACATCGCCCATGCCGTGGTGAAGGCCTTCCTGGATTTGCCCGAATACAACATTCAGTACATCGGGGGAAAAACGGCGCCGGTCGAGGGCATCCATGTTGGCATGGCGGTGGCGCTGGGAGACAACCTGGTGACCGTCTCCCTGAAGCATCTCGAGCAAGCCGGTTTGCTCGAAATCCAAAAGCGTTTCCAGGTGCTCATCCGCAAAGCCCTCCGGTCGTCCCTGACCAGGGACGAATTATATCGCAGCAGCCTCACCATCACCAATCTGGGAGAATTCGATGTGACCGCCTTCACCGCGTTGATCAACCCTCCCGAGGCCTTCATCCTGGCCATCGGCAAGGTGGAACCACGGGCGGTGGTGCGCGACGGCGTGGTCGTACCGGCGGTGATGTGCACCTTCTGCCTCAGCTTCGACCACCGGGCGGTGGACGGTGCTCCGGCCTCCCGCTTGTTGCAGCGGATCAAATCTCACATGGAGTCCGATCCCGGACCGCTGTGAGCGGCTTTTTTTTGGGGGGGGGAAGTCATGGGTTTGAACCCGGCCGCCAGGTGGAGCGCGGCCAGGAAGGCCGGGAAATGCGTGTGGAAAAAGCGCCGTCACCCGAGGCGGGAAGGCTTCACTTTTGGCGGGTCACGCATCCCGCGGATTACTCATCGGAGCCGAAGGATTCGTCCGTTTCGAGAAAACTTCCTTCCAGGGATATGCGTCCCAAGGTTTTCTCCTGCAACTCCTGGTATTCGATGCTGTACTTGGTCAAAGGCATGATCAACAGCCGTTTGGGATTGATCGTCTCGTCCGTTCCCTCGCAGAGACCATAACTGCCGTCATCCATCCGATTGAAGGCCTCCTCGATCTGGTGCAGCCGCCGCAAATGCCTTTGGTGCATAATCAAATTAAACTCCCGATCCCGCTCGTTTGAAGCTTGGTCCAGGTCGTCCCCCACGTCCAGGCTTTCCTCGCGGGGCATCAAATCCGATTGGACATGGGTATTGACGATGTGCTGGCTCTCCTCTCGCATTTCCTCCAGCTTGGCGATGATTTTGGCCAAAATGCGGTCGTCTATGTGCTCAAGCCGATAGGCCCGGTTCGAGGTTTTACCTTCCGCTTTGGCCGTTTTCTTTGTGGAGGGCTTTTTGGGGGGTGGTTTCTTGGCGGCAGTTTTAACCCCGCTGGATTTGACCCCGCTGGTTTTGCCGGCGGTCGTCTTGGCCGCCGTGGTTTTAATCGCCGCGGATTTAATCGCGGCGGTTTTTTTGCCGTCGGTCATTTTGGTTGAACCTTTCCTGGCCTCGGTCTTTTTTATCCCGGCTTTTTTTCCATCGCCCCTGGCGGTTCCGCTTTTCGTGGCTGTGGTCTTGGCCGCCCCGCTTTTTGCCGTTGCTGCCTTGGCGGCCTTATCGGGTTTCGACTTGGCTTTCCCGGCCTTGGTGGTTTTTTGCACCTTTTTATTTGATTTCGCAGTCGCCATAAATCAACCCGCTCTCCATGTGCGTAAATGGGTGGATAAATTTCCTCCTGCACCCATCAAGGGCCGCCCGAGGTTCCCATCCCGTTTCAACGCCACCTTTTCCACCCGGCGCCGATGGCTTTTATCCCTCGGAAACATCCCTGGGGGGAAAGGGTGGGTAAAGTTGATAAACCATCCGGGGGAAAGGTGCAACAGAAAAATCAGGGTGACCTCCCCATTATGGCCTGCCTGCTGGAAAAAGGGGAAAGAAAACGGCGGCGAATCCATTCAAACCCCTTTCATATCCGCGGATAAGACCCGAAAGGTGTTCTGGCCGATGTTTAAATTTACTGCCTATCCCCTTTGCTCAGAAAAATTTTATTGGATTGAAGGGCGGAAATGTGTTTTTCCACGGTGGCACCTCACCCCGCCCCGGCCACAAACCTCGTGTCCGGGACTGCCCCTCTCCCGGGGG
>JACZSY010000382.1 GCA_022573975.1 SAR324 cluster bacterium | reverse complement strand
TCAATCTACAATAATATAGATCAACTCGGGTAAATTGATTGGGAATGTGGCTGTTAACCACTAGTGTAGTGACACTGAAATTCGATGCATGAATATTGTGAATAAAGACCTGATGATTCAGATAGATAGCCAAAATATAGATGGCGGTAAATTCCGTGTCACTACACTAGGCCTCTCTCAAGTACGGGTGAAGAAAAGCCACAGCCGTGATGTTCAAGCCTTCAAGAACCTGGTGAGAATACTTGGCTCGGCGACCAAGCTAAAAGATTTAAGCCGACTTAAGGCAGAGTCGTTCCGGTCGCTACGCCTGGAAGAACCATCAGGTCAACGGAACCACGCGAAAACGGCGGTGGCGACGGTGAACCGGGAACTGCGGGTCCTCGTCCACGCGCTCAACCTGGCAGTGGAAAACCGGATCCTCAACGAGAACCCTCTCCGTGGCCTAAAAATGCTCCCGGAGCGAAATGAGCGGGAACGGATTCTATCTCCGGAGGAAGCCAACCTTCTGATATCCGTATCGCCACCGCACCTCCAACCGATCATCCTATTTGCCCTAAATACCGGAATGCGCGCGTCGGAAATCCTTGGACTTAACTGGAGTGAGATATACCTCCGAGATAGAGTGATTCGCATCTCCGGATACCGCACAAAATCTGGCGAGGGTCGGACGATCCCCATGTTCCCTATAGTCGTGGAACTTTTGAAGCGAATTCCCCCAGCCATCCACACCGACAACGTCTTCCTCTTCAACGGGAAGCCGATCCGAAGTATCAAAAGAGCATTTGGGACAGCCTGTAAAAAATCGGAAATCGAGAATCTCTGGTTCCACGACCTGCGGCGCACCTTCATTACAGAAATGGCCAAAGCCGTCTATCCGGACCGGCTCATCATGGCTATCACGGGACACAAAACCCGATCTGCCTTCGACCGCTACCGCCGTGTGCGGGAAGACGAGGTGATGAATGTAAAAGTGGGAGGGGTATCCGCTGAAAGTGATTTTCCAACAATGGACAGTAAATGGACAGTAATCGAGATTTTCTCGTTGTACGAATTTCTAACCAACTGAAATAATAGAGCCCACGAGCGGAGTCGAACCGCTGACCTACGCATTACGAATGCGTTGCTCTACCAGCTGAGCTACGTGGGCGGTGCTGCTGTCACCATTCTGTCACCATTCTGTCCCCTTGCTGCTGTCACCATGCTCCGTAAACCGTATCCCGAACGGGCGGGGGTTTCAACAGTTCCCCCATGCCTCACGGGGGATGGACAATGTTGCATTGGGAGGGTTCCGCGGGGTATGCCTTGAGCCAGCGGGGGAGATTTTCATATCCTTTCCGGAAAGGGCTGGCCGATGGCGGCATACCCCAAAACCTGTGTGATCGGCGCCGGTTCCAGCGGCATGGTGACCCTCAAGAAGCTCCGTGATGCGGGCATCCCCACCGATTGTTTCGAAAAAAGCGACCGGATCGGGGGCAATTGGGTCATTCGCAACAAGAACGGCCTGTCGGCGGCCTACACATCGTTGCACATCGACTCTTCGGTGCGCCGCACCCAGTTCGCCGGCTACCCCATGCCGGACGACTACCCGGACTTTCCCCATCACAGCCTGATGGCCCGTTATTTTGAAGATTACGCCCGGCATTTCGGCTTGCACCAGCACATTACGTTCGATACCGGCGTGGAAAAGGCCGTGCGTGGCGGGGACGGCCTATGGGAGGTCACGCTGGACACGGGCGAAACCCGGCGGTATGACGCCCTGGTGGTGGCCAATGGCCATCACTGGAACCCGCGCTGGCCCGAACCCGGCTTTCCGGGTGAGTTCCACGGGCGGCAGATGCATTCCCACGAGTATCTGGACCCGGAGGGTTTCAAGGGGCAACGGGTGGTTGTGGTGGGCATGGGCAACAGCGCCATGGACATCGCCGTGGACCTGAGCCGCATCGGATCGGCCACCTACCTCGCCGCCCGGCGGGGCGCCTATGTGATCCCCAAGTACCTCTTCGGCAAGCCCCTGGATCGCCTCAGCAACTCGCCCCATATGCCCTACCCCATACAACGCCTCCTGTTCGCCCTGGTGCTGCGGCTGCATGTGGGGAAGATGGAAAACTACGGCCTGCCCAAGCCGGACCATCGCCTGGGAGAAGCCCACCCGACCGTGTCCAGCGAAGTCCTCAGCCGCATCGGCCATGGCGACATTCAACCCAAGCCCAACATCGAGGCCCTGGAGGGCGATGCGGTGCGCTTCACCGACGGCTCGGTGGAAAAAGCGGACACCATCATCTACGCCACCGGATACAAGGTGACCTTCCCTTTTTTCGACGAGGATTTCATTTCGGCCCCGGACAACGACCTGCCGCTCTTCCGCCGGGTCTTCAAGCCGGATGTGGACAACGTGTTCTTCATCGGCCTTTGCCAACCCCTGGGGGCAATCATGCCCATCGCCGAAGCGCAGGGGGAATGGATCGCCGAGTACCTCACCGGACGCTATGCCCTGCCATCGGAAGCCGCCCTGGCCGCCGATATGGAACGCGAACGCCAGACCATGTTCAAGCGCTTCGTGGCCTCCAAGCGGCACACCATGCAGGTGGATTTCGACCACTACATGCATCAACTGGGGAAAGAGCGGAAAAGAGGCATCCGGCGCGCCGCCAAACAGGGGGGCGGGCTGCCGGTCGCTCCCAGAGCCGGGGAGTGAGCGGGAAGACCGCCCGGAACGGCCCTGTGTCCTCGCTGGATTCGCTCAATCTTTCCGCGGAATTTCTTGCTATCGGATTCTTTTTTCACCATGGCATCGGCCTCCCCTGGCGATAACACGCCTTGTCTCTCGAACGCCCCCTGTCTTTCGGTGGCTTTTCCGCTTTCCCCCCAAGGATCCCGCCCGGTGCTCCGCCTAAGAACCCGCCTGCGACGGCTCCTATACCGGCGGCTACCAACTGCTGCTGGAGGGCGACGCTTTCGGCGTGCTCGCCCTTCTTGCGTTGGAAGCGAGAGGCGCGGCCGGACAGGCGACCCAGCATCGGCAGGAAAATAGCGCTCGATGATT
>JACZSY010000381.1 GCA_022573975.1 SAR324 cluster bacterium | reverse complement strand
CTTCGGTAATTTCCGCCTCGTCGTCGACGACCAGAATTTTTTTCTCCATATCCAGCTCTCTCCAAATCAGGCGACAGCCCGTCCAGGATGCGAATCAGGCTTGGGAGTGCACCGGGAGCGAAATGGTGAACCGGGCGCCGTCCCCGATATTTTCCGCCTCGATTGTTCCTCCCATGTCATGGATGATGCCGTAACTGACCGAAAGCCCAAGGCCGGTGCCTTTGCCAATTTCCTTGGTGGTGAAGAACGGTTCGAAGATGCGCGAGAGCAACGATTCGGGAATTCCACCTCCGGTGTCCCGGATGGAAATTGAAATTCGGCCATTGTCCGAGGATTCAACGGTGATCGAAATATTCTTTGCATGCCCCACGGGTTGAGATTGAATGGCGTCGCGGGCATTGGCCAGCAGATTCAGCACCACTTGCTCCATTTGGACACGGTGACCCAGCACCGGGGCGCACGATTCGGCCAAGTGCGTTTCCAGCCGGATTCCCCCCAGCCGCAATTGTTCGCCCATCAAATCCATCGCACCTTGAACGGCCTCCCGTGGATCGAGCGGGGAAGGTTTCTCGGAGGCCTTGCGTCCGAACATGCGCATGTGATCGATGATGGCCGCCGCGCGTTCGGTCTGGCTGGTGATCCGCGTCAATTTTTGCTGCAGGTACTCTGGCGTGACCGAGCCCTTTTTTTGGCGCCGCATCAGGTTTCCGGCAGCCATGCTGATCACGTTGAGCGGCTGATTGAGCTCGTGGGCCACGCTGGTGGCCATCTCTCCCAGGGTGGCCAGCTTCGAGGCCTGAATAACCTGTGCCTGCGCCTGTTTCCGTTCGGTGATATCCAGAAAGGTCACCATGGCGCCGGTTACCTCATTGTTTTTTACGATTGGGTGCATCCAACATTCCACAGGGAAACTGGTTCCATCGGCCCGCCAAAAGACCTCGTCATCGTTGTGATAATCTTTGCCCTCCCACATATGTTTCCCAATTTGGCATTCTTTTTTTGCATAGGGAGAGCCATCGGCACGGGTGTGATGTGTCAAATCGTGCATGTTTTTACCCAGCAGATCTTCCTGATGGTCGTAACCCAGCATTTTTATACAAGAGGGATTCAGGAACAGGCAATTCCCCTTCAGGTCGATGCCGAAAATCGCCTCGGCTGTTGAATCCAGCAACAAGCGGATCTGTTCCTCGCTTTCCTGTAGGTTCTGTTCCGCCTGCTTGCGTTCGGTGATGTCGCTCCCCGAACCCCGATATCCATTGAATCTCCCTTCCGTGTCAAATATCGGCACCCCGCTGATGGTAAGCCATCTGGGGGTAACGTCTTCTCCCACCCGGAAGTAGGTGAAATCCTTGAAGGGCCTGTGTGCCTGCAAATCTTCCAGATGGGCGTTCCATAGCTCCTTGTCGTAATTTTCCCCCAACATTTCCTCGCGGGTTTTGCCGTAATGCCATTCCGGTTTGAGGTCCAGAATTTGTTCGATGTTGGGAGATATAAAGGTAAATCTCAGCTCCTCATCCAATTCCCAAAAAAAGTCCGCGGCCGAATCCGCGAAATCGCGAAAACGCTGCTCGCTTTCCTTGAGATCGGCCTCAATTATTTTCCTTTCCGTGATGTCCTGACCGATACCGACCACCCCCACGATATTTCCCGCGGCATCGCGCCGGGTGGTGGAATTGAGCAGCACGTCCACCCGCTGGCCTTGTTTGGAGTAGAGGGGGAATTCGAAATTCTCGGTCTGCTCGCCCAGAAGCGCCCGGTCGAGCACATCCTTGACGGAGGCCTGGTTTTCCTCGCTGATGAACTCGGCCACCAGATCGTGGCCCATCGTCTCTTCCTTGGAAAAGCCGGTGATTTTCGCGGCGCTCTGATTCCACTCGTTGATTTTGCCCTGGGCGTCGATGCCGAAGATGGGAGCGTTGGCCGTATCGATCAATCGGGCCAGGTCATCCAAGACCGTTTCCGTTCTCAATTCCGCCAACTTGCGCTCCGTAATATCCTGCAGCGTGCTTACCAGTTTGGTGGGTTTGCCAGTGGGATCCATAATCCGTTCGATCTTTGCATTAACATGGCGAATCAAGCCATCCGGGGTCACGACCCTGAAATCGGACTCCAATACTTCGCCATGTTCGAAGGTTCGGTTTATGGACGAGAGCACAAATTTTTTGTCCTCGGGATGAATAATGTCCGCAAAGATTTTTTCATCCGGTTCAACCTCATGGGGTTTCCATCCGAAAATGCGGAACGCTTCATCAGACCACACTTGCTTTCTGGATTTGAGATCCCACTCAACGTAACCAAGATGGGCCACCTCCTGGGCCTTGAGCATCGAATTCCGGCTCTTTCTCAGGCTGGCTTCAATTTCCTCCATCTGAAACCTGCGAATCAGACCTTGAGCTTGGTAGGACGTAAGGAGGAATGTAATGAGGAACCCGGCCGCCAGCACCGCCCAATGTTGCCAAGAATGTTCAATCGAGAGGACTCCCTCGGCCGGAGCGATCACAACCTTCCACTCCCGGTCCGCGACCCGGATGGTTTTGGCGATTTGAAAGGGAAGGGTCAGTTCCTCGGCACTTTGGGCGGAAGCGTTCTTGGGATACAGCAGCCGCCGGCCGGGCGGGGCCGAAGCGTCGAAAACGTAAATTTCGACACCCAGTCCCCTTTGGTCATGCCTCGGCAGGGAACTCCTGACGATGCCCGCGATGCGGTACACACCGAGCACAAAACCGGTCAGGGTCTTTCTGCGCATTGCAACGGTGGCGGGAACTTCGCCGGAGCCGTACACCGGCAAAAAGACCAGGAACCCGAATTGATCCTGATCTTCCTGCACCAGGGTGATTCTTTCGGTGGCCACCAGGCCGCCTGTATCCCGCGCCTTCCGCAATGCTTTCAGCCGGGTGGGGTTCGAGCCGAGATCGAATCCGAAGGCCGCCTCGTTCCCCTGCAACGGCTCCACGTAGTAGACGGGAAAATACTCGGCACGGCTGCCGGCCCGGATCATCCGTCCCTGCCGTTCCCGTTCGGAAAACCGAAAACCCGGGTGTCCCTCGGCCTGGA
>JACZSY010000380.1 GCA_022573975.1 SAR324 cluster bacterium | reverse complement strand
TTCAGCATCCCTCAGCTGTTCATGCGCTGTCACAAACGACTCAACTTCCCCTTCGATGGCTTGAGCCAACATGCGCCACGCACCTTGACGCAAGACATCCGTCAGCGCGTCCTTGCCCGCGGCCCCTGGTGTTTCCAACGCGACACTCTTATTCTCTTCCATGGCGTATCCTTTCCTTTTGTTGGGGGTGAACCGTTTCGATTACCCAGGATACGCCGCCTTCCTCACCTCTCGTCAGAACACAACTTTCGGTCATAACTCACAAGGCCCCGCTCTTTTTTGACCAAGCGCTCATAAGCCAATTGACCCAAGCTTTGGACAATCCATCGGTGGCGCTCTGCCTGGCTGGGCACTTCAAAGTCCATTTCCTTAGTGCCTTCCAAGAAGGCCCGCACCTGATCCATGGTGCTTATTCGTGTCGTCATGACGGTCAGCATCCTTCCAAGATGCCCGATCCGTTCCCATTTTCAGACTCATCTCACATTGGACAAGGCTGAGAATATTTTTCCTTTTCGGGTTATGATACTATCCGGTTCCAAAGGGGAGAAAATCGCCGCGAAGACCGGTACGGATGGACACGCTGGCTGAAGCGGTCATTCGCCAGACTCCCCAATTTAAATAGATCAGCTCAGCCTTTTTTGTCCTGCCTTTTCGGGACAGGCCACCCTTCCGGTCGCCCAATACCGTAACTCCAAAACCGAAAAAATCCGACATATGGTTCAAAATAAAAAAAATTCCGACGGTGTAACCTCGGTAAGACGGTCACTGGAAATCATCGAATTGATCGCGGACACCGATTCCGGAATGACGGTTTCTCAATTGAGCGAGACGCTAGGGGTCAATAAGGGAATCGTGTTTCGGATATTACGGACCCTGGAGGGTTGCGGTTACGTGTTCAAGGATAACGTGATCCATGCCTATCGGCTCACCTATAAAGTCAGCAACATCGGCATGCGGCAACTGTCGAACGTACGGTTGTTGGATCAGTGCACCTCGGTTTTGCAGTCCCTCGCGGATACCACGGGCGAATTGGTTCGGCTGGCCGTCGTGGAAGGGAATAGCATCACCTGGGTGTATTCCACCTTTGGCCAGACGCGGGCGCTGCAGATCAACCCGAATTATTCCTTGGAAATTTCCTTGCATGCCCATGCCGCGGGAAAAGCCTGGCTGTCCACGCAACCCCTGGAAGAAGCCATCGCCCTGGTGCAGCAAGCCGGCATAAAAATTTTCACCGATTTCACCCTTGCCTCGATCCAGGCCATCAGAAAGGACCTGATGCTGACCGGGGAGCGGGGATATTCCATTTCCGATCAGGAGCATGACTATGGCGTCACGTCGATCGGAACACCCATCATGACCTTGACGAAGTCGGGGAATACCATTTGCGTTGGCATCGTGAGTCTCGCCGCGCCCACCTCCCGCATGAGCAGGGAAGCCCTGGAAGGGTGCGCTCCTTTGGTGAAATCCGTGGCGGAAAAGCTGGCCTGGATTTGGCCTTCCGAAGCGATCCACACCCATGCCGACCCTTTGTCTTCCGCCTCTGGACAACTGCCTTAACGACCGCGGAGCCTTTCCCCAGGGACGTGCCGGTGCGGGACGTCCCCGAGGGGGTTCCCCGGAATCCTTCCAGGCGAAACAGGACCCGGGCGCATTGTTGTTCGTGCGATGCGCTTTTATGCGTCCTTCCCATGGGAATACAGATGCGAATCAATTCGGAACGGCTGTTGGGGGACATGCGAAAACTGGCCACCTTCGGCAAGGATGGAAGCGGTGTGCATCGATTGGCTTTTTCCAAGGCGGATATGCTGGCGCGGGAATGGCTGTCCAGCCGAATGAGCGAGGGGGGGCTCGATCCGATACTGGACGGTGTGGGAAACGTCCACGGAAAAACCCGTGCAACCACACGCTCGGTGCTCATCGGCTCGCACACCGATACGGTGCCCCATGGCGGATGGCTCGATGGGGCAATGGGCGTTATTTATGGGCTGGAAGTCGCTCGTTGTTGGCGGGAACAGGGGGACCTGAATCTGGGCGGCGTGGATGTGATCTCGTTTCAGGACGAGGAGGGCGCCTATTTGTCCTGCCTGGGCAGCCGCAGTTTTTTTGGGGAGGTGAAATCCGAGGAAATACAGACCGCGAGCAACTCGGAAGGTGAACCGCTGAGCGAGATGATTCGTTTGGCGGGGTTGTCCGGGAGGGCGTTGGCGCGCCATGACCCGGAGCGGGAAATCGCCTACCTGGAAGGGCATATTGAGCAAGGCCCTCAGCTGGAAAGCCAGGGCGTGCGAATTGGTGTCGTGACCGGGATTGTGGGCATTCGCCGCTTTACGATCACCATCGTGGGCCAGGCCGACCATGCGGGGACGACCCCCATGTCCATGCGCAAGGACGCGGTTGCCGTCCTGATGGAATTGGGGACCCGGTTATTTCAGGACTTCCGGAACCTGGGTTCACCCGAAACCGTGTGGAACCTGGGAAATATCGTCATCTCCCCCGGAGCGGCGAACGTGGTGCCGGCCAAGGCGGAGTTATCCGTGGAATTCAGGGACACAACGCCGGAGGTATTGACCCGTCTGGAGGCCGCCGTAGCCGAGGCCATCGGCCATCTGGCCGCATCCTCCCCCTGCGTGGTGGAGAGCCGTCCGGTTTTGAACCTGGAACCCGCCGCGATGGATCCGGCGCTGGGCCGGGCGCTCCACCAGGCAGCGGAGGACCACGGATTGAGCCATATGGCCATGCCCAGCGGCGCGGGTCACGATGCAATGGTGTGCTCGCGCCATCTGCCCTCCGCCATGCTCTTCGTGCCCAGTATCGGGGGGCGGAGCCATGATGTGGCCGAGCACACGGCGGACGAGGACATTGTCAACGGCGCCCAGGTGCTGCTGACGGCTGTTCAGGCCTTGCTGGGCCATGAGCCAAACTTTCTGGGCCATGGTAAATAGTTGTCCCTGAAAAAGTCTTATTCAGGCCGAGGCAAAGGTTGATTTTGTTCCGATGGTGCGCAAACCGGCAAATCGAAAGGCAAAAACCCTCCCCAGGATCAGGCGTAAAAAGAAAGCGAGCAGCTT
>JACZSY010000379.1 GCA_022573975.1 SAR324 cluster bacterium | reverse complement strand
GGCGTGTCTGCCATTCCACCAATCCCGCCATGGACGGCGGTACCGTGGGAGTCGCCGCCTCCCGGAGCCAACCCAAAAGCGATGGCCGGGGGCTGTCAGGCCCGGCGGTGAAGCCGGACTGTGAAACCGATATTGTCGCTCCCCGCCCCGATCAGGCTCCCCCTCAGGCCCGGTATTTTTCGGCCAGGGCGAGCATTTCGGGCAGCCCGACGATCTCATTTTGCTCGGTGAAGGAAAGCATCTTGTCCACCTGTGAGATGGTGCTGCCCTCGGCGCGGAAAATGCGCAGGAAATCCATCACCTGCTTGCCGATGAAGCGCCCCAGCGCGCCGGGAAAGATGGCCACGTTGTAGCCCATCTCCTGCAAGCGCGCGGTGGGGAGCAGCGGCGTCTTGCCCGTTTCCACCATGTTGGCCAGCAGCGGGCGGTTGACCGATGCGCCCACTTTTTCCAACTCCTCCTCGGACAATGGGGATTCGAAGAACACCATGTCCACGCCCACCTCGGCGAAGGCCTGGGCCCGATCGAGGGCCTCGTTGAAACCCACGGCGGTGCGGGCGTCCGTGCGGCCGATGATGATGAAATCCGGATCGCTGCGCGCGTCCAGGGCCGCTTTCAGCTTGCCCAGCATTTCCTCCAGCGGGATCACTTTCTTCTCGTCGAAATGTCCGCATTTCTTGGGCATTTGCTGGTCTTCCATGTGCAGCCCGGCCACCCCGGCCCGCTCATAGGCCTTGACGGTGCGGATCACGTTGAGGGCGTTGCCATATCCGGTGTCCGCATCGGCGAAGACGGGGATATCCACGGCGTCGGCGATGCGTCCGGCCCGGTCCACCATCTCGGAAAAAGTGGTCAGGCCCAGGTCCGGCATGCCCAACCCCGTATGCGAGACCCCCGCGCCGGTCATGTACACCGCCTCGAACCCGGCGGCCTGCACCAACTTGGCCAGGTAGGGATCGTACACGCCGGGCGCGATCAGAATTTCCTCCCGCTCGATCAGTTGCCTCAGTTTGGTGGTTTTGTTCATCGTCATCACGCCTCGACTCCATGAATTCCCGAATTCATCCGGGTTGCCAGCGGTTCAAAGGCCCGCTTCCCGCCGGGTATGGAAAACCTGGAGGAAAGCCGGTGGAAAGCCGGGTGAATCCGAACCGGGAGGCGGCCCCGGATTTTACCGCCAATGTTCGCTGGCCGGTCCCGCGGCTCGGTGTCACAGGCCGGTCCCGCGGATCGGTGTCACAGACCGTCCCGGTAGCGGTTGGTGATGGGATAACGGCGGTCCCGGCCGAAGTGCTTCGGCGAAATCTTCACTCCCGGGGGCGCCTGCCTGCGCTTGTATTCCGCACTATAGAGCAAATTTTGCACTTTGTTGACCACATCGCGGTGATGACCCCGGCCTATCAGTGTGTCCGCGCTCACTTCCTCCTCCACCAGACCGGTGAGGATGGCGTCCAATTCCTCGTAAGGCGGCAGCGAATCCTGATCCGTCTGGTTTTCCCGCAGTTCCGCCGTGGGGGCCTTCTCCAGGATGCTTGCGGGGATCACCCGGTCTCGCGGGCCTTTTCCCTGTTTTGGCCGGTTTTTGTTGCGCCACGCCGCCAGACGATAGACCCAGGTCTTGTACACGTCCTTCAAGACGGAAAACCCGCCGCACATGTCGCCATACAAGGTGGCATACCCCACCGCCATTTCAGACTTGTTGCCGGTGGTGAGCACCATCAGGCCGAACTTGTTGGAAATCGCCATCAGGATCTGCCCTCGTATCCTGGCCTGGATGTTCTCTTCGGTGACATCGGGTTCCATTTCCCGGAACACATCTTTCAAGGTCGCGTCATAGGCGGCCACCGCGCGCTCGATGGAAATGGTGTCCAGGGCGACCCCCAGCCGGCCCGCGCAGTCCCCGGCGTCCTCCAGGCTTTTCCTGCTGGTGTAACGCGAAGGCATCATCACGGCCCGCACCTGATTCGCGCCGATGGCATCCACCGCGATGGCGGCGCTGAGGGCGGAGTCGATGCCCCCGGAGAGACCGATCACCAGCCCCGGAAACCTGTTTTTTTGCACATAATCCCGCAATCCGGTCACCAGGGCGGTGTAGATGTCCTCTTCCTCGGCCAGTTCCCCGGCGCCGGCGCCCGGCAGGCACCGCCATCCCTCCCGGTCTTTTTCCCATTGGGTGATGCTCACCGCTTCTTCCCACCGGGGACCCCGCCATGTGGTGCGGCCGTCCCGGCCGATGACGAAAGAGCCGCCGTCGAACACCAGTTCATCCTGCCCGCCGACGGTGTTCACATACACCAGGGGCAGCCCGGACTCTTTCACGCGCTCCCGGGCCAGGTCTTCTCTCCGATGGGTCTTTTCCACGTCGTAGGGGGAGCCATTGACCACCAGCAGAATGTCCGCGCCAAACCCCGCCAGTCCATGGGTCGTCCCTGGCCGCCACATGTCCTCGCAAATCATCACGCCGAATTTGATTCCATCGAGTTCAAACGGCTTCTGGGGGCGGCCGGCATGGAAGACGCGCTTCTCGTCGAACACGCCGTAATTGGGGAGTTCCTGTTTGTGAAATTCCCCGAGGATTTCCCCCCGCTGAAAAACGATGGCGGAATTGTAGAGCTTCCCCCGGGCTTTCCAGAGCGTGGGAAGCACCACGCAGATCGCGTCTCCGGCGAACCTGCGGACGATCGCCCGCACGCAATCGCAGGCGTCCTGCTGAAAGCTGGCCTTGAGCACCAGGTCCTCCGGCGGGTAGCCGGGCAGGAACATTTCGGGAAACACGATCAGGCCGGCTCCCTGAGACAGCGCCTGCTCCGTGGCCCGGATGGCCGCCTCCCGATTGCCCTCCAAATCCCCCACGGTGGAATTGACCTGCGCCAGGGCGATTTTAAGGGGGGATGTCATGCTCAGGATGCCTGGTTTGGCGATGCGGGGGCCTGTTGGAAGGCCTGTGATCAACTCGGTAAAAGCGGGAGAGGGGCGCCTCCGGCGGCCCTCCGGGGGGAAACTTTGGAAAGTTTCAACAAACTTTCTCATAGCAAAAACAAGTATTTCAAACTCTCATTCCAAATATCTT
>JACZSY010000146.1 GCA_022573975.1 SAR324 cluster bacterium | reverse complement strand
TCAAGGACGGGGACGCGAAACGGGCCAGAACCCTTCTGGAACAGGGGGCTGATCTAAACCCGGATGAAATTTTCCCCATCCAGTATGCCCTTCAAAGAGGGAACCAGGAGATGGTCGCCCTTTTCCTTGAGAATGGTCAAAAAATCAATGGCATTGTCCCGATAGATCAAGCCAGTTATGGCCCCTTGCTTCATTCGGCCATTCTTAGTGGTCAATCAGACATGGTGCTGTTTCTTTTGGATCAAGGGGCGAATCCAAAAACGTTGTACTGGGCCGCTGACCTGTCCACGCCTCCCTTGGTGCTGGTTGTTGAAAAAAACAAGGGGGAAAAAGCCTTGGAAATCCTTGCCCGTTTGCTGGCATATGGTGCCGATATTCATCAAGAAGAGGTCTTTCCGGCGATGGATGGCGCACCGGGGCACAGGATTTCCCTGCTGGATATCGGTTTCGGCAAGCCTGATGTGCTCAAGGTAATTCTCCGCCATGGGATAAACCTTGACGTGGATAAAATGTTGCGTGCGGCCAGGAGGCAGAAAAAAAATCAGGCCCTGACCCTCCTGATGGATTTCAAGCGCAGCCCGGAGAAGTATAAAAGCAGGCGCTCAGGCAAGCGCCTTGCGGTGGAGACCATCGGGAGGGGCAACCTGGCGCTTATGAAAAAGCGCATCCGGCGCAACCAGGTGGCCGGGCTCACCAAGGCGGAACTTCGCATCATCCGCAATACCATTTTTGCCCAGTACGGATACCGCTTTAAATCCAAAGACCTGCAGGCCCACTTCAAGCGGTTTTCCTGGTACCGGCCCCGCAAGGTGAATCTGGGCAGGGCGCTCACAGCCACGGACAAGTTCAATCTTGGGTTGTTGAAAAAAGCGGAAGCGCGCGCAGACCGATCCTCCCCCGGATCAAAGCAAAAGGCCCGTATCCGAAAAAAGTTCAAGCTTGCGGCGATTACTGTGATAGCCGGGGAGAAGGGCACTTCGATGGAGGGCAAACTCGTTGTGCTTCATCGTGTCAAGGGTTTCAAGAAAACCTTATCCATATTGGGAAAGGATAAAATCGAACGAACCCTCCCCAACAGTTTTGCCAGAAAAACCAAAATCGATGGTTTACGCCTTCAGCCATTGGCGGTGAACCGTTTTTCGGTGGCCTTTACCGGTATTGACGGCAAATACAAGGTATCCTATCTATGGCACCTGGAAAAAAACGTCCTTTATTTCAAGGCTTTCAACATTGCCACCAAGAAAGTGATATTTTCTAAAAATCTTCCGAAAAATTCTCCCTTCAATCTATTGCTTCGTGATGCCGCCGGAACGAAAAAAATGAACCAAGCTTTGGCAAGGGTGGCGGAATTGAATGCGGAGGTGCGCAAGGGGAACGTACCCGTATTTGGAGATAATATCGCGGATGTGCTGAAATCAGTGACAATAACGATCAGCCTGATTAATTCCAAACAATTGGTGGTCAATAATCATTTATGTATTGGGATGGGGAGTTGGATTTGCAAAGAGTATCCGGTGCAATTTTCCTGGTCAGCGGGGGAGTGGAACCGTGTAAAATCGGAGCAATCTGACCTTGTTCAGGGGCCCGTGGGTGAGTTGGTGCAATCATTGGATTTGAACGGGGACGGAGTGGACGAGATAATTTTTCAATCCGGGAATTGTTTCCGCAACCATTGCGAGGTGAGCCTTGGCCTCTACACGCTGGATTCAGCAAAGCGGCGTTATGTCGCCAGCGGAATCGGGGCTAGGGGAGACAAGATAGCAGGGGAATGTAGCGGAACATTTACCACACCCCACATTTTGGTGGATGTGGATGCCAAGCCTTTTCCCATCATTAAAACGGTAATCAGGAAATTCAGCCAGGCGGATTGCGAGGAAAAAAAGATCGGGGAGGTGGTTACAGGCATTTACCAATGGGACGCCAGGCGCAAAATATTTATGGAACTGAACTGATCCTGATCATTTACCTAGTGGCCAGAAATTCCTTCCCACTTGGTTTCGGTGATCTTTCTTCGGCAGGAACGCCGACCTGGGTTTCCGCCTCGTGAGGGTGAAGTAGGTTTTTGCTTTTCAGCTTGGGGCCATCGGGGACGCAATGCGATTTATTGCTTTTCTTTTCTTCCTGTTGGTTGCAACCTCCCCCACTCAGGCCCTCCCTTGCGCAACTGTAAATGAAGCCCGCGCCGAGGCCTTTTTTGGTTTTTTGACCTATCAATATCTCGCTGCCGGTCTGTGCGAAAAAAACGGCAAATGGCCAGGAACTGTCATCTTGGAAATTCGGATGCGTTCAAAATTCAAGGCGCAAATTGTCGAGGCAAACCGGGCACGAAAAAGTTAATCCAGCGCCGTTATGGGAAGAAATGGAAAACAAATATAACGAGGATTGAAAAGAGGTTCATCGAAATATTGCTCCGCAGGATTCGCCCGGATTACGGCACCTGCTTTGACCTGCAATCAGAGCTGGCCCGCCAGATCGCCGAGGGGTGGGTATATCTCTCCGGGAAGGTGGATGCGGCCTATCACAGGGCCAGGGGCAACCCGGGAGTTAGAATTTGTAAGAGGATGTAGGGGGACATGGACGCAATTAAAAAACGACTGGTTATGAAATTTTGCCTCGCCTTGTCCGTCCTGCTTTCCCTGTCCGTCCCGGCCTGGGCCACCACCTTCAACAATGTGGTTTTGGTCAGATGCTACGATGGGGACACCTGTACCTTCACCCTGCCGGGCATTCATCCATTCTTCGGGAAGAAAATCGGCGTCCGCATCCGGGGAATCGACACGCCGGAAATCCGGGGGAAGTGCGCCGCCGAAAAGAGGAAGGCCAAAGCCGCCAGGGACTATCTCCGCGCCCTCCTAAAAGCCGCCAGCCGGATTGATCTGGTGGACGTGAAGCGCGGGTGGTGCAGACTTCCTGCGTTACCGAAAACTCCAGCTTCGAGGCCATGCGCATGGCCCGAAATAAGAAATCGGTGTGGTTCACGTTTTCCAGGGAGCAACCCGTCAGTGGGGACGGACCCCCGTATGCTCTGAATCCTCAGAACGTCGAGAAGGGAGGCGCTTTCACCTCAGTCACCGGACCCCGTAGGGCAACCCGGACGTGGTCAACGATTCCATTTTCCTGGTTATTGTGGCGCGTGTCAATTTATCGCCACAGAAATAATAAGTGGCGGTCAACCCTACCGCCTCCCCGTCCTCCAAAGGACTCAAGAATTCAATCGCAAGGTCAAGGTCACTGTCAGGCCGCTCCGTTCCCCCTTGGCGGGAGCCGTAAAAATAGATTCGGAATTCCAAGCCCGGCACATCGTTTGTGATGATGTCGTGCAGGTGGGTGAGGATGTGTTTCAGCTTGACTCGGTCCATGGCAGGTTTCCTATGAAGCCCCTCCACGGATTTTCAGCCACCTGATCAAGCTCAGGCCCGCCCATCATCCTCAGGGGAAATATTTCCTCCATTTCGCGAAAAGGTTCCGTGCCATTCTCCATCAAAACCAACCCCGAGGTTTGGATGTTATTTCTCGCCCGCCAGCAGCCTGCGCAGGGCGCCGCGGTCAGCCTTCCCTGTGCGTCCGACCGGCAGTTCCGTGCCAAAATGGAACGCGTCGGGCCGTTTGAATTTCTCCAGCCGTTCTGCCGCCCAGGCGCGCAACTCCGCTTCTTGTGCCTCGACACCGGGCCGGGGCACGATGAATATGTGGATTCGCTCCCCCAGCACTTCATCGGGCACGCCGGTAGCCAGTGCTTCGGCGACCGCCGGATGGCCACACAGCACCTGCTCGATTTCCAGAGGTGCGATTTTCGCGGCGCCACGGGAGATCATTTCCTTGGCCCGCCCCACCATTTCCACCAATCCGGGCGCCTTCTCCCGGACGAGGTCGCCAGTGCGGAAATAACCGTCCGCGAATGCCTGTTCCGTCAAATCCGGCGCGTCCAAATAACCGCTCATGATAAAGGGCGTGCGAATTTGCAACTCGCCCGGCTCGCCCCGGACCGCGAGGCCCCCGCCCTGAGCGGCGATGCGGTATGCCACGCCCGGGGAAGGCCGGCCGATGCAGCCCAGGTGTTCCGGCTGATCGGCCGGCATGAGAAAAAAATCGCTGGTGGCGGTTTCGGTCAGGCCATAAATATCAACCATTTCTGCGGTAGGAAAGAGCGTGAACAGCCGCCGGCCCAGGTCTGCGCCCAGATTCTCGCCCCCCATCAGTATTTGAGTCAGGGGCGATTTTTGCGCGAAGGCTTCCATCTCGGCGCGGCGCTCCGGGCCAGACATTTTGGCAAGGTAGGCGCGCAACATGGTGGGCACCAGGGCCACGGCGGTGGCCCGGTGGACCCGCAACGCCGGCAGCAGGCCGTCCGCGGTAAATTGCTCCTGCATCAGCAAGTCCCCGCCCCGCAGCAGGGTGAGCAGCGAGACCCAGATGCCGAAGCTAAAGGTAATTTGGAGCACAAGCAGAGTCCGCGTACCCGGATTGAAATGAAGCAGGCTGTCAATGGCCTCCAGCTTGCCGGCGAAGGCGTCGTGCCCCAGAACGGCGCCCTTGGGCAGGCCGGTGGTGCCGGAGGTGAAGATGATCAGCGCCGCGCCTTCCAGCAAGGGGCGATGCGCGGGGGGCGGCAGTGGCAACAGGTGCAGGCAACCCTTGGTCCCGGCCTCGATTCCGTAGGCCGTCAGGCTCTCCGCCCGTTCGTGGGGGCGGAAATCCACCACGATCCGTGAGCCCATGCGTTCCAGGAGACCCTGCAAGACCAGACCCGGGGTGGTGCGGTGCACCGGCGCCACAACGGCACCAGCTCGCCAAACGCCCAGAAAAGCGGCCAGGTCCCGCACCCGGTTGGAGACCAGCACCGCCACCGGTTCATTCGGGCGGACTCCGGCGTCCAGCAGGGATTGGGCCACCTCGTCCGCCAGGGTGGAGAAATCCGCCAGGGAGAAGTTTTCCTCCTCATCCGCCGCAACCGCGCCGCCGAACTCCCGGCAGGCGTCATCAAGCGCGGTGGCCAGGGCCCCGCTCACTCGTCGCCTTCCTGCGCGAAGCGGGCGTCCCGCCAAGCGTAGGCGGCGCGCAGCCCCTTTTCGCGGGCGATATCCATGAATTGGCGCTTGTCCGGCGACCCCTGGGCCTCGATTTGGAGGTCAATATCTAGAGCGCTTTGCAAGGCCTGCCGCATGCCCATGATTTCGTAGGTGCGGTTTATGGCCAGCTTGGTTTGCATAACCAGGTTGGGGTCCATGACCGCTATCTGGCGGGCGATGGCCATGGCTGTTTTAACTTCCGAGCCGAGCGGTACGATACGGTTGATGATGCCAAGTTCCAGCGCGCGCTTGGCAGGCAGGCGGTCTTCCCCAGTCAGGATCAACTCCTTGGCCTGCTTGGGGCCGGTCATCCACGGCATCAGCATGGCGACGATGCCCGCCCCGAACTTGAGTTCAGGCTCCCCGAACACGGCGTCCTCCGCCGAGACGGTGATGTCACAGGCGAGCGCCAACTCGCAGGCGCCTGCCAGGCAGTGTCCCCTGACTGCGGCAATGGTGGGTTTGCTGAGCCACCAGAAGCGGGTTATAGCGGCGAAGTCCTCGTCGAGCGCCTTGCGCCAGTCGGCCACCCCTTCAGGCCGCGTCTCCATCTGCTCTTTCAGGTCAAACCCGGAAGAAAATGCCTTCCCCGCACCTGTCACCACCACCACCCGGATGGCGTCGTCAGCCTCCACCCGGTCCAGCGCTGTTTGAATATCGCGCAGCATGGCCCGATTCATGGCGTTGAGCTTTTCCGGGCGGTTTAACGTGATCAGGGCGATGCCATCCCGCGTCTCGAACAACAGGGTTTCTAAATCCACGCGGCTATCCTCCAAACGAGAAAGGGTTTGGTTTTGGGAAACGAATTTTTCATTTGCTGGGAGGTTAACCTTCATCCCTGGCACAACGGAATCCAACCATATCCAAACCGATATTCGGAGTGTTGCCGTGCAGGTATGAGGCCCGCAGGCAATATGGGTTGTTCCCCCATCCTCCGCCACGCAATTGCACTTCTTCCGTTTTCCCGGGAAAGGGGGATGAAGTCCACTCCCACACGTTGCCGGCCATGTCCTACACCCCAAAGGGCGAGGCTGATCGGGGAAAACTTCCCAACGGCGAAGTGTAGCGAAAGCCGTCCGCGGCATCCGGCGAGCAGCAGGACACTGTACCGAAGTTGGCTTGAGCGCCTCTGCCTTGTCTGGGAGGCTCATTGCCCCAAGGATATCGTCTCCCGTCCGTTCCTCTGGCAGCAAACTCCCATTCAGGCGCCGTAGGCAGCCTTAACCCATAAAATGAGCAAAACCGGGCTGCATCCCGGGCAGATACCTGCACCACCGGGTGATTACCCGGGGGAGTTTTTTCCGGGCCAGTGGTTTTTGGGCCGCGTGGGTGAAGCCAATCCGCCCAGGAAACCAATGTCCAGCGGCGGGTCCAGACCCAGCCTTTTCCACTGTTTTCCGGGTCGGTGCGGTGGCCGGATAGTTTACTGAAAACGACGAATTGGCTCAGGATCACCTCGAACCGCATCAGTTGGAAGGGAGAAATCCGTTTTTTGCGTGGGTTTTCTTCAGGTTCACCCTCGGGATCCCCCATCACAAAATTTCCCCCCGGTATTTTCACCCACGCAGTTTCAAAGATTGGGATTTCCATGAGTGGGGCGGATGGGCTCTGCCCGAATAAAATCGGAAATCCTCCAATCACCAAAGTCGCGGCAAGGATGATAAACGCCAAAACCTGTCCGGCCATTAAAAAAAAACCGCTTGCCACCAGGAACTCCATTTTCCGGTCGAAACGACGAACGCCTTTTTTTCTTTGGGATGACACGATCTGTTTCCTACCCTTCCGGAATGCCGGGTTACTTTAGAAGACCCTAGGCTTCCGGTTGAAGATATTATTTCGGCCAATCCTTTTTAGCCTGCGCCCACCACCGATGCCAGGCCTCGAAATTGTAGGCAAAACGTTTTCCTGTCAGAACGGTTAGCGCCCCTACGGCCTCTCCCTTGACCCATAGGGGTTCGCCTTTGCGCTTCAGTCGATTTATCAGGGCATTGAGGGTAGCACGGTCTTTTTGCCCCGTCATGGCAACAGCCCAGATGGCGGCTTCCGGAATTTCAAAATATTTTTCGGCCCGATTGGGTGGGGTGTTCCAGGGAGTGGAAATAAATTCTGGAGGAACTACCCCGATGCCTGTGATTGACATGCCCCACAACAGAATCCACCGGGCCAGGCGGGAGGCGGGCATATGCACTTTTCCACCGATTAGGGACAGGTCAATATTGGGCAAAAGGCCCTTCAACCGTGGAGAAAAGAGATCATCACCGGGCTGGGTCATTGCGATTTTATACACCCGATCTCGCAGGTTCCCGCGATATGCAGGGGGGGTATTTAACAAGGCCTTGTCCAACTCCCGTCCAGCTGCTTTCAGGTCCAATGCTTGCTGTGGACGCCGGGGCCAATTCACGATGCCCTGTGGCCTCTGAGAGGATTCGGCTGCATTGGCGGAGACTGCGGTTTTGCCCCCCCACAGCAATCCCCTGCCATCTTCTCCTGCACCAGAAACGTAGACCCGCCCATTATACACCAGGGCCTGGTTGGGTGACCCCCCTGGTAAGATGTGGGCCAGGGTCCATTTGCCACCGTCACTGCTGCGCCACAGCCTGCCTGTGTTGCGGGTACTGTCCACGGCCCACAGGGCTTGGGGGCCAGCAGCCAGCCCTTTCACACGCCATCCGGTTTTGGTGGGCCGCACCTGCTCGCTAAGGACACCATTGGTGCGCCATAGCGCCGTGCCTCCTCCGCCTCCCACCAGACCATACAGCCAGCCGCGAAAGGGGGCCAACCCGGTTACCGCACGATCCTGGGGCCAGCCGGGGACTTCACGAACAGATTCGCCCTGAAAACGCAGCAAGCGGCGCCGCGGTCCATCGTCCCTGCGGTCCAAAAGATATCCGTACACCGCCCCTCCCACCGCAGCCAGGGCCACGATGCGGCTCACCCGGCCTCTGATTGTCGGGTGTGCATAGACCTCCCGCCAGGTCAATCCCCGGTCATTGGACACTTGCAGAGTGGCCTGCCATGCGGAAGTTGCGGCATATAGATTTCCATCCATGGCAGTTAGGGCATGGGTGTGGAATATTTGCTTACCGGGGATGGTGCCGAACAACCAACGCTCACCGTCAGTGGCCATGAAATGCCCCCATCCAAGCGAAAAGCGGGCATCCTCAAAGGGCCAATAAAGGAGTCCCTGAAAAATCACAGGTTGTCCGGCATCCTGGCTGAACAGATGCCGCTCATAGCGCAGACTGCCTGTGGCCGAATCGTAACTGTATAGATCGGCGGAATTGTGATTGGAGTATTTGACGCTGTTTACGAACCACAAACGTCCCTGGTAACCGATCATTTCCGAGGCGATAGGCCAAGGGCCGATATGGGCAAGCACCGGCAGCGGTGTTTGGGCCACGAGGGGGTGTGCATTGGCAACAATAGAAACCACGACCGCCGATAGAATCACGGCCCTGCACATGGAGATCCCCATTCGAGAGCACCTGATTTTCTTTTCTTCTCCTTGGTGCAATTCCAAATCACCCTCCATTTTTAACCCATCCTCCAGGAACTTTTCCCGCTCAATTTTTTTAATTTCCAAAATCCCCAATTAATGCCGACGTTTTTTCCAAGGTCGTAGAGGAATAAAGTGTAACAAACGATGAACGGCGCGGCGCGAATTTTGGACCCCCCGGCCTCCGTTTTGGAAATCGAATCCCGGTGTTTTTTTTGCTTATGTGAATGGCTCAATTGCGGGGGGATTGCCTTTTCCCTTCATAAGCCAGTCGAGGGACGCGCCGAAGATTTCAGACAGTCTGATAAGGGAATGGAAGCCGGGTATTTGGGTATCGGCTTCCCATCCATAGAATGCCGCCCGGCTAATGCCTAACACCTTGGCACAGTCTCCCGCTTTCCTTCCGGATTGAATCCTTAGTGCCTTTATTCTTTTCCCTAGCGTGTCCATGATTTGATCATATTTCATGTAATATGGGACTGTAAAGATAAAAAAAATAAACTGTATTATTCCAGTCATTTAGTGTATATTTTCATTTTATTATCATTATAAGTCTTATTTTACTTGACAGTATGAAATGACCTATGCGAGTGTGTAATCAGGTTGATTGAGACCTACCCCGGAATTGACCGGGCAAGCAGTTAAACTCCATTGGGAGTACGCATCATGAAAAAGCAAAGCAAGAAATCAGACTGGAATAACCTTTCCAATGATGAAAAGACGGCCAGGCGGGAAGAGAAGATCAATTCCGCCCTTTCCGGCCTTCTCGAACAATTCAAATCCGGTGACATTGCGGACACGGTAGCAATGGCCACCTTCCCCCCCGTGGCTGGTATCCCCTCCACAAAATGGTCCTTGCTCAATCGTGTCCTTATGGTTTCACAAGGCACGGCGGATGCCCGTGGGTTTAAGCAATGGAAAGAAGCTGGGCGGAACGTGAAAAAGGGTAGCTAGGCTTTTTCGATCCTTGGCCCCCGCATTGTGCAAGTTGATAACGGTGAAGGGGAGAAGGAACCCCGCTTGATCGGTTTCATTTCCATCCCTGTTTTCCCGGTTGAAATGACAGAAGGGGAAGACTTGGATTATGAAAGCATCCCATTGCCGGATGTTCCCCTGTTGGAAGTGGCTATCAAATGGGGGATTTCCGTGAAATCAGTTCCGGGCAACAATCGCTTTCAAGGCATGTTCCGGGGTGGAAGGCGGGAAATCCTACTCGCAACCCCGGAAGAATCCGTCTTTTTCCATGAATTGTCCCATGCCGCCCATGAAAAGGTACTGAAAGCGCGGGGAGATACCATGAAAGGCGGGCAAAATGCCAAACAGGAAATGGTGGCCGAACTATCAGCCGCCGTGCTTGGCCGGTTGTGCGGGAAATCCGATAAGGACACGTCTGGCAATTCCTACCGGTATATTCAATCCTACGCCGGCAAGGACATGCTGAAAGGCATTGCCTCAATTATTGGGGATGTTGAAAAGGTTCTTGCCCGGATCATGGAAGCGGGGAACGTGGAAGCAATGGCCGCGTGATTTCCACCGGAAGGGCCGGGGCAATCGTTCCCGGCCTTTCACGGGGCAATCAGGCCTCAATCCCGCATTGTGCGGGGATGTAAATTTCTCTAATGGGAGAAAATACCATGTTGAACCAAACTCAAAAAACGATCACCATTCCGGCCAAGGATTTCCGTAAGGGATTGAAAATGGCCAAGCACGCGGTTTGCAAATCGGAAACCCGGATCAACCTGAAAACCGCCCATATCGTGGTGCGGAAAGGCCGGGGATTGATCGAAGCCACCGATGGCCACCGGGCCGCGCGGTATTCCTTCAAATGCAAGGGCAAGGGATTCGATATCATGGTTCCCTTGGACGATTGGCCGTTGTACTTGACCAAATGCCCAAAGACGGGAGACTACACGTTCCCGGACCCGAATACGGGTATGAAATTCCCGAACATGGATGCAATTTGGCCGGACCATGGCCGGGTTGTAATCGTGGACGGTTTGGAATTGATAGACACAATCAAAGCCGCCTGTTCAACGTACAAGGAACGGGAAAAACCGATCCGCTTGGCCATGCGAGGGGATTCAATCAGCATTTCCACGGAACCAACGGAAATCGGAAATTACAATTCCGTGCTCCATGCCGAACGTACCGATGCTGGCGATTATTCAATGGGAT
>JACZSY010000145.1 GCA_022573975.1 SAR324 cluster bacterium | reverse complement strand
CGGTGAAATTTCCCCCTCTCCCGCGGGAGAGGGGTGCCCGAAGGGCGGGGTGAGGTGCTGTTTGGGATGATCGCCGCCTCCGGAATGCTGAGGCCGGGCCGCCTGTTTCCTCAGTCTTCGGGGTGGAAGCCAAATTTTCGACAACTTATTGTTTTCATTAATTATACATCTCTTTTTGCTGAGCCAAAGGGATAGGCATGTTAAATTTTTACCGCTCCGCGATAATTGACGGACTGGCCCCATGGAGCGGGTATGGGCACGACAGGAGCGCCCCGCCGAATGTTCGCCGGCGGTGCGATCGAAATCGGACTCCCCCCTGGCAAGCGTTCCAATCGCCGGCCGGGCAATTGGCGCTTCCCGGTTCCCTGGGATAGGTTGAGCCGGCCACCTGGGGCCCTCCCGTCCGCATCCGGCCGGAGAACGCGCCCAATGAAATCCACGGAAAAGAAGCATCGGGAGACAGATGTGGTTTCCTGAATTTTTTCATGGAACCAAATCTTCATGGAACCGGAGCGATGGAGCCATTGCTGGAAGGTCTGCGGGTACTCGATTTTGGACGCTACATCGCCGGCCCGTATTGCGCCGCACTGCTGGCGGACCTTGGGGCGGACGTGATCCGCATCGAGCGCACGGGCGGCGGGGAAGACCGTGGCGTGCTGCCCGTGGCGGAAAACGGCGATGGCGCGCTGTTCCTCCAAATGGCCCGCAACAAGCGCTCCCTGGCCCTGGAACCCACCTCCCCGGAGGGGCGGGAGATCGTCAAAAAGCTGGTGGCGACCGCGGACGTGGTGGTGGCCAATCTTCCTCCCCGGGCGCTGAAGGCCATGGGGCTGGACGACGACGCCTTGCGCGCGGTCAAGCCGGACATTATCCTGGCCACCACCACCGCCTTCGGCACCAAAGGTCCTTACGGCGGCCGGGTCGGCTTCGATGGGATCGGCCAGGCAATGGGGGGCGCCATGCACATGACCGGGCAGGCGGATGAACCCATGCGCGCCGCGGTGGCCTATGTGGATTTCGCCACCGCCCTGCATTCCGCCTTCGGCGTCATGGCGGCCTTGATGGCCCGCCGCGATACCGGAGCGGGGCAACAGGTACAAACCTCCCTGCTGGGCACCGCCCTCACGCTCAACAACGCCATGCTGATCGAACAGGCCCTGATCCACCCGGACCGCATCGCCACTGGCAACCGGGGGCAGGCTTCCGCCCCGTCCGACGTGTTCCAAACCACCGATGGCTGGCTCATCGTCCAGGCGGTGGGTCAACCCATGTTCGATCGCTGGGCCGGCCTGATGGAAGAACCCCATTGGCTGGAGGACCCGCGCTTCGCCGACGACATCTCGCGGGGAGAACATGGGGAGGCGGTCAGCGAAAGGATGGCCCGTTGGTGCGCGGAACGATCCACGGAGCAATGCCTGGAGGAATTGGAAGGCGCCCGGATTCCCTGCGGCCCGGCGCTGGCCCCGCGCGAAACCCTGGAAAATGCTCAAGTGGTGGGCGGCGGGTTTCTGCACCCGGTGCAGGGTGCGAACCTGCCCGCCCCGGCCCCCATCGCCCGTACCCCCCTTGAACTTTCCAGCACCCCACTCAAACCCCCCGGCCCCGCTCCGGCCCTGGGAGAACATACCATCGCGATTCTGGAGGAACTGGGATATGGCCCCGAGGAAATCGCCGCCCTGGAGGACAAGGGCGTGATCCGGGCTTGATCCAGGCCTGTCCGGAGCGGCCGGACAAGGGCCGCATGGATTCACAAGGGACGCCCCGGCCTGAAAATCACCAGCCTTGGGAAGCAAACGCTCTATTTTCGTTCCGATTGCGCTGAATTCAGAAATTGCAAGCTGTTGATCGAACGTCGGAACCACGGAATGTACGATTATATTTCGATTATTCTAGTAATATCGTTGAAAAAGATTCCGCACCGGGCTAACATCGGGACATGGAAACGCAATCCGCCGCGAACTGCATGGAAGCCTTGGGCAATACGACCCGGTTGGAAATATTTCGTCTGCTGGTTCGCGCCGGCCCCAACGGGGCGCCCGTGGGCCGCCTCCAGCAAAGGCTGGGCATTCCCGCTTCGACCCTCTCCCATCATATCGCCCGGTTGGTGCGGGTGGGCCTGGTCAGCCAGGAGCGCCAAAGCCGTGTGCTGATCTGCCGGGCCGAATACGCCCGCATGGATGCCCTGCTGGGCTTTTTGGGAGCGGAATGCTGCCAGGGCCTGGGCGCCGATGGCGTTTCGGCCAATGAGGACCGCGGCGTGGATTGTTCGTTTGGCGCCGCTGCCGGGGACGCTGCCAGGGACGCTGCCAGGGACACCGCCGGAAAGCACTCCAGCGAAGGCGCCCGTGGCAACCCAAATACCAGGGGTGACACCCGCGGCGACGAAACCCACGGCGATGACACCGGCAACGACGACACCACCAACAACACCAACAACCCTGGAGTGGCCTGAGGAAAAGCCCCATCGTCCCACCCGGCCACCCGCCGGACAGAAGAGAACCAAGGAGAACAAAATGCGTTATCACCTTTCGCTCCATGTGAACGATTTGGATCGATCCATCGCCTTTTACAGCAAGGTTTTCGCCGCCCAGCCGCAGAAACGCACAGCCGGGTACGCCAAATTCGATCTCCATCGACCGCCGATCAACCTTTCCCTGTTGAGCGCGAAAGACAGGCCGGCCACCAGGGTCAGCCACATGGGCGTCGAGGTCGACAGCGCGCAATCGCTGGAGTCCTGGCGGGAGCGCCTGGAAGGCGTAGGGATCGTCACCAGCGAGGAAAAAAACAGCACCTGCTGCTTCGCCCGCCAGGACAAGCTATGGTTTTCCGATCCCGACGGGAATCCCTGGGAAATATTCGTGGTGTACGAGCAATTGCCCGTCCCGGAAAACGCCCAGGGCTGTGGGGCCGGGAGCGGCAAGGCGAAGATTGAAAACAGCGGCGCGGAATCCGCCGGAAATCCCCCCGTGGGGTGTTGTTGAACGGAACGCCCCCGCCCCGGTGACAACATGATCCGGGGCGGCAAAGGACGGGAACGGGCCATGACCATTCAATCGTTGGCCTTCGCGGCCCCGGGCGCCATCCGCGGGCGGGCGCCAAAGCTGGATGGCGCCGTGACTTCCCTGCCCGCCGCCATGGCCGTGTTCGCACTGGCGCGCCGGCGGTTCTTCGGCTGGTATTTGATGCTCGCCCTGCTGGTCTCGATCAGAAATTCCGCGGCCGTGGGTTTCCTTTACCCGTTCGCGCTTTCCTGGTAGATGCAGGGGGCGCCCCACGCAGATCGAGGCCTCCCAGACCACTCTCGCACTTGACGCAGGATATCAGACCGTTGCCCGTTCCCGGCCCTTATCTTCCCGACCCCTCCCCGACCTCCCCATACCCCGCCACCGCGGCCGGGATGGGCCGCGGCGGAGCGTCGCCGTCGATTGAAGGGAGGGCCTGAATCCATGCGGCCGGCGTTTTTGATCGCCATGATGTGCCTCGCGGAAATTGCCGGCATGTTGGGCGTGTTCACCTTCCCCGCGCTATTGCCGGCCTTCATGGTTGAGTGGGGGCTTTCCAGCAGCGAGGCGGGCTGGATCAGCGGCATTTATTTTCTGGGATACATGGTGGCCGCGCTGGTGCTGGTGACCCTCACCGATTGGATCGATCCCCGCCGCATTTACCTGGTCTGCATGGCCCTGACCGTTGTGGCCATCGGCGGGTTCGGGATTTTGGCCCAAGGATTCTGGAGCGCGCTGGCCCTGCGCGCCCTGGCCGGGGTTGGCCTGGCGGGAACCTACATGCCCGGCCTGAAGGCCCTCAGCGACCTGATCGAGGGGCCGGCCCAGAGCCGCGCCATCTCATTTTACACCTCTTCCTTCGGCATCGGCTCGGCGCTGTCGTTTTACCTTGCCGGAATCATCGGCCCCGCCCTGGACTGGCGGATGGCGTTTTACATCGCGGCGGGGGGGCCCCTGGCGGCGTTGGCCATCGTCACGCTGGTTTTGCCCGCCAATCCCCCGCTCCCCCGGGACGGGCCGCGCAATATTTCCCGCGAATTCCTCACCGCCATTCGCAACCGGCGCGCGATGGGCTACACCCTGGCCTACATGGTGCACAATTTCGAGTTGTTCGGCTTTCGCTCCTGGCTGGTGGCTTTCCTCACCTTCAATGCAGCTTTTCAGCCTGAAGGAACTTCCTGGCTGAGCGCCACCGAGTTGACGGCCATCGTGACTCTGCTGGCCCTGCCCGCATCGGTGACCGGCAACGAGTTGTCGGTGCGCTTCGGCCGGCGCAGGGTGGTCTGCGCCGTGATGACCGCCTCGGCCCTGCTTGGGATGGGATTCGGCTTCACCGGTCAGTGGCCTTTCATCTGGGTGGCCCTGCTCAGCCTGGTCTATGGCGCGACGGTGATGGGAGATTCCTCCTCCATCACGGCGGGCACGGTGCAGGAGGCCAACCCTGAAGTGCGGGGCGTCACCATGGCGGTTCATGCCGCCGTGGGATTCATCGGTTCGTTCCTGGGTCCGTTGATCTTCGGGGTGGCGCTGGACCTGGGGGGCGGAGGGGAGGAGCCGGCCGCCTGGGGATTTGCCTTCGCCACCCTGGGCGTGGTGGTGGCGCTGGGGCCATTGTTCGTGCTCGCCCTGAGCGGTGGGCCGGCAAGGGAAGCTTAGCCTTCGCCGGCCTTCGGTCCGGCCCTACAGCCGTGAGGCCCGATCATGAAGCCCAGTGTGGAGCCGGATCGGATGGGGAACCGGTCCGCGGCAGCGAAAAACGGAAAAACTGGCGGCAATGCGGCGGTGAAACTTCGGCGGTGAAACTTCGGCGGTGGCAATGCGGCGGTGGGAAGACCGGCCTCGGGAAGGAAAAACGCCCCCGAGCCATGACCGGCATCGGGGGGGGGCAAGGCTGCAAAATGGGGAGCCGCCGGCCGGAACCTTATCTTGGCGGGTCGGAGAGAAGCAGCCATCCTTTGTGCCGGTTGTTCCTGCCAAAACGCACCTGCACCCAATCCCCCTCCCTTTTCACCACCTGGAATCTGTCGTTGCCGTAGGCCAGTGCGATGGAGCGTGAATTCTCCCTGGGCGCGCGCCGGATTTTGGCCCAAGGCCTGCGGAGGACAAAAACCTCCCCCTGATCGGGAATCGCCGTCAGGGTTTCGCCTTTCATCCCGGCGTCTTTTTTCCCGGTGGCTTCCGCTTTCAGGGTCCGGGTATCGTCCTTCCTGCCGGCCATGGCGGCCCTGCTTTCCTGGTCCGGTTGGTCCAGGGTGGCGTCCCGCCTGTCCAGGGCGTCCAGCTCCGCACGGGAATCGCCGGCGGAGTCCAATCGGGTCCCCTTTCCATCTTGTGAACTGGCTCCCCCAGGGTCATCGGAGGAGGTTTCAATCTTGGCCAGGGTTTCGTTCGATCTTTCATGGTCCGTCCTGAGGTCGCGATTTTCCCGCATCAGCGCCCTGGAGCTTTGATGGTCCGTCCTGGTTTCCGGGTTTATGAGGGTGTCCCGCTCCTCCGGCGGGGTGTCCACCCGTGCCACGGTTTCATCTTCCATCCGCCGTGGCGGATCGCCGGGCGGGGGGGCCGTGGCGGCCATGCCGGTGCCGCGTTCGTCCGCCGGGGGAAAGCCGCGGGCTTCGCCGGAAAATTTCGAATCGTCCTGCACCGGCCGGGCGTCCCTTCCGGTTTCACCATTGTCTTGCGATTTTTGCGGGTCTGCCTGCTCCATGGTCTTCTCGCCGGATGAGGAACATCCGGCCGCGATCAAGGCAAGGCCCAGGAATAGTGAAAGAAACAGGGTTTTTGTGAATTTGGATTTTCCGTTCATGGCTGCTCCAACCCATCTCGTTCGGGGGGTTTGGACTGCGGTCCCGGTGTTTTGCGCGATCTCCGCGCCTTTCCCCATCGCTTTTTGGCCTGTGGGGAGGCGGGGCCTCAGCATACTCGGTTTGTCCGGCAAATCGTGAACCCCGGAACGCCCATCTTTTCCTGTTGAAGGTTCCCATCCAGAGGGCTTGATTCTCCAGGGAGAATGCGGGTTCAAGGCCTCACCGGCTTTGGTGGAAGCGGTGCAATTAGGACGCCAATTCAAGGTTGAGGGCGTATGCCTCCTGGTTGTTGAACGGCGCTGGAGGACGCCGGTTCTTTAATTTCGGGATGCAGGAGAAGAAAAACCTCCAGGTGTTCCTCCGGGGACAACGTCTCGGCCCGCCGCTCCGATACGATCGGAACGACTCGGGCCATCGTTTCTTCGGACGCGGCTCCATACATCGATTTGAGGACGGAAAACATTCGCTTGCGGCGGCGGGTGAACAGGGTTTTCACATGATGAAAAAATCGCCTCTCATCTTCAGGGGTCAAATGGCGTTGAAGGGGGGTGAAGCGCAACACGGCCGAGGAAACCTTGGGCGGGGGCCGGAAGGCCGAAGGGGGCACCCGCCGAACCAGGGATACGGCGAAAGCGTGCTGAATGACGATGCTCAGCGAGCCATAGGCTTTGCCTTCGGCCGGGCTGGCCAGGATACGTTGGGCCACTTCCAGTTGCAGCATGAGCACCAGCCGGGAAAATCCTTCCCGGAAGGACGCCAGCCGGAACAGGAGCGGCGTGGAGAGATAATAAGGCAGGTTCGCGACCACCGCGTAAGGCGCCGCGTTTCCGAACAACTCCGGCGGGGTCAGGGGCAGTTGTAGAACGTCCCCTTCAATGAGTTGGAAGCCCTCGTGCTTCCCCCACCGCTTGCGGAGCGCCTCGGCCAGATTGGCGTCCAATTCCACCGCGCGGATTGTGGCGCCGGTCTCCAGCAGCCTTTCGGTCAGGGCGCCCTGCCCCGGCCCGATCTCCAGCACAGGTTCCCCGGCCTTTGGACCCGCGGCGATCAGGATCGAATCGAGCACCGCCGTGCTGTGCAGAAAGTGTTGTCCGAGTTTCTTTCCCATGGCGTAGGCGAATTGGGGGGCTGGCCGTGGAGGGGAATGCCGGAACAAGCCGGCGGATAGCAAAAACCGGCCGATAATGAGCCGCCAGGTGAATCCGGGAATCTGAAAAAAGTGCGAAAGCCGCCGCCGGCCTGTTGGGCAGCGCTTTTCCGGCCCCTCCCGCAGGGCCAGTTCACCCCGCTTGGCTTGGTTTTGCAAGCATGCGGGGCTATGGTACAAATGATCTGCCGATTGGCTCCCCAATAATATTGCGGGGAGAGATTTATTCAACGCGCATCGGGTGAATCGCGGGGGAGGCGCAGGGGCAAAAATGGCCCCATGACGCCCCATAACGCACATTAACAGCACAGTAACGCCCTTTTGGCGCCGTTTCCTCACACCTCCTTACGAGCAGTATTCATGTCCAGTGATTTCATCGCCGCCTTTGAAGCGAAAACCCCGGGTTCCCGGCGCCTCAACGATCGCTCCCACCAGCTCACGCCCGGGGGCATCAGCCACGACAGCCGGTTTACACCCCCCTATCCGCTTTACGTTTCCAGGGCCCAGGGATCGAAAATCTGGGATGTGGACGGAAACCGGTACCATGACCTGTGGATGGCCCATTATGACGCCATCCTGGGTCATGCGCCAGCGGTGGTGGTGGAGAAGCTGAAAACCGTCATGGAGGATGGCCTGCACATCGGCCTGGCCATGGAGCATGAGGTGAAACTGGCCCAAAAAGTGGTCGATATGATGCCCGGCGCCGAGCAGGTGCGATTTTGCGCCTCGGGCACCGAGGCCACCATGTACGCGGTGCGGCTGGCCAGGGGCTTCACCGGACGCGACGTGATCCTGAAGATGGTGGGCGGCTGGCATGGCGCCAATACCGACCTGATGATCGACGTCCGCCCGCCCGAATATATCGGCCCCGAAAGCGCGGGCCTGCCGCCCGATCTGAACACCTACACCCGCTCGGTGCAGTTCAACGACATCGAGGATACGGCCCGGGGAATCGCCGAGGCGGGAGACAATCTGGCGGGAATCATCATGGAAGTGGCGATGGGCTCCACGGGGTTCCTGCCGGCCGAGCCGGAATATCTGGCTTTCGTCCGCGAAGAAACCGCCAAGCGCGGTGCCGTGCTGATTTTCGACGAGGTGATCACCGGCTTCCGGCTGGCCCCGGGCGGCGCGCAAGAGGTCGTTGGGGTCACGCCCGACCTGACCACGCTGGGCAAGGTGATGGGCGGCGGAATGCCGGTGGGCGCCATCGCCGGCAAGGCGGAAATCATGTCCCTCAGCGGAGTCACGCCCAAACGCCCCAAGCTGGAACGGGTGCTCATCGGCGGCGGCACCTATTCCTGCAACCCCCTCACCATGGTTGCCGGTCTCACCACCCTGGATATCCTCCACTCCCGCCAAAACGAGATTTACCCGGCCCTGGAACAAATGGGCGTCCAACTGGCCGCCGGCATGAAGGATGCCTTCCAAGCGGTGGGAATCCCGGTGTTCGTCAACCAGAACGGCAGCCTGGTGGAGGTGCATTTTCCCAAGGAGGACGGCCTCCCCCTGCGCAACATGGCCGATCTGGTGAACAACACCTACCGCGACAAGCAGGGCGAATACGCCACCCGGCTGCGCAACCACGGCGTGTTTCTCATTCACGGCGGGTCGCTCTCCCTGGAGCACACCCAGGCGGACATCGAGGACATCATCCAGGCGCACCGCACGGTGGCCGCGGAAATGGCCGCGGAACTGGAAACGGAAACGGGCGCGGGGAATTAGCCAGGGGTACCGGGTCGCACCTCTGGAGCTGAACCATGGCCTTGCTTGGACATCGTTGGCAGGTGCTACGGGCATCGATCACCATCCTGTTTTTTCTGGAAAACCGGATCTCAGGGCTTTCCCTCCCTGCCTCGGTGGAAAAGGGCTACAAGAACCATCTGGCGGAGACGAGATCCCTCCTCGAGGGTTGGAAAACCGGGGAGGCTTCCGCAAACATCAGGGCCTTGATGGAAAAGGTGAGAGCCGATCTGGCCGGCGGAGGGATTGGACAGGCCGATGCCGATGTGTTGACCGAACCCTTGGAAAGGCTGTTGGAGTTGATAGAGAAATAAGAGGGCAACCCGGTTTTTGGCTGTCTCTTTGGCTCTCGTGGAGAGCGGAGGGGTTGGATTCCCTATCATCGAATTACGCTGCTTTCCCATGCCCTTCCATGTTTGGTTGCTCTTTTGCGGCACCGAAGCCGCCTTCAGCCTGTCTCCCGGCCCGGCGGTGTTGGTGGTCGTGTCCCAGGTGCTGCGGGGCGGGATGCGGCCGGGGCAGATCACCACGCTGGGCATCCTGGCCGGCAACCAGGTATATTTTCTCATTTCCGCCCTGCTGATCGCGACCGCTTCGGCCATTGACACCACCTCGTTTTACTGGATCCGCATCGCCGGAGCGCTCTGGCTGGCCGGGTTGATGTTGGCGCCCCTGTGGCGCCGGGCCCGCCCGGGCCAAAAAGTGGAAATGGAACGCCACCCGCCGGGGCCTGCCGGAGCGGGCACGTTTTTGACCGGAATCCTGCTGCAACTGGCCAATCCAAAGACCATCGTCTTCTTCGTGGCCTTCCTGCCCCAATTCATCGATCCCCGGGCCTCCTTGGCCGTACAATTTTCCATCCTGGCGGTGAGTTCCTTCGCGATCGAATATGCCATCCTCACCGGCTATGGCCTGTTGGCCGTTAAAGCAAGGGCATGGCTGGGTGGCGCCGCCCCGGGAAGCCGGATGAAACTGGCCGGCCAGCTGGGTTTGGCGCTGGCGGTGGGTTGGTGGATTTTCAGGGGGTGACAGCGCCTCAAGCGCCTTTTCAAGAGCGCTTTTCAATGGCGGCGATTCAGGGCACCCTGCCGCAACGGATGAAATTCTCGCCAATAGAGGAACAATCGCCGGAATCCGTTTTCAATCCAGCACATTCACCAACGACGGAAGGCCATGCCACTACAAGCAAAAACACCACGAGCAAAAACACCACAAGCAGAAATACCGCAAGCAAAAACACCTCTCCCGGAAACACCCCGCAAGCTGATCCACACCCGGAATATCGTCTGCCAGGGCTTTTTGCGCGAAGACGGCCTCTGGGATATCGAAGGGCATATCACCGATGTGAAAACCTACCAGTGGATCAATCCATTTCGGGGAATCGTCGGGCCGGGAATGCCGATCCACGAGATGGTGATCCGCCTCACCATGGACGACGCGCTGGAGGTGCGGGCGGTGGAAACCACCATGGATCATACCCCCTATCCTATCTGCCCCGAGGTCGCGCCCAATTTTCAGAGGTTGGTTGGCCTGCGCATTCGCCAAGGATGGCGGCGCCAGGTGCGCGAGCGGCTGGGGGGGGTCGAAGGATGCACCCACATGGTGGAATTGCTGAGTCCCCTGGCCACCACCGCCTTTCAGACCATCATCCCCTACCAGCGCTTCCTGCAACGGCAAAGCCTGAAGGCCGGCGAGGAGGATACCACCACCCGCCGGCCGGGGCAGATCGACACCTGCTATTCCTGGGCCGGCAACCGGGAAGTGGTGCGGCGTTACCTGCCCGATTTTTATACCGGGGAAGCCGCGGCATCCGATTGACCCTCAACCTCCGAAGATCCGCCGGCCAGCGCCCCGTTTTCAGGCGCGGCCTAGGCTGTGTCTGAAAACCCTAAAAATGGGGACGTTGTCCCCAAACCCCTACCCTCCGGGGGGCAGTTTTGAAAAACCGCACCAAACTTTTTAACGGGCGATTTGAACGAATGGCCCCGCAGCAAGCTACGGGGTATCAACAATCGAAAATCCGGTGTCTGTCACGAAGCAAGCTTCGGGGAATT
>JACZSY010000144.1 GCA_022573975.1 SAR324 cluster bacterium | reverse complement strand
GGTTACGGCAGCCCGAACCGCGGCGGCAAGTCGAAGGCCCACGGGGAGGCGCTGGGCGCAGAGGAGGTGAAGCTCACCAAGCAAGCCCTGGGTTGGCCGCTGCAGCCGGAATTCCTGATTCCCGAAGACGTGAGCGCGTATCTCTCGGAACGCATCGCAGCCAAGAAGACTGCGGCGGCCGAGGCGAACGCGGCGCTCGACGCCTGGCGCAGCGCCCACGGCGACAAGGCCGACGCCTGGGACGCTGGGCGCGAGAACCGCTTGCCGGCCGATCTCAGTGCGATCCTGGCGGCCGGCCTCGACGGCGTCGACAACCCGACGCGCAAGCACGGCACCGTAGTGCTTGAGCGCCTGCTCGAGGTGGCCCCCTATCTGGTGGGCGGCTCCGCCGATCTGGCTGGCTCGGCGGCCCCCCCGATCCTCAAGGGGAAGGGCATCGTGGGACCGGGCGCCGCCGACGGGGAAGACCCCTTCGCGGGCGTCAACATCCACTTCGGCGTGCGCGAACACGCCATGGGTGCGGTGGCCAACGGCATCGCGCTCGACGGAACCTTTCGGCCCTACTGCGGAACCTTCCTGATCTTCAGCGACTATATGCGGCCGTCGATCCGGCTGGCGGCCCTGATGGGGATCGACACGGTCTTCGTCTTCACCCACGACTCGATCTTCCTGGGAGAAGACGGGCCGACCCACCAGCCGGTCGAACATCTCGACTCGCTGCGCGCAATTCCGAACCTGACGGTCTTCCGTCCCGCCGACGGGATCGAGACGGCCCTGTCCTGGGCCTGGATCGTCCGGCACACGGGCGGACCCGGACTGCTGGCGCTGTCACGACAGACGCTCCAGGCCCTGGAGCGCACGGCGCCGTTCGAGCTCGAAGATGTCTGGAAGGGGGCGTACACGGTCCAGGATTCCGACGAGGCCCCCAAGGTGGTGCTCGCCGCAACCGGGTCCGAGGTCCGGCTGGCCTGTGACGCCGCCCAGAAGCTCCGGGCGGAGGGCGTACCGGCGCGCGTCGTCTCGGTTCCTTGCCTGTCGCTGCTGCTGGAGCAGGCTGCGGACTATCGCCGCAGCCTCTTTCCGGCCGGCGTGCCGGTCGTTGCGGTCGAGGCCGGACGCGGGCAGAGCCTGCAGGTGCTGGCCGGAACCGACGGGCTCATCTACGGCATCGATTCCTTTGGAAAGTCGGCGCCCTTCGCGGATCTGGCCGCCCATTTCGGCTTCACACCGGACCAGCTGGCAACGCGTGTGCTGACCCACGTGCGAAACGCATCCAACTAGGGGAGGCTGCTGCCGAACAGGTTCTCGCGGGTCGTGCGGAACGAATTGCGAGTTCGTTTCATCCGCAGAGGAGAGGCGATTTTGGGTCCCATTGGCATGATTGGCTTCAGTGCGATCGGTCTGGTGGTCGTGCTGTGGCTCGTGATCTCGTTCAGCGAGGCCTCGCCGCGTCGGACCGTGCTCGAGTGGCTTGCCGCCACCGGCATTTACGTGGCGCTCTCGATGCTGTTCCTGAATCTCATCCTCACCGCGGTCGGGAACGACAACACCGTTGCCTTGGTGGCCTTCGGCTTCCTGGGCGCGATCTTCTGCAGCGGCTTCTTCGTCTCTCTGGTCCACCTCGTCGAGTCGCTGCGCGGTTCGGACAGCGGAGGAGCCTCCACGACCAACTAGGGTGGACGGGGACGTTGGCTCAGCGGTAGTCGTGCGAGTCGGGCAGGCTCTGGCGGGTTACCAACGGCTCGAGGTTCGCCACCCGCACGTGGATCACGCCGTCCACGTTCTGGAGCGGCCCCTCGATCTCGACCACCGACGAGGTGTGCAGCGGAACCCGAAAGCGTTTGAACTGGCGTGGGGTGAGAATCGCGTTCGAGGTTCCGGTCTCGTCCTCGAGGGTGAGGAAGCAGAAGCCCTTGGCCGAGCCCGGCCGTTGACGGACGATCACGAAGCCGGCCGTTCGCACCCGGCGACCGTCGGGGACATCGCGCAGCTCGGCCGCGGTCAGCACCTTGCGCTTGCGCAGCGTGCCGCGCAGGTGGGCCATCAGGTGGGGGCCGGGGGTAATGCCACTGCTGCGGTAGTCGGCCAACGTCTCTTCGAGAGGCGTGAGCTCGGGAAGGGGTGAAAGACTCTCGGGCGGCTCGTGTCCGGCAAACAGAGCATCCGGATCCCGCTCCAACGCCGCGACCTGCCAGAGCGCCGAGCGGCGCGTGCTGGCCGCCGGATCGATGGAGGCCAGCGCCCCCAGCTCCGCCAACGTCTCGAGCTCCCCGCGCTGTAGCGCCACCCGCCCCGCAAGATCCGCCGCACTCCGAAACGGCCTCCGCCGACGCTCGGTCTCGATGACATGGCCGGTTTCTTTGCGCACCCCCGCCACATACCGAAGCCCCAACCGCACCGCGAATGCCTCCCCATCTTTCCGGGCGGCGCACTCCTGCTCGGGCTCCAGCGTGCAGCGCCAGTCCGAGCGCCCCACATCGATGGCGCGCACCTCGATCCCGTGCCGCTGCGCATCCTTCACCAGCGTCGACGGGTGATAGAAGCCCATGGGCTGGGCGTTCAGCAGCCCGACCAGGAACGCTGCCGGATGATGCCGCTTGAGATAGGCCGAGGCATAGGCGATCAGGGCGAACGACGCCGCGTGGGATTCCGGAAAGCCGTAGAAAGCGAACGAATGGATGCCGCGGATAATGGCCTCCTGGTTCTCGCCGACGATGCCGCGCTCGTTCATGCCCGTGCGCAGCCGGCTCTCGAGCTGCCGCATGCGCTCGACCGAGCGCTTGAAACCCATGGCGCGGCGCAGCTCCTCGGCTTCTCCAGCGGAAAAGCCCGCCGCCGTCATGGCGATGCGCAGCAGCTGTTCCTGAAAGAGCGGGATGCCGAGGGTGCGCTTCAGGATCGGTTCGAGCGAAGGGTGCGGATAGGTGACTTCCTCGCGGCCAGCGCGCCGGCGCAGATAGGGGTTCACCATCTGACCCACGATCGGTCCGGGGCGGATGATGGCGATCTCGACCACCAGATCGTAGAAGCGCTCGGGCTTCATGCGCGGCAGCGTCGCCATCTGGGCCCGGCTCTCGATCTGGAAGGTCCCGATGGTGTCGGCCCGCTGGATCATGGCGTAGGTCGCGGGATCGTCGGGCGGAAGCCGGGCCAGGTCGATCGGCTGGCCTTCGACGTTGCGCACCAGCTCGAGGGTCTCCTCCAGGGCTCGCAGCATGCCCAGGCCGAGGAGGTCGATCTTGATGATGCCCAGATCGGCGCAGTCTTCCTTGTCCCACTGGACGACGCGGCGGTTGGCCATGCTGGCAGGCTCGATGGGCACCACCTCGTCGAGGCGCCCGGCCGCGATCACGATGCCGCCGGAGTGCTGGCCCAGGTGGCGGGGCAGGCCGCGCACCCGGTCGACCAGGTCGAGCAGCGACCGGATGCGGGGCGAGGTGGGATCGACGCCGGCCTGGCGCAAGAGGCTTCCCAGCTCGTCGAGATCCTCGCGGTGCTCGAGGGTCGAGATCGTGCGCGCCAGCCGATCGAGGCTGTCGGCCCCGAAGCCCAGCACCTTGCCCATTTCGCGCACGGCCATGCGGGTGCGGTAGGTGATCACCACCGCTGTCATGGCGGCGCCGCGCTCGCCGTACTTGTCGAACACATATTGGATGACCTGCTCGCGCGGGTCACCCGACGGCAGGTCGAGGTCGATATCGGGCCACTCGCCGCGCTCCTCGGACAGGAAGCGTTCAAAGAGCAGCTCCATCCCAACGGGATCGATGGCCGTGATGCCGAGTGCGTAGCAGACGGCGCTGTTGGCCGCGGAGCCCCGGCCCTGGCACAGGATCTTGCGCTCGCGCGCGAAGCGCGCGATGTCGTGGACGATCAGGAAGTAGCCGGGCAGGTCGAGCTTTTCGATCAGCTTCAGCTCATGTTCGAGCTGGGCGCGGACCCGAAGGGGCAGGGGGTGTCCATAGCGGCCGCGGGCGCCCTCGAAGGTCAGGCGTCTCAGCCAGGAGGCTTGGCATGTTCCCTCAGGAACCGGGAAGGCGGGGAAGCGGTAGCCCAGGTCTCGCAGCGTGAACTCGCAGCGTTCGGAAACGTCTCGGGTGGCCCGGATCCAGTCGGGCCGATCGGCGAAGCGCCGGGCCGGGGAGGGTTTCCGGAGGGTCTCAGGCATCGGTGAGCGCTTCGATGCCCGGGAGTTTTTGCCCCTCCAGGAATTTCAGGGAAGCGCCTCCTCCCGTGGATATGTGGCTGATGCGGTCGGCCAGTCCAGCCTTGTTGACCGCGGCCACCGAATCGCCGCCGCCAATGATGGTGGTTCCGCCGGACTCGGCCATGGCCTCCGCCACGGTCATGGTGCCCTCCTCGAATGCTGGCAGTTCGAACATCCCCATTGGCCCGTTCCACACGATCAGTTTGGCGCGTTTGATCGATTGCGCGTAGGAAAGGGCGGTTTTCGGCCCAATATCCAGTCCGATTTTTCCATCGGGAATGTCCCTGCCGCATACCTCGGCGGACGCGTCGGGGGAGATTTCGGAGGCCACCCGGTGATCGATGGGCATCAGAATCGATTTTCCCATTCTCGGCGCGTCGGCCAAAAGCGTTTTGGCCAGATCGATATGCTCCGCATCCAGCAAGGAATCGCCGATTGGATTTCCCTGGGCTTTCAGAAAGGTGTAGGCCATGGCGCCGCCGATCAACAGCGTGTCGGCTCTTTTCAGCAAGGCCTGGATCACTCCTATTTTATCGGAAACCTTGGCCCCGCCAAGGACGGCCACGAACGGCCTCTTGGGCCTGCTCAGGGTTTGCCCGAGGAATTCAAGTTCCCTGGCGATCAAAAATCCGCAAGCGGCCTGCGGAAAATGCGCGGCCACTCCGGTTGTGGAAGCATGGGCGCGGTGTACCGTACCAAAGGCATCGGAAACAAAACACTCCGCCAACCGGGCCAAGGATGCGGCGAATTCCGGGTCGTTCTTTTCTTCTTCGGGATAAAATCGAACGTTTTCCAATAACAGCACGCCACCCGGGGGCAGTTTCCCGGCGTGTTCAACCGCCTCCTGGCCCACGGTTTGGGAGCAAAAAGCCACCGGCGCCTCCAGCAACTCCGCAAGGCGTTCCGCGACCGGCCGCAGTGTCAGTTCGGGCTTTGGCGATCCTTTCGGGCGCCCCAAATGGGAGACCAGCACCACCTTGGCCTTGGCCTGGGTGAGATATTGAATCGTCGGGAGCGCGGCGCGGATGCGGGTATCGTCCGCCACCGCCCCATTTTCCAGGGGCACATTGAAATCCACCCGCAGCAGCACGGTTTTTTTGGCGACATCCAATGCTTCGACGCTCAGTTTTCCCATTTTTCCTTGAAACCTTCCCGCGAAAGTGGTTGAAAACTCCTGAAATCGTCTCCGGGAAACCCTATCAGAAACGATGCGAAATTGGTTGCCGGCAGGCCTCGGGCGGCCAAGGGGAGAAACCCGGGGGCGGGTGTTTCGCCGCTTTGGACACCCCAGCGGCTTTCGGCGGCCTTCATCTGCTGGGCCACCCCTTTCGTTTGGGCTTTAACCTGCAAATAAATCGGCTTCCTATAGGATTCACCGCAAAGCGTTCAATGCCTCTTCCCATGGCTCTGCAAACAAGAACAGGAGCGGCCCCGCCCTTGCCTCCCGGGGGCGCCGGTCTTCCCCAAAAGCACCTCCCCCCTCAACCGCCCCATGGCGGTGCCCCCTCTCCGGAACAGAGGGGCAATATGTCGTGTTTACACGATCACGTTTACCACAATCGCGTTTACCACAATAGACCATAAGGACGCCCATCCAGGCCGTGCAAAATCACCGGGGAGAGGGGCAGCCCCGGGCACGGCGTGGCCGGGGCGGGGCGCCGCGTGACACCCCTCACTCTCCGGCAACCCGCTTCCAACCGGCTTCGCGGAGCCAAAGACATGGGCATTTTTTCCAAAACCGGCCAAGGAGCGGTTTGGGTGCAACCTTTCAAAAAGTGATTTTTCGCATGGGTCATATTTTTCCCCGGTCTTTTCAATGCAAACCGAATGGCCTATGTTTAGAGAAAGATCAACCCTCGGGAATTCTTCATGGAGCGCTCCGGGCCGGAGTGAATTTTTTTTGGCGCGGGTTCATTTCCCGCCGCTTGCGGCGAAAAAGAAGCCCGAGGCTTGATACCTCGGTGCTCGCGGCGAGGTCATTCATTGCGACCCGGAACCGGTTCAATTTTTTCCCTGAAAATACACACTGGCCATAACGCCAAATCCCAAAAGCACCCATACCATGGACGATAAAATTATACCCATTCAAAGAGATGTATTCAGCAAGGCGAACCCGCCGGCAAAATCCAAGCGGGGTCAATCGGGAAAGCTTTCTCATTTTCTGATCAACAAACAATCCGCCGTTCCCCTGCACGTTCAACTCAAGGAACAAATTCGTTACGCCATCATGAGCGGCGATTATCAACCCGGCAGTTCCTTGCCGTCGATCCGGGAATTGACCGCCAAGTTGGGCATCCACCGCAATACGGTGCATAGGGTGTATCTGGAATTGCAGGCCAGCGGACTGCTGGTCTCACGCCCCGGCAAGGGCGTGTTCGTCAATGAAACCCTTTCCGAAGCCATTTCCATCAAGGAACTCAATGCAGTCGATGCCTTGATCGAAAAACAGTTCGCGGAAGCCAACGAGATGGGCATCAACCCGATCACCTTGAGCAAATTGACGGGCCAACGCGCTCCAAGCTTTGACGCCCGCCATCCGAGCGTCGCCTTTGTGGAATGCACGGCCCATCAATCCCAGGAATTCGCGCGGGACCTGGCGGAAAAATTCGGTGTCCATGTGCGCCACCTCCTGCTGGACGACCTTCGGAAAGACCTGGGTATTCTGAACGACCGGATCAAGCACATCGTCACCAGCATTTTTCACTTCGATGAGGTGGAGGCCTTGATCGCGCCGTTGAACCGGCGGGTCCATCCCATCACCTACGACCTGCATCCGGCGACGCGGAAATTGTTGCGGGAATTGGCGCCCGAGCGGCGGTTGGGCTTTATCTGCCATGACGCCAATACCGAAGAAGTGATTGGGCGCGAGATCGACGCCCGCGTACCCGAGGGGGTGCTGGTGGGATGCGCCAATTTGGAATCGCCGGAATTGGCCTTGAAACTCATCGATCAGGTGGACACGGTGATCCTCACCGATCCCGCTTCGGCTTTTTGCATCAAGCACTGCACGCCGGACCATGAACTGATGGAATTGCATTTCGCGCTCAATCCCTCGTCCATCGAAAAGGCCACGCGAACCATCCTGTTTCAGCCCTAGGGGTTTCCTCCAAAACCCCCTATTCCGCACCCTTCACCCACTCGTGATCGGCGGGGCGGCCCTTCACCTCGTTTTCACCAGCCGAAACCCGATTTCATTTGACCGTGCAGAACTTTTCCACCCCTGCCGGGAGGAACATCGGGTAGGCATTAACCAGTTTCCACATCGAATGGCTTGAGGAGAACCCGGTCTTTGGTATATCGGGTTATTTGCGCTTTTTTTCCGATACCCATTTTCATCGAAGTTATCGAGCATCCACTCCCATACGTTTCCGATCATGTCATAAGGGCCGAGTTTATTGGGTGGAAAGCTCCCCACGGGTGAAGTCCTCTTGTAGCCATCGTCATAAAATCTCTTATTACCTCTTTTTTTCCCGGAAGCCTTGAACCTGGCGGCCACGGCGGTCTCATCCCAGATGTTGACCAGTTTTGGACCTTTTGGAACCAACTGAATGTTTCCCCAGGAAAATTTTATTTCCAGTCCACCGGCCCGGCAGGCGAATTCCCACTCGGATTCCGTCGGCAACCGGAACTTACCGTCATTCCGGGCATTGAATTTTTTGATGAATTTCTGGGCATCGTTCCAACTGACTTTCTCGACCGGATACCGGTTTCCCTTTTTGCAGCCTGCCGGGTTGGCTCCCATCACCTTCTTCCATTGGCCCTGGGTGACCTCGTGCCTGGCCATCCAGAATCCATCCAGCCTCAGGCCGTGGAGCGGGTGCTCATTTATGAAACAGCTACCGCTCCAGGGGCCGCATCCCATATCGAACTCCCCTCCCTGGACCCACACGAATTCCATTCCAGTCACAGGATCGCGGAATGGCGCGGGGCGAGGAACACGGACCGCGCCGCGAGGCGACGGTTTGGATGCGGGTTTGAGGGTCTAGGGGATGTCCTCCCTGGGTTTTACCTCCCCAAGCCACTTTCCAAAATGGGAAACCCGAACCTTTGGTGTATGTTGTCCCGATCCACGGTTGGATGCTGCTTTCCACCTGTTAATTTTGGAACGGAATTGGCCACGAATTCGCGCAGTTCTTCGGTGGAAACCGTGCCGTCGCCATTCTTGTCCGATGCCTTGAAGGTCAGGGCTTTTAGAATCTGGTCGGTGAAATATCCGTTTTGGATGCGACTGCTTTCATAGGAAAACTCGCCCCCGCGCGATGCGGAGAAGACGATGGCGCCAGACCTCCGGTTGAGGTTGTTGTAAATGAAACGGTTTTTGGCGTACACAAATGCGCGTTTGCGGTTTTTCATTTTTTTATTTCTCAACCTGACCTTGATACCCCGGGTGGTGCGGGCCTTCATGCCGCGAGCCTCCGCCGCGGCGAAATAACTTTTTTGCACATTATCCTCCACCTCCCCCGATTCGCAGGTGTCCATCAGGAACAACTTTTTCCGCGGCGCGATGCCCAGCAAAAGAGACTCGATCAAGTCGAAGCTGGCGGCCGTATTCTTCAGGTCCTCCAATCGGGCATTGTGGGTGAGGAAGTAATAAGTGGCGTTTTTGTCCATGTCGTGTACGCCATGCCCGGCGATGAAGAGGACGAGGGTGTCATCCACACGGGCATTTTTCAGGAAATTCCGGGCTTTTTTAATGTTCTCGACTGTCACCTGTTCATTCAGCAGGAGTTTGATATGGGTTTTGCGGAAGTACGGCTTGGAAAGCTTATAGGAATTTTTCTCACCCATTTGGGAAAAGACCAACCCCAGGTCCCTGGCGTCCTTGTCGGCATAGTTCAAATTGAGAGAGGGGTCCTTGTAAATGGATACGCCGAAAGCGAGAAAATAAAGATCACCTTTTATCTTCTTATCATACAATATCGAGGCCGATGCCCTATATGACTCCAGGTTGGCCCTGTTGAACACGCTGACCTCGATCTTGTTGACCCCGCTGGTCAACTCCACTTTTTCCGTCCCTTGATAAACTCTACCGCTGATCTTTTTACCCTGGGCACCAAAGAGCGGAACGTTGTTTACGAAAATGTTGTAGCTTTGCAGGTCGAATCCTTCATCTTTCAGCGAAAACTCGATTTCGGCGAACTTCCCTTTCCGTCTGGTGCGGATGATTTTCGCTTTTGGCGGGATCCCCAATTTGATTTTCGATTGTTTTTGAAGACTGGCGGTTCGTTTCAATCGGCGTTGGTGTAAATTGCGGAAGTGGCGGATAAGATTGTGGTCCCCCAATCCCAGCCGTTGAAGTATCAAACCTGGCCGGTTGTGAGTGTTGGCGAATTGATCGACACCGAAGGGAGTCATCCCCCTGATCATCGCCACCAGCCTTCCACCTTTGTTGGATGAATCGAAGAGACCCTCCGGTGTAAACATTACCCAGTCTTTCCCCTCGCTCAGCAGGGCCATGTGATAACCTGTGGCGACGTTCCAGACCCTGACAGTGGTATCATCCGATCCGGAAATGAGGAATTTTCCATTCGGGCTGAATGCCAGCGATGTCACATCCTGTTCATGTCCCTTGAAGGTTCGCAACAGTTCACCCTTCCACGTCCATAGCTTGATGGTATTGTCCGCGGACCCGGAGGCGAAGGTTTTGCCATCCGGGGCAAAGGCGAGGCTTACTATTTCCCCCGAATGCGTATCAAACTTCCCTTTGCTGCTGCCGTCCAACCCCCACAGGGTGATTATTCTCCTTGTGGAAAGATCCACCCTCCCTCCCACGAGGATGGTCTTCCCATCGGGGCTGAAAGCGAGGGCCGAAACACGCCCAGCATCCGTTTTTATCGTTCTAATAATTTTTCCGTCCAGGCTCATGAGGTGGATTTTTGAACCCCAGGAGGACACGGTAAATTTTCCGTCCGGGCTGAAGGCCTGGTGTTTAAACCGTTTGGTTTTACTGGTCAATGTTCGCAAAATTTTCCCCTCCAAATCCCAAAACCGTACGATACCGTTCCTCGATTCGGTGATCAGTGTCTTTCCATCTCCCCCGAAGGATAAATCGCAGGTGTTTTTCGGTGTCTTGATGGTTTTGAGGAGGGTTCCTTCCGCACTCCAAAGCCGAATGGATCCGGAACGCGATGCGGAGGCGAACATTTTCCCGTCCGGGCTGAAAGCGCCGCATAAGACTTCGCGCGAATGGCCATTGAAAGTGGTTCTGGCCTCGCCGGTTTCGGCATCCCAGATACGCGCGGCATTGCCGATCCCCGTAGTCACGAGGCGCTTGCCGTCCGGGCTGAAAGCCACCCAGCGACAATCGGTGTCTGGAGGCAGTGTAATGGTCAGAACTTCCTCGCCGGTGGAAGCATTCCAGAGCTTTACCTTTGGGTCCCAGCTTCCCGCAGCCAGTAATTTGCCATTCGGGCTGAAAGCTACAGAACTCGCGCCTCCGTGGTTCAACGTATGTACGACGCTGCGAAGGGTGACATCCCAAACCTTGATGCCGTCCATGCTCCCTGAGGCTAGCGTCTTGCCATCCGGGTTGAAGGCAACCACTTCTACCGCGTATTTGTGTCCCTTCAGAA
>JACZSY010000143.1 GCA_022573975.1 SAR324 cluster bacterium | reverse complement strand
GGTGCCGGACCGGTGATTCCAGCGCGGTGGATCAAACACGGCGGCCCCGCTGCCGTGGTCAGGAATCTCCGTGGTCAGGATTCCCCGCGGCGCCGGAGGTGGTGGACAGGTAGATTCCGGAGAAAATCAACGCGATACCCACCCCTTGGTGAATGTGCAGGGATTCACCCAGGATGGGGATGGCCAGGGCCGCGGTGAAGGCGGGATGAAGATGCATGAAAATACCGGCCCGGTTGGCTCCAACCTGTTGCACCCCAATGTTCCACAGGGTAAAGCCGGCCACCGAGGCGAACACGGCCACGTAAAGCACGGCTCCCACGGTGGCGGGGGAAAAGGTCATGCGGGAACCCTGGGCCAGTTCAAACAGGTACAAGGGCGTCAGAAAGACCATCCCGGCCAGCGCCGACGCGGTGACCAGGGCCATTGGGTCCAGGGCGGAGAGACGGCGGCGAAGCAGCACGGTGTAGAGGGCCCACACCGGCAGTGAGGCCACGATCCACAAATCGCCGGAATTGAAGCGGAGTTCCGTCAGCAGCGCCGGACGTCCCTTGGCCATGATCACCACCACGCCCAGCAAAGAGACGGCGATCCCTCCCAGTTGACGCCAACTCACCCGGTCCCGGTACAGCGCCCAGGAGAGGACGATGATGATCACCGGTATGGAGGAGTTGAACAGGGCCGCGTTGGTGGCCGTGGTGGACCTCAGTCCCTGATAGAGAAAAGTCTGATACAGCACGACGCCCAGCAGGCCCAGCAGAACCACCGTTTTCCATTCCCGCCGCAGGGCGCTCCTGTCGGCGATCATGCGCCGTGTGGTGAAGGGGAGCAGGATCAGCAAGGCCGTGAACCAGCGCCAAAAACTGAGCGAGATGGGGCTTATTTCTTCGCGCAAGCCGCGCGCGACGATGGAATTTCCGGCCCAAAACAGGAGGGGCAGAATCAGGAACAGATAGGCCCAGCGAGGCGGGCGGGCGGGAGGGGATGAATGGCGGGAGGAGGCGCCGGTGGTGGCCCCGGGTTTGCTCTCGTTATCGATCGGTCAGGTCTCCTCGAGGGAATGCTCCCGGCGGAGCACGGCCGAATTACGCCCGCGGCGTGAGCGGGGCCAAATAACGCCCGCGGCGTGAGCGGGGCCAAATAACGCCCGCGGCGTGAGCGGGGCCAAATTACGCCCGCGGCGCGGATGCGATGGCTGAATCCGGACGGAGCCGGACGGTGTGATTATCGCCCCGCCTCGCCGGGGCGCAAGGCCTGTTCGACGCCGAACATGGAATCCCGGGTCACCAGTTTGGCCAATTCCTCCTCGCTCCATCCCTCCGTGCCTTCGGGCCGCAGCGGAATCACCAGATAGCGGGTCTCGGTGGTCACGTCCACCACCCGCACCTCCATGTCCTCGGGGAGCACGTTGTTCCATTCGGCCAACACGCCACGGGGATCGCGCACCACCCGTTTGCGGTAGGTGGTGCTTTTGTACCAGTCCGGCGGCGGGCCGATCACGAACATGGGGGAGCATGAGCACAGCGTGCACACGGTGACGTGCTGAAGCTGGGGGGTGTTTTCCAGCATCACCAGATCCGGGGCCACGTTCAGGTCGAGGCCCGTTTCCGCGGCCGCCGCTTTTCCATCGGCCAGCGCGCGCTCGCGGAAGGCCGGGTCGCTCCAGAAGCGCGCCACGATTCGCGCGCCGTTTTCGGGACGTATTTGCTCGTCTTTTTCCATCTGGTTGTTGACGTCGTCCGCGCTGAACACCCCTTTTTCGATCAGCAATTCCCGCATGGCCGTTTCGATGATCTCGAACTCCGGCGAAGCTTCGGGGGGATGATGTTCCGTATGGCCGTGATCGCTCATGGGCCTCTCCTTGGTAATTTCTGAGGTAAATTGTCCGGCAATTTTTCCGGTAATTTCTCCGGCAATTTTAGGTGCCGGCAGGTTCCAGCCAGGTTTCCAGGATGTTGGACAGCAATACGTCCGAATCGGCGCCCCCATAGTCCGGCCAGAGTTCCTTTTGCCTGAACCGCACCGTGTAAACGGGAACCTTGGGCTTCCCGTCCTGCCCATAGGCCAGGGTTTCCGGGTTGTGGTCCTCGCTGAGGAAATGATCGATCACCCCCGTCTGTCCCTTCAGGTAGAGGGGGGTGCGGTGATGTCCTGAATGATCGTCGGCCCGGATGCGCACCGCATCCCCGGGTTGGTAGGACAAGCTCATGACGTTGACGGCTCCTGACTGCGTCAAGGTTATCACGGGACCGTTGGGCGGAAGATCACCCCGTGGACCTTGCGCGTACTTGCTCGATTTTGCGGTTCAATTCGGCTTCATCCAACACCCCTTTTTCCAGCATGATGCGGCGAATCGATTCCACCCAACGCTCATAATAGGAGTATTTGGCGTATTCGGTTTCATTGAGGGATTCGATGCCCCGCCGCAACTCGTCCACCCGCATCATCTTGCGCCGCGGATGGGTGAGCAGGCGCAGCAGGGCGTTGACCCGTTTTTCGAACGGATGGGATTCGTGGTCTTCGCGGTCCACCGGTTCATCGCCGGGCAGTCCGCCGAGGTCATTCACGCCGCGCTGGGCCATGGGAGTCTCGCAAGAGTGGTTCGTCCGCCTCCCTTTTGGGAAACATCTCGTTGGTTCAAAATTCCTACCGCGAAATTCCCCAAAACGCAATCCGGGGGGCGGGCATGGGCGAAGTCCAGGTTCATCAAGCGCCCGAAGGATCGAAGCAATAAAAACAGCGGCACGGGCGGCCCTCCCCCTGGAAGACGGAGGCTTAAAAACCGGTGCGGGCACGAAGGCCCGCACCGCCAGTGGATTGTGGGCGGCGCGAGGGGGGGGTATGATGCCGGAAACCCGATCCTGGCGCTCGATCCCATGGCCCGAAAATCGTCCCATTCCCATTCCAAACCGTTGCACCCCCTTGAACGGCGGGTGCTGGCCGAAATCCGCCGGCAGGGCCTGATCGCACCGGGAGAACGGGGCATGGTCTCGTTGAGCGGCGGACCCGATTCAATGGCCTTGCTGCATATCCTCCACGCCTTGAGCGGCGCGTTGGGAATCGCCCGGCTGGAGGTGGTGCATTTCGACCACGGCCTGCGCCCCGAATCGGCCGGTGAGGCGGATTGGGTGGCCGGAGAGGCCGCGCGGCTGGAGAGGCCGCTGCACATGGTGCGCACCGGGCATCTGGCCGCCCTGACCGGCGGCGTGCAGGCCGCGGCGCGGGACTGGCGGCGCACGGAGTCCGCCCGGTTGATGGCCCAATGGGAGGCGGACTGGATGGCCACCGGGCACCAACGCGAAGACCGGCTGGAAACCTGGCTGATGAAACTGCTGCGCGGGACGCACCTGAGTCACCTGGGGGGGATGGCCTGGCGCAACGGGCCGTTCATCCGGCCCCTGCTGAGGACTCCCCGGGCCGGCCTGAAAGCCTACCTCGAAGACAAGGGCCAGGGCTGGCTGGAGGATCCCACCAACGCGCTGCCCCGCTACAAGCGCAACCGGGTGCGCCATGAGTTGCTGCCCCTGCTGGACGACCTGACAGGGGGGGGCTCCCGTGATGGGGCGTCCTCCGGCGGGACGCGGCCGCTGGCCGCTCTGGAGAGACGGCTGGACGCCCTGGAGCGCCAGGCGCGCCAACTGGAGACCTGGTTGGGGGAAGTGCGGGCCGGGCATCCCGTCTCCCAGAACGATCCCGCCGAGCCGCGGCATTGGATCTCCGCGCCGGAACTGGCCGCCTTGCCCGAGTTGGCCGCCAACGACGCGCTGCATCGTTTCATCACGGAACGCATGCCGGGGGCGGTGCCTTTCGGCCAGATGGAGCGGGCGGCGGCGTTGTTGCGGGACGGCAAGCCACGCTGGCGGCTGAACCTGCCCGGACGGCGCCTGCTGAAACGCGACGGGGAGCGGATCGTGCTGGAGCGCCTGCCCGGCGCGGGGGAAGCAGCGGAAGCCGCGGAGGCTGCCCATGCGCCGGTCTGCATGGAGTTCATGGATCTCCGGGTCTGGAAACCGAAGGCGTGGCGGGTCAATCTGTTCCAGGCGCCTCCTGGCACGGAGGCTACGGAAGACATCGACCCGGGCTTCCTTGGCTTGGCCCTATTCAACCTGCCCCCCGGCGCCACCCTGGAACTGCGCCCCAGGCGCCCGGGAGACCGCTTCCACCCCCCCTGGAAGGACAAGCCCGTCAAGTTGAAGGAATTTTTGCGGGAGCGGAAAATCCCCCTCGACCAACGCGATCGGGTGGCGCTGGTGGTGCTGGATGAAAGGGTGATCGGCCTGCTGCCTCCCGATGCGCCGGCAGCCGGGAGCGCCCCGGCCCTTGCGGCGAGGGGACACCACCAGCCGGACGGCGAAAGCCCGGCGCTGTGGGTGGGGGTGGAGATCGAGGTGGGGTAGGTGATTTTCCTTTCCATGGGGTGGGTGGGATTTGGGGGGGATGGGAGTTTCGACGGGGTGAGGCCGCTGTTGCGGTTGTATCCGCCTTCATCGGCGTTCATCGGCGTTCATCTGTGGTTCCAAAGCAGTTCGCGGTGCTTTGCGGCCTTTGCGGGACCCACTGGGACGGTAGCGGAGCGGGGGAGCGCAATGGAGCGGGTGGATTCCCGGGGCATCCTCGGTTAGGATGAAACCCCCAGCGCCGTTTTTTTTGAGCCGGCGCCGGAAAACCAAAATCCGAAATCCGAAACCCCGCCATGTTCGACCGCCGGTTGCTTTCCAACTTCGACTGGACCTTGTTGCTGCTGACCCTGGCTGTCAGCCTGGTGGGCGTGGCCTCCATCTATTCGGCCTCCAAGGGTTATCCAGGCCCGCAACAGTTTTGGCTGAAACAGCTTTATTGGCTGGGATTGGGATTGGGCGCGGGGTTTCTGGTGTTGCTGGTGGACTTTCGCCGCATCGGCCAATGGTCCTACCTGTTCCACGTCGCCGTGTTGATTTCGCTGGCGGTTTTGCTGTATATGGGCTCCCGCTATTCCTCCGTGGAACGCTGGTTCATGGTGGGTCCCATCGCCATTCAGCCTTCCGAATTCGCCAAGCTTTCCACCGTGCTGGCCCTGGCCTATTACCTGCGCGACAGCCGCCGGGTGGGCGATCTGGGTCTGAGGGAGATCGTCCTGCCCGGATTGATCATGGCGGTGCCGTTTTTCCTGATCGTCAACCAGCCCGACCTGGGGACGGCCTTGTTGCTCCCGGCCTTGTTCGTTCCGATCATCCTGATGGCCGGCCTGAGAACCCGCCTCTGGATCTACCTGACGCTGCTGTTCGTATTGTCCATTGGTCTGCTGGTGGCGTCTTTTTCCCTGGGGTATTACCAGGTGGATCCCTCCCTCATCAAGGACCTGCAACGCCAGGGATACCCGCGGCAAGTGGTGCTCCGATTGGAGGAACTGAAGGATCGGCGCTTTTACCTGCCCGGGGATTTACACGATGCGCTTGCGGCCGAACCGCTGTTGTTCAAAAACAGGGCGCTCATGGCGCGGTTGGAAGAAACGTCCTTTCACCCTTTGATTTCTTTTCTGCTCCGCCCCTACCAGAGGCGCAGACTGATCACCTTCGTCAATCCCGATAGCGATCCGTTGGGATCGGGGTATCACGTCATTCAATCCCGGGTGGCCATCGGCAGCGGGGGGTTAACCGGCAAGGGATATGGAAAAAGCACCCAGGGGTCGCTCAATTTTCTCCCCGCCCGCCACACCGACTTCATCTTCGCGATCTTCGCCGAGGAATGGGGGTTCCTGGGCGCCGTGGGGTTGATGTCGCTCTATAGCCTGTTGATCGCGCGGGGATATTCGATCATATTCCAGACCCATGACCGCTTCAGCGCCTTCGTGGCGGTGGGCGTCACTTCGATTTTCACCCTGCAGGGCCTGATCAATGTGGGCATGGCGGTGGGCCTGTTGCCCGTGGTGGGGGTGCCGCTGCCCCTGTTCAGCTATGGCGGCTCGTCCATGATCACCACCCTGGTCGGCATCGCCATCCTGCTCAACATCCGCATGCGCCGCTTCTTATATGTGTAGGGGGTGAAGCCGCCATTGCGGGTCTCCCCCAATCGAAAGCCCCAGCCACCCCTCACAACAAATTATACGGGTCCATATCGACCACGATCCGATCGCGGGGGCCGGCCTTGAAGCCGTCCCGGTCCAGCACCGCCCGCAGCACGCGCCGGATTTCGGCGGCGGAGGGCGCGCTCAGCAGGATCATCCAGCGGTACCGCCCGTGGAGTTTGCGGATGGGGGCCTCGGCGGCGCCCAACACCCGCACTGTTTTTCCCGCGGCCCTGTTTCCACCGGCTCCCTCCCCCGCGCCTCTGTTTCCGATAGCGCCGCTTTCCGCGCCTCTGTTTCCGAAGGCGCCGCTTTCCGCGGCGACGCGCAACCGGCCGGCCAATTGGCCCGCCAGGGCCTGGGCCCGGGCCGGTTCGAGGGCGCTCACCCAGACCAGCGCCTGGCAGGAAAATGGGGGACTGCCATGCTCGGCCCGGATGGCCATTTCCGCTTTGGTGAATGCGCGGTTGTCATGCCCGGTGACGTGAACCAGGCTGTAATGATCGGGATTGTAGGTCTGGATCAAGACCCGTCCCGGCTGGTCTCCGCGTCCCGCCCGCCCCGCCATCTGCGTCAGGATCTGAAACGTGCGCTCCGGAGCGCGGTAGTCGGGCAGGTTGAGCGAAATATCGGCCAGCACCGCCGCCACCAGGGTGATATGGGGGAAGTCGTGCCCTTTGCTGAGCACCTGGGTGCCGATGATGATGTCGTAGCGCCGCTCCCGGATGGCTTTCATCATCCGCTCCAGTTCGCCCCGCCGGCGCAGGGTGTCCGAGTCCATCCGCAGGATGCGCGCGCTGGGAAAAATCTTTGCCGCCTCTTGCTCTATCCGCTCTGTGCCCAGTCCCACCACCTCCATGGCCGGCGCATCGCAGGCCGGGCAGCGCTCGGGAAGCGGCCGGCGGTATTCGCAGCGATGGCAGAGCAGGAACCCCTCGGCCCGGTGGTAGGTCAGGGAGATGCTGCAATGGGCGCAGAGCAGGGTCTCTTCGCAGGAGGTGCAGCGGGCCAGGGCGCCATACCCCCGCCGGTTGAGGAACAGGATGGCCTGTTCCTTCCGCAGCAGGGTCTCCCGCAGAGTCTCGATCAGCCGCTTGGTGAACATGGCGCAGCCAGGCTGGCGCGGCAGGACGCGCAAGTCCAGCATTTCCACCGGGGGCAGGGGCCGGTCGCTGACCCGCCGGGTCAGCCGCAGGCGGGTCAGCTTTCCCAGCTCCACGTTGCGCTCGGACTCCAGGGAGGGCGTGGCCGACCCCAGCAGGGCCACCGCCCCGGCCCGGAAAGCCCGCGTCAGCGCCGCGTCCCTGCCGTTGTAGCGGGGGTTCTCGTCCTGTTTGTAGGAAGTGTCGTGTTCCTCGTCGACGATCACCAGACCCAGGCGTTCCACGGGGGCGAACACCGCGCTGCGGGCCCCGATCACGATGTTGGCGCGGCCATCGCGCACCCGGTTCCAGGCTTCGAAGCGCTCGCGTTCCGCCAGGGCGCTGTGGAGCACCGCCACCCGGTTGCCGAACCGCGCCCGGAACCGGTTTACGATGGCCTCGGTGAGGGCGATTTCAGGCACCAGCAGCAGCGCCCCCCGTCCCAGGGCCAGGGTTTCCCGGACGGCGTGGAGGTAGACTTCGGTCTTCCCGCTCCCTGTCACGCCTTCCAGCAAAAAGCCTTTGTACCCACCACCCGCCAGCGCCCCCTGGAGGGTGGAATAGGCGGCCTGCTGTTCCGCGTTGAGTTCCAGGAAAGGCTCTTCGGCGGGTGCAGGGGAGGGCTCTCCCGGCGCGGCGGGGCGTTCTTCGATCACGGCCAACCCGTCCGCGGCCAATTGGCGCACTACCCGGCCCGGGTCCTTGATCAGCGCCTTGAGCCGGGCCATGGGAACCGCCCCCTCCTCGCCCAGTACGCGCAGCACCGTTTCTTTTTGGGTTTCCCCGCCAGCGCGGCGTCTTTTTTTGCCGGGGATAGATTTTCCCGCCGCCAGCACCCAACGTTCCATCACCGGATCGGATTTGGCCCCGGCGTACTCATGGACGGCTTCCAGGGCGCCGCCGGGTTTCAACTGCCGCGCCAGCCAGCGCCGGGCTTCCGGCGCGCCCGCGCGCCTCAGCCACTGCGCATCGCTCCAGGAGGGCTGTTCGGACACCAATGCCGCGGTTTCCTTTTCCAGCCCTTTCAACGCGCCGGGAGGCGGGGGAAATTCCCGCCACCGGTAGCGCGTTCGGAAGCGCGCCCCCAGCCCGCCGGGAAGCGCGGCCTCCAGCACTTCCCCCCATGCGCAGAAATAATAGTCGGCGATCCACTGGGTGAACGCGATCAGCTCCGGAGGAAAGGCCGGCGCCAGGTCGATGGGACGCTGCAGGGCCTTGAGTTTGCCGGAAGGCACCTCGGAGCTCTCCTTCAGAGCCACCGCCACTCCGGCCTTGAGGCGATTGCCGAACGGAACGATCACCCGGCATCCCGGCCGAATGGCGCCGGCGTGTTCCTCTGGCACACGGTAATCGAAAGTGCGCCGCAGGGGGAGGTTGAGCGCGACCTCCGCTATCAATTGGGAGTCCAAGACCCGGCGCCGAAAATTTGGGGTGACAATGAAACCTTTTACCGGTAATGACGGTTAAACCTTATGTTACCTGGATGAAATGAGGGCGGGAACGTTCGGAAATACCGGGGGCATGAATCGAGTTTCGGAGCGTTCTCGCAGCTTTCCCGCAGCTTTCCCAGAAACCCAAGGTATTGCCGGCCCGATCCCAATCGTCACAATCCCGCCCGGAAGAAGGAAAAGCAACAACCCATATCGATCTTGCCGTTATGACTGAAGAAAAAAAACCCGCCGTTCGTCCACAATTCGCATCGTCCACCGCCGGAACCCTGGCTTTCGAGGTCAACCTGCCCCTCGAAACGGAGATTCGCTCCTGCATCGAATTGGTGGCGCAACTGCGCAAGGACTACGAGGGCCAAACCAATATCGCCGAGGGCCTGGAAGGGATCGAAAACGAATTGCGCGAGCTGAGGGCATCCAAGAATTCGGAAGAAGAAATCCGCGCCAGTCTGGAATCGCTGATGGAAGTTTCGCTGGGGGAGGGAAAAACCATCCGGCTGGATGCCTTCCGCCAGTCGGCGGCCAAGTCCTCCCTCAAATCCGAAGAAGACTACGTGACCCAGGTGGGCAAAATGTTGCGCAACACCCGCAACAATGTGGCCATGCTGATGCTCCAGGACCAGGGAGACGAGGTGTTGACCGGTTTCATGCGGAATCTGGAGTCCATCACCGAGACCGATTACAAAACCTTGAAACCTCTCATGAGCCATTTGGCGAAAAGCCCCGAGCTTTCTCATTACAACGAGAAGAAGCAGCTCTTCCTGGCCGATTGGCTCCGTCCCTTCCAGGACATGTTGGACCTCCCCATCGATCAGATGACCGAGGAGGAGTTTCAGGAGGCCCTGAAGAAGGTGGAGGATTTGCGCAACAACAAGCTGGAAGAAATGACCCACATGATGGTCGAAACGGACCGCAAACCGTTTTACCGCCACAATCGCACCATGAGCGCCCTGATCAACGGGAAGGACGACACCTTTTGGGGCGGTCCGGAGGTGCGGGACGAATTCCTGGACCTGATGAACCGCCTCATCACGCGCTTCAGCTTTTCCCTGGAAGACCGCTTCCTCATCTTCCGCACCAAGGAGCGCGGGTTCACCTACCTGTTCGGTTTCGCGGACGAGGCCTTCGATGAAGGCCTCACCACCGCCGATGGAAAACTATCGCTCTGTCCCCACCTCAAGGTGTTTTTGCAACTGCGCGAGGAGGAGTACTCCGAACTGACCCTGGAAATGTACAACCGCAACGCCAAGGCCTATTACAGCAGCCTCAAAACCGCCGTGGTGCCCTTCCTGCAATCTGCGGCCACCATGGTGGAAACCGAATTGAGCGAGGACATCAAGCGGGCCTTCGACATGTGGATGTAGGGCCAGCGCCATCCCGGCGGACGCGCCCAATGCCGGGGCCAAATCTTCCCCTCTTCCGAACCGTTTCCACTTCTCCCCCAAATGATGTAACCCAATCCGGAGAGCCAGCGATGGCACGATACCCGGACGATTCCCCCCTTTTCAGAGGGATGCCGTGGCCGCCAACCCGACCATCTTCCCAGCAATCGATTCCCCGGCGGACGCGCCCCAATCCCATGGACGGTGACGGCATGGACCGCTTTCGCGGGAGGGTGTACCTGCTGGTGGCGGCCATTCCCGCCGGGCGGGTGGCCACCTATGGGCAGATCGCCGCATTGGCCGGTCATCCCCGCCGGGCACGGCACGTGGGCAACGCCCTGGCCGCTCCCGATCCCCCCCGGCCCCCCGGCCTGCCCTGGCACCGGGTGATCAACGCCCAGGGACGAATCTCCCGCAGGGGGGGCGAAGACTGGAGCCCCGGCGACGAAGGAAACCGGCAGATGCGGCTGTTGCAGGCAGAGGGAATCGCCTTCGAGGCCGGCCGGGTGAACCTGGACCGGTTCCGCTGGCGGCCCGAGGAGGAAGGCGCAAAGCTGGGAAAAATCCTTGGCGAAGGCAACTCCCGCCGCCTTTAAAAGGGCTGTGACCAACTCAAAATAAAACAGAAGGGGGTGCCTCCGGCGGCCCTCCGGGGGGAAACTTTGAAAAGTTTCAACAAACATTTTTATAGGAAAAACAAGTATTTTAAACTCTCATTCCAATATCTTATTGAAAGTTTTAATCCATTTTTTCAAAAAATGGTCT
>JACZSY010000142.1 GCA_022573975.1 SAR324 cluster bacterium | reverse complement strand
AGCAAAACACCCCCAACGATAATCAGCGCGAATTTTGTGCCCGAAATTCCCATTTCCCATCGGCGGATGACCATACCGGCGAGGGAAAGCAGGAACGGAATGCCCAGGCCGACGATTATGACGCCCCCCCAAAACCAATTTGCGAGGTCGCCATTGATCACGTATTCATAGGCAATATTACTTCCGTTGGGAATGATGAATTCCCCCAGCCGGGTGCCCGCGTCCGAAGCGGTGCGCAGAAATTCGAAGTAGATATAAAGAATGCCCAGTTCCAATACCTCGAACAGCAGAACCGCGTAGGTGAAAATATGCAACACGCCACTGGCTTCCTTGCCCATGCCCTTGCCGAACACGCCCGTGAGGATAATCACCAGGCCCACGATGGCCAACCCGGTGAGGACACCCGAATTGACGAATAGCCAAGGCAGATAGGTCTTGGACCAGAGGGGGACGAATTGCGCGCCACTCAATAACATGGCCGTATTGACAGCCATCCAGACGAGAATGGGAATACCGGCGATTCCCACGATCCTTCTGATGAAGGGATTGTATTTGACATAATGCGCGCCCGCCACCAGGAACACGAATATCCCCGAAATCGCTATGGCCCACCCGCCCAGCACCATCCAGGAGCCGTAGTTGGTGAAATAGAACGGAAACAGTATGCCCCTTTCCGGTTTTCCCAGGTGGATGGTGATGGCCAATCCGGCAAGAACGAACAAAGGGAGGGCGGTGTAGGACGAGATCCGCGCAACGTGATCCCATCGGGAGTTGCCGCGGCCGAACAGGTCGGCGATAGCCGCCACGATATATGCCCCCGCGGCGATCCCTCCGAAAAAGAGGTAGATCGGCACCCATATGGTCTCGCCCCAAATGGTGTGCAACAAGATGATCGGTTCCATGCCTGCCCTCCAATAAAAAAACTCCTCCCGGAAAGGATTTCAGGGCGCCTTTCCAAAGAGGAGTCGCCATATTTCAGATAAAATTCTAGTACGATGGAATGAGACACTTCAGCCGGGACACCTTCGCCGCCAATCGGGCTGTGCCGCCAGATAACAATCCGTCTCGGCCATCACACAGGATGATCCCTGCCGGGAAATCCCCGGCAGGCCCCCGCCCGGCCGCCAAAGAGCGGCGGATGGGGGCATTCGGTTCATTGCCGGATCAGGCGCCCGGACCATAGGCCGTGCCCGCGCCCCAAACCCTGCCTTGACTGCCGCGCGCAGCCGCTCTTTGTCGAACGACATTGGCGATTTCCTCTGCGTCCCCGGCGACCAGGGCCTTGGTGGCGCAAATGGAAGCGCACATGGGCAATTTGCCTTCAGCAATCCGGTTGCGGCCGTAAAGCCGGAATTCCTTCTCGGAATGGGCTCCCTCTTCCGTGGGACCCCCGGCGCAGTAGGTGCACTTGTCCATCACGCCGCGGGCGCCGAAAGGCGAACCCTTGGGGAACTGCGGTGCGCCGAAGGGACAGGCGTAGAGGCAGTAGCCGCAGCCGATGCAAGTGTCCTTGTTGACGTGTACGATCCCGTCTTCCCGAGTGAACAACGCGTCCACCGGGCAGACCGAAACGCACGGCGCCTTGGAACATTGCATGCAGGGAATCGACACATTGGTTTCCCCGGGTTGGCCTTCATTGACCGTGACAACCCGGATGCGGGCAATATCCCTGGGCACGTTGTGCTCGTTTTTGCATGCCACCTCGCATCCGCCGCATTCGATGCAGCGCTTGACATCCACGTAAAACTTCAATCTGGCCGGAACGCCCTTTTTGTCCGGGCCGGAAGCCTTACGGGAGGGAATTGTGATTCTCGCCATTTCAATCTCCTCCTAATTTTCAGGCCTTTTCAATCCGGCAGAGGCCAGTCTTGGTTTCCTGCATTTGGGTGATCCGGTCGTAACCGTAATTGGTGACCGTATTGGCTGATTCTCCTATCGCGAAAGGAATATACCCTTCCGGGAATTGATCGGACAAATCCTTGCCCTCGAAGACACCGCTCCAGTGGAAAGGCAGGTACACCATATCCGAACTGACCCGCCGGGTCACTTTGGCCTTCACCTTGATTTTACTGTCCCGCTCGTCGGTGTCCTTGGGGCTGTAGACCCACACCCAGTCGCCATGCTTGATGTTATGATCGTTGGCCAGGGCGGGATGGATTTCCATGTACATCTCGGGCTGCAAGTCCACCAGCCACTCGCAGTTCCGCTCGGCGGCCCCGCCACCCTCGAATTCCACCTGCCGTCCGGAGGAGAGGATGACCGGAAAATCCTTCACCCATTCGGCCTTTTGCAGGCTCTTGTAGAGCGTGGGCACCCGGTAATGGTCCTTCACGTCATCATAGGTCACCCAATCGGTGATCAGATCGGGCCGCGGGGTATGGATCGGTTCGTGATGCTTGGGAACGTCATCGCCCCCCAGCTTCGCGAAATTCCACACCTTGAAACGGGCCCGGCCGTTGCCGTAGGGCGCCAAGCCCTTGGCGATGGCTTCCTCGAACACCTTGCCGGTCAGGTCGGTCTTCCAGGCGGGCATTTCCTCGTATCCACCCTGGATCGACGATCCCACCGGCGTGGAGCCTTTGGCGGCCAACAGGGTTCTGCCGTCCGGCGCCTTGGGTCCCCAGCGCGCGCGGAAACCCAGCCCGCCTTTGGCCACCGGGATACTGGTCCGGTAGAGGATGTGCGTGCCGGGGTGCTTTTCGGTCCAGCACGGCCAGGGGAGACCCCATTGTTCGCCGTTGGCCTCGCCGCCTTCGGCCGTCTTGGTTTTCACGTCGAAGGTATGGGCCAACCTTTGCTGGCGTTTCATGCGCTTCACGGTCTGGCCGACCATGCCGATGGTGCGCATGCCCATATTCCATTCGGCGACAATATCTTCCACCAGTTTTTCGGGGTCGGAGGTATTCCAGGCCTTGTTGATGTGGCCACCGCTCTTGGTGAACTCCGTGCCGAAGCCGAGTTTGTTTGCCAGCCGGATGATGATATCCAGGTCCGTCTTGCTCTCCCACATCGGGTCGACGATTTTGTTGCGCCACTGGATATCCCGATTGGAGTTGGTCACCGAGGCGGATTGCTCGTACACGGTGGCCGCGGGCAGGATGTAAACGCCATCGGGACGGTCCGGCATGACGGAAGTGGTGGTCACGAAAGGATCGATGTCCACCAGCAGTTCCACCTTTTCCAACGCCTTTTTGACCCGGTCCATCTGGGACTCGCAATTGGAGGCGTGTCCCCAGTAGAAAACCGCCTTGACATTTTGTTCCTGGCCCAGCTCCTCGGAATCCATCAGCACCCCCTCGTACCAGCGGGCCACCGTGAATCCGACCTTGCCATTCATTTTCTCATTGGCGAAGCGGGACTTGATCCAGTCGTGCTCCACGCCCCAGACGTTGGCCCAGTGTTTGAAGGCCCCGTTCGGACTCAACCCGTAATAACCGGGCAGGGTGTTGGACAGAACGCCCAGGTCCGTGGCGCCTTGCACATTGTCGTGACCGCGGAACACGTTGGTGCCCCCTCCGGGAACTCCCATGTTGCCGAGCACCAACTGCAACACGCAATAGGAACGCGTGACGGAAGTTCCATTGGAGTGCTGCGTGCCGCCCATGGCCCAAATCACCGTTCCGGGCCGGTTTTCGGCCAGCGTCTTCGCTACCCGCTCAATTTCCTTGATCGGCACCCCGGTGATGTCGGACACGGTTTTGAGATCGTAGCGTTTCAGCTCTTTTTTCAGGTCCGAGAAACCGTACGTGCGATCCCGGATCATTTTTTTGTCTTCCCAGCCTTTGGCCAGAATGACGTTCACCAAGCCGTAAATAAAGGCCACGTCGGTACCGGAGCGGAGGCGGATGTGTTGATGGGCGAAGGCCGCGGTTTGCGAAAACCGGGGGTCCGCCACGATCACCTTGGCTCCATTGACTTCCTTGGCGATGAGAATGTGCTGCATCGCGATGGGATGCGAGGTGCACACGTTTTCACCGATGATGAGGATGCTCCTGGCGTTGCGGATATCGTTCATGGAGTTGGTCATCGCTCCATAGCCCCACACATTGGCCAACCCGGCCACGGTGGTGGAATGGCAAATCCGGGCCTGATGGTCGATGTTGTTCGACCCCCAGAAAGCCGCGAATTTCCGCAAGGCGTAGGCCGCCTCGTTGGTGTGGTGGGCCGAACCGAGGATCATCAGGGCATCGGGTCCGTCCTTCTTACGGATTTCCAAAAGCTTGGCGCTGATTTCGTCCAGGGCCTGGTCCCAAGAGAGTTTTACCCACTTGCCGCCTTCCTTCTTCATCGGAAAGCGAAGACGTTTTTCGCTGATGACGTGCTCGCGCGCCGCCGCGCCTTTGGAGCACAGGCTCCCTTGGTTGATCGGGTGCTCGAACCAGGGTTCCTGGCTCACCCACACGCCTTCCTGCACCTCGCCGATGAACCCGCAGCCCACCGCGCAGTTGCCGCAGATGGTTTTGATCTGTGTGGTTTCGCCGGGCGCCAGCGTTGTTACGGCTTTGGCTTCCCGCACCAAGGTCGCCCCCACGGAGGCAAGGCCGATTCCCAACCCGGCCGCTCCCAGGAACTTCCTCCTGTCTATCCTGGCGTTCAACTTGCCCAACCAGGAATGACCGGCATTTTGGCTTTCGCCTTGTGTCACCCTTCTCAGTTCCATGATCGCATTCTCCTGAAAGGCGGGTTTAGGTGTACAGGGTTTTGTAATAGCGTTCGGTCTCGGCCGTTCTGCGGTACAGGATCGGGCCGGTGGGTGTCGCATCCGAGGTTGCGGATTTTTCTCCATTTTTGCCAACGGCGGCCGCGGCGATGGTCGCCACCCCCGCGCCGGTTAACATTCCAACCAGGAATTTTCGCCGGCTAGGTCCGTTCGCTTGCGTGTTTTTATCCATAGTTTTAATCCTTCATCCCCTTGAAGTGTTGACGGTTTCGGCCTTTCAAGTACCACCAGCCCCCATTCCCCAGCCATTTTGGTTCACTTTGAAAAAAAGGCGTCGGTCTCTCTCAACTGATGCTAACCAGCGACGTACAGGTGCATGAACCATCGGAATGACTTTCGCCCACCTCCAATTCAACCAGATAGCCGACATCCAGATCTTCCAACTCTCCACTAACCGTTCCCACGGTTTCGAGTTCCTGTACCTCGATGCTGACATTTTCCGGAAAATGCACGGTGAGTTTCCTCCCGTTTTCCTCCAGGATCACCGCTTGCCGGTTCTTGAAATCGATTGTGCTGATTGTTCCTTCCACCATGGCGTTCACCTCTCCCAAGTCGGTTAAACGAGCATTCGCGCACCCCGTCGAAGACCAGGGGCCGGTTTATTCGGGAAAAATTTCCTGCAACAACCGAATGTAAAGAATTCTATCGCAAACCTCCCTTTCGCTGGGATTGGCGGGAGGATTCCTTTTAAAGAATGATGTTCGATAACATAGGCGGATCGTGTTAGTCAAGAATTGGTTTTGGCCCCCCAACCGCCGGCCGGGCAATGGATTTCAGACCCTTTTCAAACCCCCTCGTCCGGGGCCGTTTTGGGGATTGATTGTGGCCCTTGACGGTGAAGAATGAACCTCTGTGTGTTATCAGGCCCGTTTCCCCCGATGGATTTCATGGCGCGGCGGATTTTATTCCGCGGCCCGTTGGCCAGCTCGACTTGGCGGCAGCCGCGGAAGACCCGGATTTGCCTTAGTTTTCAATCAATTCCGATTTCCCCGGTGGCGGTTTTGGATCGAAAAGGGGCCCTTTCCATTTTCCCTCGCTCCCGTACCGTGCGCGGGCGGCATCGAGGGTTTCGATCTTTTCCTGGCCCCGGTCCTTGAAAAGCAGCCTTTCCATTTCCAAAAACCCCAGCAGAACCAGGGCGGCCCCCCGGTAAAAGTCCGAATGCCCGGCCGCTTGGATGTCCTGGGCGCAAGTGGGCGCCCATACCAACAAATGCTTTTTGAGGAACTCGGTTTGAAAATCCAGCCATTTTTCCTCTTCCTCCAAATCGTCCGTATTATTCTGTTTGGAAACAAGCCAATTTAAAATTTCCAGTTCGAAAGGGAGAATGTCTTCCGGTTCGGATATTTGCTCCCGCAGTTTTTCCAGGCCGATTTTTTTCATGAACCCCCGCACCTCGATCAGAGGCGCGCGAAACAGGCTTCCCGTCAGGTAATAGGATTCATAGGGGATGATGTCGACCTGGTGCGGGCCCAGGAACAGTTCCGTAAACTCGTCGGCCACCGATCCCACGTCCTTGCCGGCGATGAAACGTCCGATGGCCTCCCAACCCTCCGCCATGGTGGGAGAGACCTGGGATGCCCAGTCCACCCGTTCGGCCATTCCTTCCCGCAGGGAAAGAATAAAATCCTGCTCCGGTTCCTTCCAAAACAGGCGCACCAACAGGCTGTAATATTTTTGGCGCAGCACGCACAGTTCCTTGTCGCCGATCATGCTTTCCTCTATTCAAAATCCTCGATTTCGCCGGATGACTCGAAAAGTAATTGTTCCATGGCCCGGGAAATGAACTTCTTGTAGGAGGCGCTGTCCTCGAGGAGCGCATCGTGCCGGTCTTTCCGTTCCTGGCGTTCCTCCAATACGGCCCCCCGCACGGCCTCTTCAATGAGGGCCATGAGATGTTTTTCGGTGCCGCCCATTTGGTCCATCACCCGCTCTTGCCACCACCGGCGCCACAGTGGGTGGTAGGGCCCTTTTTCCGGAAAATCGGCCGAACTCCCCACCGCCTGTTCCCAATCGATGTTGGCTCCGCCAACCAATCCGTCCACCTCACGCCATTTCCCCAAGGCCTGGTCCCGGATAAAGGCGTCCAGGGCCGCATCCATGAATTCCTTGCCCTTTCTCCTTTTTTTCTTGCGTCCGCGGTTCCGGCGGCGTCCTTCATACATCATTGGAATACTCCCGGTTCTTGGGCTTTCGTGAGGCCATTTTCCATCGCCAGGAATCGCTTGCGGGGGGCAGGTGTTCGATTCAGGGTTCCCAGCCCCGCTCCACCTCGAAAATCGCATTCACGGCGCGGCAATCGGGACACATCCGCAGCAACCCGCGGCGGTTGCCATGGAAGGTATCCAGCAACGATTTTAGATCCAGCACCCGTCCTTCCACCGCCTCCAGCGCCTTCTTGTTGATGTATGGCTTGTCGCAACGCGCACAGCGAACCATTTCGTCCTCGACCACCACCCGCCATTCGAGGGCCTCGCGCTCCAGATGGAGTTCCGGGCGCAAAGTGATCACCTTCTCCGGGCAGACCGTCTCGCACAACCCGCAGGCCACGCATTCGATATGCTTGAGCGAGAGGGTCTGCTTTTCCTCATCGAAGCGGAAGGCGTGGGTGGGGCAGACATTGGCGCAGGAGCGGCACAGCGTGCAGCCCTCCTCCCGGACATCGGGCAGGGCGAAAGGCTCGCCTCCCTTCATGGCCAGCCCGCCGGGTTGCTCTCCCGTGGCCTCCATCAAGGCGCCCAGGGCGTCGGCCAGGTTTTCGCGGGTGGTGCCCGTGTGATAACTCCGCCCCTGGTAGCGCACCGGCCCGGGCTCGAGTCCCCTGGCGAAGGTGTCCAGCGCGCCCATGGCCTCGGCCAGGGTGTCCGGGTTTCCGGTCATCAGCCTGACGCGCTCCTTCCCCATCTTGAAAGCCTCGAGGATTCGGCCCGTCAGCTCCAATTCGCCCAACAACAACTCGCGCTCCCCATGGGGACAGTCCTCGCAACCCAACAGGGCGACGCCGGCGGCGCCCATCCTGAAGGCCCCCATCATCAGGGGCATGGACACGAAGCGGAGGCAGGGCACTTCCACCGGCAAGATGCCCGCATCGTAGGCCATGAAACCGGAAGCAGCGGCGTCGGAGTCCATCTGTTGGCGCCCGGCTGCCTCCAGTGCCGCGGCCCCCTGCTCCGGGCAGTGGAAGGCGATCACCGGCGCCGGGGGGGGTGCGTCTCCCGCGTTGAAATCGGACAGCATGCCCGCCATGCGATTGTAGACCTGGGCCGGGTTGGGATCGGTGAAGGCGGCCGCCCCGGTGGGGCAGGCCGATGTGCAGGCGCCGCAACCCTCGCAGGCGAAATGGTCGAACACCATCCGCAGAGGGTTGGCGGGGTCCCTCGAAATCGCCTCGTAGGGGCAAAATTGGATGCACCGCCCGCAGGTCTCGTGCTGAGCATATCCCCCGGCGCAGATGTCCTGGTCGTATGAAATGTGCTCGGGCTTGAGGAAGCTGCCGGTGATATCCGATACCTGGGAGGCCAACTGGTCCAGTTCCACTTCCAGGGGGGCGCCCAAGATGTGCAAACCGGTGCGCGCCCGCAACGCCGGCGGGGGGCCTTCGCGCACCACCACGACCTGGTCGGCCTGAAGGGTTTTTTCCGGCGGTTCCTCCCCGTTGGCGGGAAACGGGGCCAGCGCAACGGTCAAGGCCCCCAACCGCCCCGAAACACCGGTCAGCCTGGCCCAATTCACATTTTTGGCCGGCGCGCCCTCCAAAGAGCCGGGCGGGCCTTCCGCCACCAGCGCCACGGCCCCCACCTTTCCCAGCCGCCTGGCCACCGCCAAACCGTCCGGGTGATCGGTGACGACAACGATGCGGGCGCCGACCTCCAGGGGATTTTCCAGCACGTCTCCCGCCCGCTCCGCCGCGAGCATGGCGCCCCGCAGCATCCTGGCCGCCTTCTCGTTGGCCTGCCCGGCATCCCGGTGGGGCAGATAGCACAAGCGTTTCGAATCCAGGTGATGAATTTGGGCATAGATTCCCGCCTCGCGGAAGGCGTCCTCGTATGGCTCCGCCCCCAGGCAGCAGCCCACCATCACCCGGGTCACTCCCTCTTCCTTGGCCTGTTGGGCGAAACCGGCGGCGCCCTCGCGGGGATGCGCGGTGACGGCCACCAGCGGAGCGATCCTGGAGAGCCGCTCCACATCCGGCCGCAGTTCTCCCTCGCACGAACACACCAGCACGCCCCAGCGTTCCTTTCTCATCGGTTACGATCCTTCACATGGGTTCGGCGCATGGCGCGGGGTGCCCCGCATCGCCGGTTCGCGATCCATTCGATCCATCTCTAATTCGCGGGATTTTCCGTTAAATACGCACGACTCTGGCCGGAATGACAATAACTATTTGAAAAACCCGCTCCGCCAAACGGCAACCCCGCCGGGGGATGGAATGAACGGCCTCGCCCCAGGCGGCAAGGGGCGACCCCTCCGGCTTCTTTTTTTCGCCACAAGCGGCGGGGAATGGACCCGCATGAAAAAAATTCGGTCTGGACAGGGTTTTCATGGCGATACCCACCTGGAATCCCAAGCAAGCGGAGCACCTTTTCACCGGCCATCACCCACTCCCGCCGAGACGGCCGCGAATCGACTCCAGATGCTCCCGCCCCCAGAACAGTTCCCCGCCGATCACGAAGGTGGGCACCCCGAAAATTCCCATTTCCTCCGCTTCGGCGAGGATTCGGGCGTGTTCTTCCCTCCCGGCCCCCTCGCTGTAGCCGGGGAATCCCGCGGAGGCGCATCCGGCTTCCTCCAGTATGGCAAGCACGGCGTCCGCGTTTTCTATGTCCAACTCCCGCTTCCAGAAGCGCTCGAACACCAGGTCGTTATAGCGGCGGAACCGATCGCGCCCCTGGGTTTGGGCATACAACATCCCGATCTGCGCCAGGGAGGAATCCCAGATCTTCCGGGGTCCGCGGATGGTCAGTCCCTGCCGGTTGGCATGGCGGCGGACATCCATATAGCTGTAGCGCACCCGGCGCCATTGATGGGGCGTGCGGTTTTCCTCGATCACGGCCCCATCGTCTCCCAGGCGGGCGCTCCCCAGATAGTTCGGGATGTCCAGGGTATAGGGCCGCCAGTCGAACTCGAACCCGAACTCGGCCTCCAGATCGTAGGCCGGCTGCTTGGCCAGATAGGCGTAGGGACTTTTATAGTCCATATAGAGCAAAGTCTGTGCTGTCATGGCGGCGCGGTCCTGGTTATGCTGTCACCCCCTGGGTTTTTCCTGCCTGCCAGGCCATGATTTACCCGCCAGTTCCAAATACGGGACAGTGGGATTCCCTGCCGGCCAGCGGCCCCTTGATAAACACGATGGGATACGGGAGTATCCGGATGGCCCGAAGTTTTGACATTAAACCATGCACCGTTTTTTGTAGCATCTTTTCGCGCCGTGTTTTATTTTGCTACGGCCCAGCCGGGCGCCGGCCATGGAAAAGGCCAGCGGTTTGGCCCATGGCCCATTTCCGGGGTGGATGGAACAAACCCTGCCCAAACGATCCGTTTTTCCATCCCGGCCCGGAAATTACGACCACCAATTATTGAACGGGAGACTGTGTCATGTCCAACAAGGAACAAAAAATCGGCCGCCATCCTGATCGGCATCGTGCTGGGGCCGTTGGTGGAGGAAAACTATATCCGGGCGCTGCGGATCGCCGAGGGAGACCCGATGGTGCTGTTCTCCTCGGATTTGGGAAATATCCTTTGGGCCTTCCTGTTCATTTCCATTACGCTGCCCTACCTCATCGCCTACCTGAAACGGCGCAAGGCCCGGCTGAAGGCCGCCTCGGATTAGGCTGGGTCTGAAAACCCTAAAAAATGGGGACGTTGTCCCAAAACCCCTACCCTCCGGGGGCAGTTTTGAATAACTGCAGCAAACTTTTTAACGGGCGGTTTGATTAAATAGTCCCTCTGCAATCAATATTTCACCAAGAAGTTTGATCCAACTTTTTAAAGTTGGTCAGGGTTCCAAGGGGTGAAACCCCTTGGCCGCCAGAGGCACACAACCTCCACTTTTCAGACACAG
>JACZSY010000378.1 GCA_022573975.1 SAR324 cluster bacterium | reverse complement strand
ACCTGCGAAATAACATGATTTCCTGGAATTTTCTGGCGATAAACACTGGCCTTTTGGAGGAAAATCGGTAACCATGCTTGCCTGATGATTATCGATTCACATTGCCACTCCTGGGCGTACTGGCCATATCTGCCTCCCGTCCCCGACCCCGAGAACCACGGCGCGGTCGAACAACTGATCCACCAGATGGACGCAAACGGTGTCGACCGGGCGACGATCGTATGCGCCCAGATATTTCGAAACTTCGACAACAACGATTATGTTGCCGCCGCGCTCAAGCGATACCCGGAACGGCTCGAACAGTTCGCCGATGTCGATTCCATGTGGTCGGACACCTACCACACACCCGGCGCGGCGGCTCGGCCCGGGTCAATTCACCCAGGCGCAACTTCAGGAACAAAGGGCACTGAAACGGCGGCAAAACAATGAAAACGCAAATCTGGAAAGGAGTACAAGGGGAGCCCGGAAGTCGAGAAACCCCTTCAAAAAAAGGAAAGCCAAGAAAAGGTACAGGCGGAATTTAAGACAGCAACAAGCTAATCACCAAAACCAGATGCGGCAGTTAAAGAACCGGCATAGTGCGGAGAACAAGAACAGGTAACCTGTGACCCCCGGTGCGCGGATTCCCGCTCCGTGGCAGTCTTCGCTCCCGTCCGGCGCATCGAGCGAGGGGTTATCGCGGGTAAAGGAAAACCAATGCCCCGCCGTTGTCTGGCGGGGTTTGCTTTCCTGCATCCGGTGAATTCCGGGACGGTCAGGGATTGAGCACCACCTTGCCGAAATGTTCCCGGTTGGCGAGGATTTTGTGCGCCTGGGCGCCCTCGGCCAGGGGCAGGGCGCGGTGAATCACCGGTTTCAGCTTCCCCAACTCCACCAGCAGCATCACCTGCCGCAACTCCAGCATGGAGGTGGTGTAGGAGCCGAGCACCGAGGCTTCCTTGCGGAACAATTCGATGATGTCGATGCTGGTCACTTCCCCGGCATGGGCGCCGCAAGTCACCAGCCGCCCGCCGATGGCCAGGGCCGCCACCGAATTGGTGAACACCTCTCCCCCCACGTGTTCGAACACGATATCCACACCTTTTCCGGCGGTGATTTCCATCACCCGGGGCAGGAAAGCCTCGTCGCGGTAATTGATGGCGTGCTGTGCGCCCATGGCCAGGGCCTGCTCCAGCTTGGCTTGCGATCCGGCGGTGGCGATGATGCGCAGCCCCAGTTGGCTGGCGATCTGCACCGCCGCGCTGCCGATCCCACTGCCCGCCGCCTGCACCAGCACGGTCTCGCCGGCCTGTGCCTTGGCCCGCCCGATCAGCATGTGAAAGGCTGTGCCGAAGGCCACCTGGGTGGCGGCCGCCTGGTCGAAGGACACGTGATCGGCGAGTTTCAACAGGGTGCTGGCCGGCGCCACGACCCGTTCCGCATATCCTCCGGGGCGGGTGACCCCGAACATCTGGTTGTTGGCGCACAGGTTTTCCCGGCCCGCCTTGCATTGGGGACAGTGCCCGCACACGTAATAGAACGTCGGGGCGACCCGATCGCCCACCTTCACCCCGGAAACACCAGGGCCCAGGGCCTCCACCTCCCCGGCGGGTTCGAGGCCGGGAATGAACGGCAGTTCCAGCGGAATCCGCGAGCTCCCGTCGCGCAAATCCAGGTCCAGGTGATTCATCCCGCAGGCCCGCACACGGACGATCACCTCGCCGTGGCCGGGTTCCGGGTCGGGTGCGTCTTCATAGCGCAAAACCTCCGGCCCGCCATATCCGTGAATTCGCAATGCCTTCATGCCCATCCTCAAAAGTGATAGAATTGTGTGATTGGCCAACCACCGAGTGAAACATCCGAGCGAAGGAGATCGTTTCACAACACCACAAAGTTTAACAACCCGATGCGGTTTCACCAGCCGGTGCGGTCTCATCGGCGGGCGCGGTTTACCAACCCTATGAATCCGCCGGTAAAAGTCAAGGCGCGCCCCGCGCGATACCGTGGCGATACCGTGGCGACGCCGTAGAAAAGCGCCCCACCCACTGAACACCCCCCAGTACGGGGATCGCCGGGCGCCTCGTTTTCCGGCCCGCCCTGGGCGGGGGAAAAGCAATGCCATGAACGAAGGAATGCCATGAACGAGCCCGCGCGGTTTCCCAACCTGCACATTCTGGATCACCCCCTGATCCAGCATAAGCTGACCCTGATGCGCGACCGCACCACTCCCACCAATCATTTCCGGCAATTGATGCGGGAAGTGGCCTTGCTGATGGGCTATGAGGTGACGCGGGGCTTTTCGCTGACCACCCGCCGCATCGAAACGCCGCTGACCGGTATGGAAGGCCAGATCCTGGGCGGACGCAAGCCGGTGATCGTGCCCATTTTGCGCGCGGGCACGGGCATGGCCGAAGGGTTGCTGGAACTGATGCCCTCGGCCCGGATGGGCAGCATCGGGCTGTACCGGGACGAGGAAACCAAGCAACCGGTGGAATATCTGGTCAAACTCCCCGACCCCAGGGACCGCATGTTCATTCTCACCGATCCCATGCTGGCCACCGGCAATTCCGCGGCCCATGCGGTGAGCGTGCTCATCGAGCGGGGGGCGGCGCCGGAGCGCATCGTGATGCTGGCCCTGGTGATCGCTCCTGAGGGCATGACCACCTTCCAGCAACGCCATCCCGATGTGCCGGTCTATGGCGCCTCGCTGGATTCGCATCTCGACGAGCAGGCCTACATCGTCCCCGGATTGGGCGATGCCGGGGACCGGCTCTACGGAACCAAATGAGCGGCGGGGGGCTGCCGGGTACCGCCCCAATGGGGTGTTGGAAGTCAGTAAATTTTCGCAGGGTTTTACAGGGGAATCCCCATCCCCCGCCCTTCCCCATTGGGCTGTAAAAAATCACCGGGGGAAGGGTGACTCTATTGCCTATATCATTGTAAATACGATGCTTTTCCCCTCCCCATTTGATGGGGAGGGGTGCCCGAAGGGCGGGGTGGGGATTCGGGCGTGGGCTTCCGCCTCCTGGAGCAGGTAGTTTTCGCGGGAAGACCCCACTCCCTCCGCCTACCCGCCAAAATACAGTGGGCAGGCTCCTCCCCTCCCCGTGCACTGTATAGACCGGAGAGG
>JACZSY010000141.1 GCA_022573975.1 SAR324 cluster bacterium | reverse complement strand
GGATAACGAGCTGGCAGTGGTGGCGACGGAACAACTCGATTGGCGAGCATGGGCAATTACCAACGGGCTCATCGAGGGTGCGGAAAATTAAATCCAAAATGGGTGGATTCCAGGCATCCACCCCGCCATATCGGGGAAATGAAAATTTACCATACTGTTTCGGAATGCCCCACCCTCCCCGCGATTGCCCCTTGATCTTTGGGGGCCGCCCCGGATACCCTGCCGGTGTGGGCCACGGGCGACGCCGTTTCAAACCTCGCCGCCGGACGGCCCCGTCCCATCCGCGAGGGTTCATCAAACCGCGAATTTGCGAAGACGAACATCCAACACCGTCAACAGAATTTTAACAGAGGGCCAGGAAGGCCCTTTCCTTGGCATGGAGCACCATGAGGCTGAAACAAGTCAGGCTGAACGGCTTTAAATCTTTCTGCGACAGTTCCGAGTTCACCTTCAAGCAACACGGCATCACCATGGTTGTCGGCCCCAACGGGTGCGGCAAGAGCAACGTGGTGGACGCGGTTCGCTGGGCACTGGGCGAGCAAAGCCCCAAGACCATGCGCGGCGGCAGCATGTCCGACGTGATTTTCTCCGGCTCCTCCAGCCGCAAGCCGGTGGGACGGGCCGAGGTGACCCTGTTGTTCGACAACTCGGACCGCACCGCCCTGGATAAATACAACGATTTCAACGAGATTTCCGTCACCCGGCGCCTCTATCGCTCTGGCGATTCGGAGTACCTGATCAACAAGTTTCCCTGCCGCCTGATGGATATCCGCGAGCTGGTGATGGACACCGGCGTGGCGGGGCGGTCCTATTCCATCGTGGAGCAGGGGCGGGTGGAGGAATTTATCAGCGCGTCTCCCGCCGAGCGCAGGGGCTACATGGAAGAAGCGGCCGGAATCGTGCGCTACAAGACCAAGCGCGTGGCCGCCGAAAAGAAGCTCGAACAGACCCGCCAGAACTTGTTGCGGGTGGAGGACGTGCTGGGCGAACTGACCCGCCAGGAAGGCCAGTTGCGCGCGCAGATGGAAACCGCCCGCGAATTCCGCGGACTTCAGAGCGAGGTGGCCTCGCTGCACGGGTCGCTGGTGCGGTTTCGCCATGACGCCAGCCTCGAAATCTGCACCGGGGTGGAAGCTCAGTTGCAGACCCTGCGCGAAGAGGCCTCGGGGCTGGAACAGGCCATGGCGGCGCTGCTGGCCGGCCAGGAAGAGCTGAGCGTCGACCAAACCACGGGCGAACAACACCTCCGCGAAAGCCGCGGCGCCATCTATCGGCAGGAACAAACCATCCAACGGGACGAAACCACGCTGGCCCTGCAACGGCAAAGCCTGGAAAACGTGCGTGCCTGGTACAAACAACTGGAGCAAACCCGGGGCGATCTGACCCGGCGCGGGGAAGAACTCTCCGCCCTGCTTTCCCAACACCGCGAAGAGGCCGCCGCGCTGGCGGAAAAGGAAGATACCCTCTGCCAGGACGCGGTGCGCCTGGAGAACCTTCATCAGGAACGCCAGGGCGAAGCCAGGGTGTTTTCGGAAAATCTCAACAACTGGCGCGATGAACTGCTGGAATGCGAAACCCATCTCAGCGGCAACGAAACCCAACAACGATTCCTGGAGGAAAGGCTGGCCGGCGATGAGCGGCGGGAACTGGGACTGGCCGAACGCATCCGGGGTCTCGAAGCCGAGCAGGACGCGGCCCGCGCCGGCCTCAAGGCGCGCCAAGCCAAGGCCGGTGAGGCCGAGGCCGGACTGGCCGCCTCGCAGGAGCGATTGCGCGGGCTGAATGCCAAGCTCCCCGCCGGCGAGGAAGCCCTGGCGGCCCACCGGGAAGCGGCCGCGGCCTGCGAGCGGGAAAGGATGGAATGCCGCTCCCGGCTGGAGACCCTGGAGGACATCGAGTCCGGTTATGAGGGATTCGGGGAGGCGGTGCGCGAATTTTTGACCTGGGCCGATGACCATCCGGAGCAGCGGAGCGCCTTGGGCATCGTGGGGCCCCTGGCGAACCTGATGACCGTGCCGGGGGACGTGGCGGAATGGGCGGGGGATTTCCTGGCGCCCCACCTGGCGTTGATCGTCATAGAACGCTCCGAGGCGCTGCCGGGGCTGGCCGGGCAGTTGGAGACGCTGGGGCTGGGCGGCATCGCCTTTCTGCCCCTGGACGCCCTCGCATCCCTCCTGCCGGAGCCAAAGGCCGGTTCCGCTGTCTCCGGCGGCCCGCGGGAGGCCGATTCCGCTGTCTCCGGCGGCCCGCCGGAGACCCTGGCCGCGCTGCTGAGCGCCGCCGCCGGGATGGAAACCCTCGTGGACCATCTTTTCGGCGCCACCATGCTCCTTCCGCAAGGGACGCCGCGGGAGGTTCTATCCCAGCATGTCCGTTCTCCATCCGTGGAAGGAGGCCGGGAGTGGCTTTCCCGCGACGGAGCGGTGCACGTGGATGCCTTGGCGCGGGTGACCCTGGGCCGCGCCGCCGAACCCGGCGCCGGAATATTGCGGCGCCGCGCGGAAATCGCCACGCTCACCGCGGAGGCGGAAAAAATAGATCGCCGCTGGAAAATCCTTCAGCACGAAGGCGCCGTGCTGACCGGAGAAATCGAAATTCTGCGCGAACAAAAAACGAATGAAGAGGCCCTGCTGGCCGAACGCGCGTTGGAATGCAAGGAAATGGAACAGGAAATCGGCCATCAAAACCGGGAGGCCGAACGCCTGGAACAGGCCATCAAACTGGCCGTGGCGGAGGCCGGCCATTTCCATGAAGAACTGGAACGATGCCGCGCCCAGCAGGAGGACTTGAAGGCGGACACGGCGAAATGGCGCGAAACCCGCGAACGGCTGCAACAGGGGATGGCCGGCCTGCGCGAAGAGGAGGAGCAGGCCCGGCGGCGCCTGGAGGACGTTTCAAACACGCTCACCGGCAGCAAGGTCGAACACAGCCGGGTGCTCTCCCAACTGGAAAGCAGGCGGGCGCGCCTGGAGGACCTGGAACTGGAAAACGAGGCCACCAACGCCAAGTTGGCCGAAACCGGCACGGGCGTGGAAAGGCAGCAGGAAAAGGAACAAAGCGCCCTCGACGCCATCGCCGCTCTCACCAATGGGCTGGATGCGCATCACCAGTCGCTGGAGGGCCTGCGGGGCGTGGAACGCGAGCGGCGCGAGGCTTTCGACAAACTCGCCGGGGCCCAACGCGCCATCGGGGAAAAGGTGGGACGCGAACGGACCCGGCTCGAAACAAGCCAGGCCCGGAACCATAAAATGGAAATGGCGCTGGCCCAGGAACGCACCCGGCTGGAACAATTCGCCGGCGAGCTGGCGGCGCTGCCCCAGGCCCCGGAGCCTGTGGAAAGCGGGGATGAGAAGGAGATGGAAAAACGGCTCTTATCGGCCAGGAGCAGGTTGCAGCGCATGGAAGGGGTCAACCTGGGCGCGCCGGAGGAATACGAGGCCCTGGAGGAACGAATGGAATTCCTGAGCGGACAGAAAGCCGACCTGGAATCCTCCATCGAAAACCTGGAGCGCTCCATCCGGCGGATGAATACCGAATCCAGGCGGCGTTTCCAGGAAACTTTCGAGGCGGTCAACAAGATTTTCCAGCGCCTCTTTCCCGAGATATTCTCCGGCGGCGAGGCCAAGCTGGTGCTCACCGATTCGGACGATCCCCTGTTGGCCGGCGTGGAAATCGTGGCGCAACCGCCGGGGAAGAAACTGCAAAGCATCAACCTGCTTTCCGGCGGCGAGAAGGCCTTGACGGCCATTTCCCTGATTTTCTCCTTCTTCCTTCACAAGCCCAGCCCCTTCTGCTTCCTGGACGAGGTGGACGCCCCCCTGGACGACGTCAACGTGACCCGCTTCAACCGGATCATTCAAAGCATGACAGATCAATCGCAATTTATTATAATCACGCATAACAAACGCACCATGGAGGTGGCGGATCAACTCTACGGCGTGACCATGGAGGAAGCCGGGGTGTCAAAAGTCGTTTCCGTGGACCTGACGGTTCACCAATAGAAACACCACGAAAGAAACACCAACCTGAAACGCCAACCTGAAACGCCACGGTTGATGCGGGGGCTTCATGAAATGCCGATCACGCGGAATCTTCCTGTTATTGCCCTTGCTGGTTTTGCTTTCACTCCCGCCGCGCACCGCGCTGGCGGTCATCGATACGGAAGAACTGGCGGAACGCATCGCCAATTCCCTGAAAACCAATCTCACCAGTCCCAGGTTCAGGACGGTGGCCATCTCGCGCATCCTGCCGGGAAAAACCTCCTTCGACGTCCGTGAGCTGATCGATTTCACCAATATCAAGATCGTTCGCGGCCGCCGTCTCCAGGTGGTGGACCGTTCCAAGCTGGAACTGATCCTGGCGGAGCAGAAAATCCAGCTTTCCGATTTCGTGTCGGCGGACAAGTACCAGCTGTTGGGGAAGCTGATGGGGGTGGATCTTTTCATTTACGGCACCTTTTACGACGACGCGCTGGTGCTCAAGGGCATCGATGTGCAAAATTCCGCGATTGTCTGGGCCGATATATTTCCCCTCACCGATAGTTCTCCCGGCACCCAGCTGATGCAGTCCCTTGGCCGGGGATTGGTGGAGTCGTTGGACAAGGACTTGAGCGAAATCAAGAAGGCGCGCATTCGCCTGATCAGCTTCTGGAACCTGAAAACCAGCAACGACCTTTCTCCCAGGATGCTGATGGATTACCTTTCCGTGGCCATCACCAAGGCCCGGAGGTTCCAGGTGATCGATCGGGAAAACATCAAGCTGATCACGAAGGAACAAATGCTCAACCAGTCCGTCTTCATTGACCAGAAAAGCGCGAAACGGCTGGGTGAATTGTACGGCGTGGATGCCTTCATCTATGGGGGCATCAAGCGAAAAGCCGATGGGTCCTACCTGGCCTCGTTGAAAATGATGAACATTTTCAATGGCGTGATCATCTGGGCCGACCTGATCAAAATCAAAGCCCTCGGCGCCGTTTCCCTCAGCCAGGAGGGTGGAATCTCCAGGCCCGCGGGAATGATTTTCATCCCCCCCGGGGCGTTTCTGATGGGCGCCAACAGCGGCCCGCGAGAGTCCCAGCCAATGCTGAGGATTCATCTGCCCGCCTATTTCATCGACGAGACCGAGGTCACCAATGCCGAATACCTCAAGTTCGTCACCGACCGCCGCTATAGCCGCCCGCAGGGCTGGAACAAGGGCCGGTTTCCATCCGGACGCGCCGATCATCCGGTGGTGGGTGTGTCCTGGGAGGATGCCAAGCGGTTTTGCAAATTCGTGGGCAAGCGCCTGCCCTCCGAGCAGGAATGGGAAAAGGCCGCCCGGGGCGCCTCGGGGGCGGTTTATCCCTGGGGCAACAGCACCTTTTCACCCGGGTTCACGGTCACGCGCGAATCGGGCAGGAACTCCACCGTGGCGGTGAGTTTGCCCACCCGCGACCAAAGTCCCTACCGGGTCAAGCACCTGGCCGGGAACGTGCGGGAATGGGTGCAGGACCGGTTCGCCCCATACCGTGGAAATTCCCGGGCCTCCAATCCGCGCTTCGGCTCCGAACGGGTGGTGCGCGGAGGCTCCTGGGCCACCACATTCCGCAAGGCCACCTCGTCCTACCGGGGGTCCAGCAAGCCCTTCCACGCCTGGCAGGATGTGGGCATTCGTTGCGCCATGACGCCCATTCGATAACCGTCCCCGGAGGGCGCGATTTGGGGGGTATGGGCGGAGGATGGTGGATTGGGTGAGGGCGGAGATTCTTCCCAGGAACAACCCCCCCCGCACCGCCCGTCAGTTGTTCAACTCGGGGGGCAGCGGCTGAAGGTAGCCGTGGGCGATATCGGCCGATTCCCGCACCAACTCGTGCTGGTCTTTCCCGGACATTTCCTTCAATTTCGCCGCAAACCCGGTCAGCCTGCAATTCTGTATGTTCTGAATGGCGTGACAGCGCACCAGGTAATCGGGATGATCCAGGAATTCCCCCAGCTTTTCGGCGGCCTTTGGGTCCTGGATTTTCTCCAGGGCCCGGAGGACGGGCAGGGCGAAATGCTCCTTGGCCTGCTTGGCTTGGGAGCCCTCCTCGTCCCCTTTTTTGGAGCGGCGCCCCAGCAGGCGCTTCACCAGGCCTGTTTTGATCCCCAGCAATTCCAACAGCGGGGCCGAAGCCTTGGGGCTTTTGGTTTCCCCCAGGGCATCGATGATGGTTTCCAGAAAAAGCACGTGGGACTGCCTGTGTTTGCCGAACAGCTTGATCAAATGGTCCACGGCTTCGGTTTGACCATTGCGTCCCAATGCGGAAATGGCGTACATGGAAAGGGGCGGATGATCGTTTTGTGACATTTCGATCAACACCTCCAGGGGAATCTTGCCGGAGCGCTCGAAATCGGTCAGGCGAATCATGGCCTTGTCGCGCTTCCGGGGATCGTCCTTGGTGAGTTGATCCACCAAATCTTCAAGTTCCTTGATGGTGGTGCGGGGCAATTTGAGGGTCATGTCCTTTCTCCGGCTAGAGGCGTGCCCGCTATGGGAATACGGTGGTCATTTCATGCCCGGCAGACCGGCCGGGCATGGATAATTTTGGTTTTTTTAAATTGCGCGGGGGCGCCGCCCCCGGAAAATTGCTTTGCCCGGGAGATTCCTTCATGACAACCTATCGCATCGGTTCCGGCTACGATGTCCACGCCTTGGTGGAAGGGCGCCTGTTGATTCTGGGCGGGGTGACCATTCCCTACGAGCGGGGATTGCTGGGTCATTCCGACGCCGACGTCCTCTATCATGCGGTGGCCGATTGTCTGCTGGGCGCCTCGGCCCTGGGAGACATGGGAACGTTTTTTCCCGACGAGCCGGAATTGGCCGGGATCGACAGCGCCCTGCTGCTGCAACGGGTCGTGAAACGGGTCTGGGCCGAAGGGTATACCCTGGGCAACCTGGACTGCACAATCATCGCCGAAAAGCCCCGCCTCGGCTCGCACATTCCCGGCATGCGAGCCAACTTGGCCCGTTTGTTGGAGGCGGAAGAGAGTCAGATTTCCGTCAAGGCCACCACCTGCGACGGGTTGGGCGCCCTGGGGCGCTCCGAGGGCATCTCCGCCCGCACCACGGTGCTGCTGGTGGGCAAGGGCGGCTGACCTCCCGGCGGGCGCCGCGGGTTTTCCGCGGACGGGTCGCGGGTTCCCTCCAAAAGTGTGCGAACCCTCCGGGGATCAGGTCGTGGCCGGGGAGGAGGAACCGCCTTTTTTTTCCGTTGAGGCTCCCGAGGCGCTGGTTTCGCCGCTTTTTTTGGAGGCATCGCCCTCCTTGCCCTTGGCCTCCGTTTTCTCCTTGGTTCCGCCTTCGGCTTTCTTGCCGTTGGTGTCTTTCTCCTTGCTTTTGGACCCGTAGCGGTCCTTGTACCATCCCGCTCCTTGCAGGTGAAACGCGCTCAGGGACACTTTCCGGGTGACTTTCCCCGCTTTACCGCAATCGCAAACCTTCAGCGGGGAATCGGAAAATTTTTGGAGGGCTTCGAAATCCTCTCCGCAGCCCTCACAACTGTATTCGTATATCGGCATGGATTTGCTCTCCCATGCATATTTTAAGCGTCCGGCCGCGACCGGAGCAGAGACGGATAGTGTTTTGGTTCAACGCGAAAATACCTCTAACACTATGATTTAACATAATTTATCAGTATAGGGATAGAACGTCCGCTTGTCAACGTTTTTGATGGCCGCCGCAGTGGCCCCGTTTGAAATAATCCCATCATTCCGCGCGCCAGGACATGCCGGGGGGGGGAGCGAAGCATCTTCCTGTTTTTAAAGATGAACTTGGGGGTTGGGAAGAAATCGCCTGGTTGCGGCCCATGGGACGGGATGCCAACCCATCCCCGGCCGGAGGTTGGGCCGGCCGCGCCGGATAATTACGGGCGGTTCAGTGCAGGGAGGGGCGCCAGGGAAGGGACGCCACGATTTCGGCCTCGCGGGCCACCAGTTCTCCGAGGCGCTCGGAAACCTGTTCGGGTGGGAAGTATTCCAGCGCCATTTCGGCGAACTGATTTCCATGCTTGGCCTCACAGGCCCAGAGGGTGCGGTAAAAGCTTTTCAGTTCGGGGTCGTCCAGGGCCAGATGAATGAGGCGGAAGCGTTCGGCGCCCCGGGTTTCCACCAGGGAGGAAACCAGCAACCTGTCCAGGAAGCGCCGCTCGCGGCCGGAGTGGCAGAGGGCCAGCAGGGCGTTGACGTAAGGGTCCTTCTGGTCCGGAGCCAGCTGCAGCCCGCGCGCGATCATCACCTCGTACACCTGCTGGAAATGCACCAGCTCCTCCTGGGCCAGGGCGATCAGGGGTGGAATGATGCGGGTGCGGTCCGCGTATTTGATCACGAAGCTCATGGCCAGGGCCGAGGCCTTGCGCTCGCAGTTGGCGTGATCGATCAAAAACGCGTCGAAATGCTCCAGGATGTACCCGGCCCAGGCCGGATCGGTCTCCGCTGCCAGTTGTGGTGAAAGCTTGCTCATGATCTCGATGGTCCCGATAATGATCCGGCGCCCGGCATAATTGCATCCGGCATGGTTTAGGGCATGGTTTACGGCATCGTGTCCAGCATCGTGTCCAGCATCGGCGCGGGGAAGCGGCCTGCCCGCCATCGAATAGCACGACAGGGGTCGAATTTCGAGCATACCCGGTTTCCCATGCACCCAGGACGCGTGACCGATCAGCAGCAAAAAAACGGCGGGGGAGCGCCCCGGCGGGGGAAAGGAGCCGATGCGCTGGGGGCCTACCTGCGGCGGCGCGCCCTCCATCCACCGCTGATCCAGGCGCCGCCGCATCACCGGCTGGGACTGGTGGTGGTCATCCCCAGCCATGACGAGCCGGAGTTGACGGCCACGCTGGCCGATCTGTGGGCTTGCCGGCGTCCCCCATGCGCGGTGGAAGTGATCGTGGCCTTCAACCGTGCCGGCGATGCTCCGGGGGATCTGGCCCGGCGCCACGAAGCGCAGGTGGCCGGGGCGCGGGAGTGGGCGGCAGGTCACTCCGAAGCGCGGCTGCGGTTTCATCTGCTGGATTTCCCCGGCCTCCCCAAACGGCACGCGGGGGTCGGACTGGCCCGCAAGCTTGGGATGGACCAGGCGGTTGCCCGGCTGGCGGCGGCAGGAAACCCTTCAGCGCCCATCGCCTGCCTGGACGCGGACTGCCGGGTCGCGCCGGATTACCTGACCGCGCTGGAGCGCCACTTTACCCTGCACCCGGACACCCCCGCGTGTTCGCTGCACTTCGAGCATGACTGGGAGCACGACTGGGAGCATGCTCCCGGCGGCAGGGCTGGCCGGCGGGAGCGGGAGGGCATCGTCCAGTACGAGATGCACCTGCGCTGCGTGGTGGCGGGTTTGCGGCTGGCCGGCCATCCGCACGCCTTCCACACGGTGGGTTCGGCGATGGCGGTACGGGCCGATGCCTATGCCCGCCAAGGCGGCATGAACCGCCGCAAGGCGGCGGAGGATTTTTATTTCCTGGCCAAACTGATGCCCCTGGGCGGCTTTTCCGTGCTGACGGGCACGACTGTGATTCCCTCCGCCCGCCGCTCCCACCGGGTGCCATTCGGCACGGGCCGCGCCATGACCGATTGGCTGGCCGGCCGGCCTTCGTCCTCTCCGGCGGCCTTTCCCACGGAATTTCCAAAGGCCTTTCCCACCGCCGCGCCGGAAAGCTACCGGAGTCTGGGGCGGTTGCTGGAGGGCCTGCCGGGCCTCCATGGCTCCGGGGCGGCCGGGCTTTCCACGTTTCTTTCCACCCAGGATGCTGTCATGGCCGGGTTCCTGGAGACCGCCGGTTTTCCCGGCCGATTGGCGGAAATCCGCAACAACACCGCCTCTCCCGCCACCTTTCACGGCAGAATGATGCGCTGGTGGGATCGTTTCCGGGTGCTCAAATGGATGCATTTCGCCAGGGATCGCGCCTGGCCCGATCTGCCGGCCGAGCAGGCCGCCGCGGAATTGCTGGCCTGGGATGGCCGTCCCGTTCCTTCCGGAGATGGGTTTTCCAGGCGGGTGGCCCTTTTGCGGGCCCTGCGGGAATGGGATCGGGAGCAATGATTTTTTTGTGCAGCTTCATTCTCCGCTGCTTGAGGCGAGGTCCTTGATGCAAAGGGTTCCCCAGATCATTTGGCCCCCGGTTTTTTTGGCGGAGATGGGTTCAAAGGCAGCTTCAGCAGGGCCTGAGTACCCTTTCCCAACCGGCTTTTTATGGAGATTGTGCCCCCGTTCATTTCCACGATCTGGCGAACGGTGGCCAACCCAAGGCCGATGCCATAGGTTTTCGTACTGAACAGGGGTTCGAAGATCTTATCCAGCACCTCCTGGGACATGCCCGGCCCGGTATCCTTCACACTGATTTTGAGCCACTTTTTTTCGATCCTGGCGCCGATGGTGATCTTGGGTTTTTTGCCGTTGGAGCCATCTTTCCCCCCTTCCAGGGCCTGCCTGGCGTTGTCATAGAGATTGATCACCGCCCGGCGGATATACTCCTGGTCCAGTTCCACCGGCCGATTTTCCACGGCCAGCTTAAACTCCAACTCCAACCAATCGGGGACATCCTGCTCTTTCATCAATTCGGCGATCCATTGGTCCACGTCGGTGGGCGACGGCTTTGGAGCACGATTGCGGGTATAATCCAACAAATCGCTGATGATATTGTCACATCGGGTTATGCTGCGGTCGATGCGGGCCAGCGATTTGGCGATGCCCAGTTTGTCCGGGGAGGTTTTTTTGATGATGGAAAACACCGAGGTGCGGATGGTGCCCAGGGGATTGCGCAGTTCATGGCTCACCGTGGCGGTGAGTTGACCCAACGCGGCCATTTTTTCTTTCCGCACCAGTTCTTCCTGCGCCGATTCCAGCGCGGCGG